>JBBQUN010000095.1:0-15609 GCA_038212405.1 Acidimicrobiales bacterium | reverse complement strand
TGATGAATTGGCCTCAGAAGACAACGTTCTACTCCTTGGATGCGGGTTTTGGCGACAGCCACAGCGGCGAACAATCACGTCCGATGCGACGCTAGTGACTGAGGGTCTGGCCAATGCCGATACCCTGGTCTGTCGACTGCCGAAACCATCGGCATCCAGCCGCTTCTTCTGAGACCAACTTTTCGATTCATGCCAATTTACGAATACAAGTGCACCATCTGTGACGATCGCTTCGACGTCGAGCAGTCCATCAAGGACGACACGCTCACCACCATCGAAGGCGATGAGCACGAGCACACCGTCAAGAAGGTCTTCCACCCGGTCGGCATCGCCTTCAAGGGTGAGGGCTTCTACAAGAACGACGCTCGAAGCAAGTCGAAGAAGGTGTCGTCTCCATCGACATCAGACGCTTCTTCCAGCAGCGCCGACTCCAGCAGCAGTTCCTCCAGCAGTGCCGACTCCAGCAGTTCGTCATCGAGCAGTTCCTCATCCAGCAGCACGCCGTCGAGTCATTCATCATCGAGCAGTACGCCGTCGAGCAAATCGTCATCGGGTGAGAGCAAGTCCAAGGGCTCATCGCGCGACTGATCGCCATGCGGCGTTGCGCCGCCGGCCGGCTCACTTCCCCCTCACGCACGCCTGCCTCGCAGCGTTTGACTCGGGAAGTTCCATGCCTGCTCGATCCTCCACCGCAATACCCGAGATCCGATCCTTCTCGCGCCCAGCGAGTGCTCGACTGGGAGCGCTGGATCGACTGCGCATCGCCCTCCGACGCATCGACCACCGCCGGTTCTGGCTCCTCGTTCTGATCGGGTTGATCGGCGCGGTCGCTTTCGGTTCCATCGTGCAGAGCCGTGCGGTCGTTGCCGGCTTCGGCACGCTCCGCCCCGTCGCCATCGCGAACAATGATCTCGTTGCCGGACAACGAATCGGGCCTGCCGATCTGCGGTGGGAAGACTGGCCGCTCGAGATCGCTGCGATGTACCCGACCGATGTCGAGGGCGCCCTCGTTCGATCGCCAGTAGCCGAGGGTGAACCGGTCGACCGATTGGCGATCTTCGATGCCGGCGCCGCGATGGATCCCGACGAGCGTGCCGTGACCGTTCCGCTGCCGCTCGCTCCCCCACCGGTACAGACCGGCGACATCGTCGAACTGATCGGCCTGACCGCCGGGTTCAGCCTGGGCGACCGGCAAACGATCGACACTCGCTCGCTTGGCCAGGGCCGGATCATGGCAGTCGAGGAGACCGGCATCACGGTTGCGGTGCAACCAAACCAGGTGCTCGGCATCGTCGAGACCATTGCCATCGGCAGCATCGAGATCGTGATGACACCGTTCCGGTCCTGACCAGATCGCCCGCTTGACCAGTTCGCCGCTTGACCAGACGGCCCTCTCCTGGCGACGAGCCCCGGTCACGGCGTTGTCGTGAAGCCTTTGCGTACCTGTTGGCCCCACTCGGTTCGTCCCATCAGGAACAGTCGAATCCCCCAGAGCCGCCACACGATCGTGAGCTGACGGTAGATGACTTGCTCGATCGCGGCATACGCCGCAAGCTTCAGCCGATACCGCGTCTTTGGGTAGGAGTGAAAGGCCACATCGTCGAACCACAGTGTGAGGATGGTCACGGCGGTGCCAAAGCCGTAGGCCGCGCCGAGCACCCAGAGCGAACCCGGATCGACCAGGCCGGCCAGCAAGCCCACGAGTAGCAGGGTGAGCGCAACTGCCTCGACGATCGGCGAGAGGAACTCGACGATGAAGAAGAAGGGCATCGACAGCATTCCCGCGGTGCCGTACTTGTAGTTGAGGATCATCCGCCGGTGGCGCAACAGCACGTCCATCAATCCCCGTTCCCACCGGTTCCGCTGGCGGGCCAGGACCTTCATCGATTCGGGAGCCTCGGTCCAGGCCACCGGGTCGGGAAGAAACTCCACTCGTGCGTACTCGCCGTTCTCGTACCCGACACGGCGAAGGCGAACGATGAGTTCCATGTCCTCTCCAATCGACGACTTCTCGTAGCCACCCGCAGCCAGCACCGCCGGCCGGTCAAAGACCCCGAAGGCACCGGAAATGATCAAGTTGCCACCGAGGGGGTTCCAGCCGAGGCGGCCAACGAGGAACGCCCGCATGTATTCCACCGCCTGGAGCGCGGGCAAGGGCTTCTTCGGTACCACCAGCTTGGTGACTCGGGCGCCGTGCACCGGCGAGTCATTCGTCAGACGAACGCTGCCGCCAACAGCCACGGTGTCTTCCCGCATGATGAACGGGGCAACGAGCTGCTGGAGCGCGTCGGGTGCGACCAATGTGTCGGCATCGATGGCACACACCAGGTCGCCGGTCGCCACGTTCACACCGGCATTGAGGGAGTCGGCCTTTCCTCCGTTGAACTTGTCGACCAGAACCAGCCGCGGTTCGCGGCTCGAGCGATAGATCGCCTTGACATCGGCGTGGGGAATCAGGCGGTGGTAGATCGGATGAATCGGACGAAGATCGAACGCGTCGACCAAGACGTCGATCGTGCGGTCGGGCGAGCCATCGTTGATCACGACGATCTCGAGGTTGGGATAGGAAAGCGCCAGTAAGCCCTGCACGGTGTCGGTCACCGTGACTTCTTCGTTGTAGGCGGGCACGAGCACCGAGACCCGAGGAGCAAGTGGCGACGTCATGACTCGGCGCCACATCTGGTGTCGGTCTCGTTGGCGAAGGCGCCGAAGTTCGATCACCGCAGCCACCACCATCACCAGCTGGAGGAGTGTCACCACGATGACCCAACCGGCAGCAATGTCTGCGACGCTGTCGAACACATTGGCGATGGTGAAAATCTCTCGCACTACGTCCCACGCTGAACCGAAACCGCCGGCGATCGTTGCACCGAGGAGCACGTGTTGTTGGTCCATCACTGCGAATCCACCGGTGCGAGGAGTGCGTCGATCACGTCAGCAGCCGTGATTGCAAAGAACATCGCGCTGGTGATCTCGCTGTCGGTCAATGGACCGCGTTGTTCCTCAGTGCAGACCTGCGCAAGTGCCCGGTTGGCCTCGGCGTGTACCGTCGCTCGGATCGCCTCGGGCCGATAGAGCGTGAGATCGAGAGGTTTCGCCACTTCGATCTCGGCGTAGGCATCGGATTCGCCGAGATCGATCAGTACCTCATCACTGACCGGCAAGAGATTGACACCCAGACGAGCGCTGGCGCTGTCGAGAACCTGGCGTGCCATATCGGCGGCAAAGCGATCGGGATGCTCGAGGTGGCGGCGAAGGACGAGGCGCCCGGCCGATCCGAGTGCATCGAGCGCTTCACCAGCGGCTCGACGAACAGCGAATGACCGATCGGCGAGGCATGCCCCAATCGCGTTGACCGATGCGACGGCATCGAGCCGGGACAACGAGTCGATGGCGGTTGCCCGAACGGTTGCATTGTGGTCAGACAGCATCTCGCGCAGCAACGACACCGAGGCACTGCCGCCGTTTCCGAGGGCCTTGGCCGTGAGGGTTCGGGTTCGGTCGTCGTTCGAAGCCGCATGATCAGCGAGAAGTGGGATGAACCGAGAATCGGGCAGATTGGCAACGACTTCGAGGGCAGCAAGGCTGTCGATTGCGCCGAGGGCCAACTGTTCGATCAGTAGTGGTACTGCGTCGCTTCCTGCGTTGAGAATCGCTTGTTGCGCAGCCATTCGAACAACGGCATCGTCGGCAGCGAGCATCGGCATGAGCACGTCGAGGTGCGCAGCAGCCTGGGATGAGGTGAGGGCCTCGGCCGCCCGCGCCCGAACCAGCGGGTGACGATCCTCGAGGAGCCGGCGACGATCGAAATCGGGGCTCGACACGAGATGGTGGAGCTGCGCTGCCTGCACCCGAAGCCGCCATCGGCGAGCGCGGGAACGACGACGAATGAAGCGTTCGAGACCAGTCGTGCGAACCAGTTGACGCACCCGTTGCTGTGCATCTCCGTCCAAGTCGACCGCAAGGTTTTGCAACACTCGCAGCAGCATCCGACGAGGTAAGTCGGCAACGTCTTCGTGCACGGCTTCGGCGTCATGGTCATGTTCGAACAGCACGACGCCAATGACCTTCAGCACTCGCTCGCGCCGGCGATCGAGCAGCTTGGTCGCGACGTCGGTGAGAAGACCTGACACCAAGTAGAGAACGACGAGGATGCCGACGAGGGCCCATGCGACCGCAAAGAGCTCGAATCTGCTCATCGTTCCAGCACCCGAGACAGTCGGTGCACCAAGAGCGGCGTCGAGAATGGCTTGCCGACGAAGTCGACGGCCCCGAGCTCGAACGCCATGCGGAGGTCGGATTCATTCGAGCGAGCCGAGAGCACGACGACCTTGGTGCGGTGCAGCGTCCCGGCATCGCGTAGTTGGCGAAGGAAGGCCATGCCGTCGATTCCTCGCTGGTCGAGCTCCATCAGCACGACCCGTGGCAGCGGCTTGCCCGTTCGTCCGACCAGTTCGTCGAGCGCAACCAATGCATCAGCCTCGTGATGCGCGGTGATACCGCGTCGGCTCAGCGCTTCGCCGATGACGACACCGAGGGCGTGATCGGGATCGATCAGCAAGACGTCGGATGCCTCGGCGGCCCACGGGCGCCAATCTGCGCCAGCCAGCCATGGGCCTCCCTCATCCACGACGCGGTCGAGCGCAAGTCGACCTTCCTCGAGCAGTTCACCCAAAGAGCGGCCATCGATCGGGAACTCGAGGCCGATCGAGCGACACTGTCGTTCCGCCAGTCCGTACTCGTGTTGCAGATCGCCGAGCCGACCCATCAGCGTTCGCCGGGAGACACCCTGCAGCGCGATGACCAGGTGGTCGCCGTCGAGTCGGGAAATGACGTCTTCACCGCGAAACTCACGGGCGATTGCCTCATCGAGCGCATCAGCCTCAGCGTCGAGCGATTGCAGCGTCGTCGTTGGGCCCGCAGCGTTGCCGGGGGTGATGTTCGGGTTGTGAAGCCGAATGATGGCGATGCCGACAGGTGTGCTGCGTCGAAACCCGACGAGCAACATGCGCTCGATCATCATCGTCGCCGTTGGCCAGGGCACCGTGCCCCGATGTTCACTCGGGTCGACGACCGGCTCGAGCTCGGCTCGTCGCTGCAACCGCGCCTTGATGGCAACGGCAAGATCATCGGCGTCGACTTGGGGCCCGAAGACATCATCGACGCCATCACGCAACGCGCTGTGCACTCGCGCCGGGTCGAGCGATTCACCTACGGCGATGATCACCGCAGCGCGTGTTCGCGGATCGGTCCGAATGAGACGGACCACCTGTTCGGGATCGAGGGCGCCGGTTTCGGGCATGAGGACGACCCCCCGAGCCTCACCGTTGGCCAATCGGGCAATGAGGTCATCGAGTCGAGTTTCGACACGCGCCGCCAGCCCTCGATGCCAAAGCGGCTCCGCCAGTACCTGAGCGTTCACCCCGAACACGCTGATCGAGCGCGGCTGGCGACTTCGAGTGATCTCCTTGCGGATCTCGGTCACGACCTCGATGGGATGGGCGTCACGCGGCAGGATCAACGTAACGAGTTCAGCGACGACCGCACGACCTTCGAGCGCCGTGCCCGGCGCCAGCAAGATCAGTGGCTGAGTGGGATGGGTCTCTCGAATACTGCGAAGCAGCGGTTTGGATCGCGCGGAGTTCTCATCGTCGAGAACGATGATCACGCCGGCGACGTCGTGGTTGTCACCGATGACGCCGTCGATGTGTTGGGAGACCGGTAGCCCCTGGGCCGCAGCCACCCAGATCAGCTCGTCGGTTGCTTCCGACACGGTGCCGACGATGGCGAGTGGTTCTGCGGTCTGACTCAGGAGCTTGAGTTCGGCGACGCTGTTCGCCATCGAAATGCGAGCGTCGTCCAACACACTCGACAGCCCAATGGCCGTGGCGACACCAAGGTCTTGCTGTTCGAGCACCACGATCGCCTTTCGCAGCAGTTCGGCGGAGGCTCCGAGTCCGAGCAGACCGAGCTTCGCCGCAACGTGCTCGCAAAGGGCAATCGCCTCGAGAACTTCGTTGGGTTCGAGTGCGCGGTCGAACAGGCTGGAAACAATGCGATCGACGCGACCGAGGCCGCGCTCGAGTCGAGCCTGGAGCCGGGCCCAAACCTGGTCGACCAAGACCAGAGTGTCTGCCCTGACGATCGATTGTTGATCAGCGGACTGGCCCGCTGAAGGCAAGTTGACACTCGGCACCCGAACCCAGTCGGCACCATCGAGTCGGTTATGAGGGCGTTCTACCCAGGTCAGCGGACGTCGACACCGAGCCTGCTGCCTCAGCGATCGTCGGGAACCGAAGGAACGATTCGTGGCGTCCATGGTCGGGCCGGATCACTGTGGTGACCAACGATCCGCCCATTGCCAAGCGCGGCGAGGAACTCGCTACTCGTTCCGAAGTCGGCCATCTCGACGTAGGCAGCACCGAACGCATCGGGCACGTGAGCATCGCTACCGGCACCAGCCAACAGCCCATGCTTGTTGGCGTAGTCAGCGGCCTTGCGATTGAGCGACTCGAGACTGGTCTTGGCGTTGCGCACTTCGAAGGCGTCGATGAGTCCGGCCTCGGCGAGCTCGTCGATCAAATGAGGAGCCAACGCATTGCGCATGGGGTCGAACGGATGTGGCACGTACACGACGCCGCCCTGACTCCGAATGGCCCGGGCAGTATCGGCGACGGTGAGCCCAGGAGGTACGGCCTCTTCCAGAAACAGGCCGATGAGTTCGCCCTGACCGATACGGATTTCTTCACCGATGACCACTCGACACGGCAATTCGCCAACCAAACGCTTCGCTCCGGCCACCGAATTGTGGTCGGTGATACACAGCACATCGATTCCCGACCCCTCGATCGCCGCCACGAGCTCGTTGGGCGTCGTGGTGCAATCGCCGGACCACATCGTGTGCGAGTGCATGTCGACACGAACCGTTCCCGGCGCTCGAGACTCCGCCAAATGGGGATGGCGGCCAACAACCGCTTCGTTCACCCGCTCGCCCCCGACAACATGACGTCACCGATGACCAGGCTCGGGCACACTGCGCCTCCCGCCAGGTGAAGCCGATCGGAGCCGACGGCCGTGATGCCGAGCATCATGCGCTGAAGCGTCGATCCGACCGTTGCCTCACTGATCGGCTCGGCCAACTGTCCGTTTCTGATCATGAGGCCGTCGACGCCGAGTGACAGATCGCCCGACACGGGATTGACTCCCGAATGGAAACCGGCAAGTCCGAACACGAGAATGCCCTGATCGACTCCGGCAATGAGCTGTTCGAGGTTGCCACCGTCGCCGTCAGGAACCGACAAGACGTGGACTCCAGGACTGGGCAGGCCGCGGGTTCCCCGCTGAGCAGAGGCAGTCGATGCGGTGCCGTACTTGCGAGCGTTCAAGTCGTCGAACAGATAGCCGTCGAGCACGCCGTTGGTGATCAGCGGCAGATCCCGACAGGCCAACCCTTCACCGTCGTAGCTCGTTGCCCCCAACGACTCGCGATCGAGCGGCGTGTCGGCGATGCTCAGCAACGGCGACGCAATCACTTCGCCGATGCGATCGACGAACGGCGAACGACCCTTCACGATTCGGTCGCCGGTCAGCATCCCGGAAATGATGCCGAAGATCGACGCTGCCATTCGCTGATCGAGGACGAGCTGCACTGGCCCGCTCTTTGGTTTGGTGGAACCCAACAGGTCGACCGCCTGTCGGACAGCCCGTTCGACCAGTCCATCGAGGTCGAGACCCGACGGATCAGCTGCAGCATCGCCACCGCCGCCACTCATCGTGCGATCGCCGTCAGCGGCAAGAGCATGGACGCTCACACTGGCGCTGGTGGCCCGCTCGCTGAAACCGAGGCCAGTGCTCGAGGCCATGGCGAACGAGACGGTGTTGTCGCCGTACGCCGCCGTTCGCACGCCGGTGATCCGAGCGTCAGCGGCGCGAACTCGGCGCTCGACCTCGATGGCGAGCGCAATCTTTTCCTCGGGGGTCACCGAGGCGAGCGCTTCACTGAAGCGTTCGAACTCGGTGGCAGCAACACCATCCGGCTCGGCCAGGGCAACGAACTCGTCGGGCTCGGCGAAACGAGCATTGGTTCGCGCCTGCTCCAGCAGCTCATCGATGACCACACGATCGAGCGTTCCTGCCGAGGCGAAGCCTGCTCGACCATCTTCGACGACTCGAAGACCAATGCCAGCGGTGGTCGCGGTGGTGTAGGACTCGACCTCTTGCTGGTAGGCACGAACGGTGGTGCTCGTGCTGTGGCTGAGCACCGCCTCGATCTGCTCGTTGCCTCTTGCTCGACCAACGAGTTCTTTGGCGAGTTCGAATAGCGCCTCAGGCGAATCGGAAGAAGCGGTCATGCGGACGTGCCGCCGATCGTGAGTTCCTTCACTCGCAGGGTTGGAACTCCGTCGCCAACGGGCACACCCTGGCCGTCCTTCCCGCAGGTTCCTGGGCTACCCATGTCGAAGTCGTTGCCGACAGCGTCGATGAGCTGGAGCACCTTCGGGCCGTTGCCGATGAGCTGCCCTTCTCGCAACGGTGAGGTGATCTCACCATTCTCGATCAGATAGGCCTCGGTCATGCCGAACACGAAGTCGCCCGAACCGGTGTCGACCTGCCCGCCCCCGAGGCGGGCAACGTAGACGCCGTACTCGACGCCGGCAATGATTTCGGCCGGCGTCATGTCGCCGCCGGCAAGGTAGGTGTTGGTCATGCGGACCATGGGAAGATGGCGATAGCTCTGGCGTCGTCCGTTGCCGGAGCTCGGGCGACCTTCGGTCTTGGCTCGCTGAGCATCCCACATGTAGTCGACGAGGATGCCGTTCTCGATCAGGACGTTTCTCGCCGCCGGTTGGCCCTCGTCGTCGATGGCGACGTTGCCCCACTCGCCCGGCATCGTGCCGTCGTCGATGAGCGTGACGAGCGGCGAGGCCACCTGCTGGCCGATACGCCCGGCAAACACCGATGCACCCTTGGCCACCAAATCCGCTTCGAGCCCGTGGCCACAGGCCTCGTGGAACAACACGCCGCCCGAGCCGGGGCCGATCACGACCGTATGGGTGCCGGAGGGGGCGGGAACGGCTGCCAGCTTGGTGGTGGCTCGCAGCGCCGCCGCTCGTGCTGCGTCTTCAACGTCCACCGAGTCGAACAATTCGAAGCCGACGGTGTTCCCGACTGATTCGGTGCCGGTTTGCAGCCCCGTGTCGCCAGTGGCAACACAGTTCACCGAGAAGCGGGTGCGGGTCTGGTCGTCGGTGGCGAGCAGGCCGTCGGAGTTGGCAACGAGAATCCGGCGACGACTGCCGCCGTAACTGACGCTCACCTGCGTGATGGCATCGTCGTGTGCTCGAGCAGCAGCGTCAGCTCGGCGAAGCAATGCCACCTTGACCTCGGTGTCGACCGTCTCGGGCCGTGTGGTGATGGCTTGCGCCGGTTGGACATAGCGGAGCGTGACCGGCACGGTCGCGGCGCCATCGGTCGGCTCGATACGAGCCGACGCTGCTGCCGCACGAGCGGCAGCAATCAGCCCCGACTCGGTGAGGTCAGACGTGTGAGCGAAGCCGGTCTTGCCACCAGCAAGCACTCGGATGCCGGCGCCGAGATCACGGCTGCTCGCGAGATTCTCGATCTTGGCGTCGTCGAGGGTGATGCCTTCGCTACGAACGTCTTCGACGAAGACCTCGGCGAAGTCGGCCCCCTCACCACGGGCAAGTCCAAGAATCCGCTCGATCAAACCCTGATCGAGCAACAGCGCTTGCCCGTCGTTCTGCGAGCCATCGTGGGTGGTTTCGGTCTTCGATACTGGTGCAGTCACGCTCACTAGACTACTCCCACCCCAGCTCGTGGCTCCTGATCGGATGTCTACCCCGGCGCCAATCCGATTACGGTAGAGCAATGCCTTTGCAGACCGGCCTCTCGGCCACCGTGATCGTCACGGTCACCGACGACGACACCGCCCTGACACTCGGCTCGGGAACCGTGCCGGTTCTTGGCACGCCTCGGGTCCTTGCACTCTTTGAGCAGGCCGCATCCGACGCCGTCGCCGGCGAACTCGACGAGGGCCTCACCACCGTTGGTGTACAGGTCATGCTCGATCACGTCGCCCCGAGTCCTGTTGGCGAGACCATCACCGCCGAGGCCACGCTCGAAAAGGTGGTCGGTCGCAAGCTGTATTTCACGACCTCGGCCCGAGACGGCCGCGGTCTGGTAGCAGCAGGCAAGGTCGTTCGCGTCGTTGTCGATGTCGAGCGCTTCATGGCCAAGTGCCTCTGAATCCCCTGTGATCGACCGCACGCGCACCGTCGCGCTGGCACGGCACGGCTTGCTCGACACGGCTGGGTCGATGCACACAACATTCACGAGATCCACAAGCCGAGCAAGTCGACTTCGGAGTCGGTCGGCTAGCGTGGTTGCTCATGGAGTTGCTCTCGACCATGAACGGACCGGCTGACCTGCGTCGTCTCGATGCGAAGCAGCTCGATCAGCTCTGTGTCGAGATTCGTGAGTTCATCGTCAACAAGG
The DNA here is from genome assembly GCA_038212405.1 of Acidimicrobiales bacterium. Lineage (GTDB taxonomy): Bacteria > Actinomycetota > Acidimicrobiia > Acidimicrobiales > SZUA-35 > JBBQUN01. The sequence continues at coordinate 5,094 of JBBQUN010000095.1, read as the reverse complement.
TCACCAAGGCTGGCAGCGGTCATCTCGGTTCCAATCTGGGCGATGTCGAGCTGACCCTGGCGCTGCACCGTGTTCTGGACTCTCCTCGTGATGTGATCCTGTGGGATACCGGCCACCAGACCTACGTCCACAAGATGCTCACCGGACGCCTTGCCGGCTTCGACACCCTGCGTCAGGCTGGTGGCATGTCGGGCTACCCCAGTCGCGAGGAGTCCGAGCACGATTGGATCGAGAACAGCCACGCCTCCACCGTTTTGAGTTATGCCCACGGGCTGGCAACTGCGTTCGAAACCCGCGGCGAAGACCGTCGCGTGGTCGCAGTGCTCGGTGACGGTTCGATGACCGGCGGCATGGCCTTCGAGGGGCTCAACAACCTCGGGCACTCGGGCCGCAACGTCACGATCGTGCTCAACGACAACGGCCGCAGCTATGCACCAACGATCTCGCTGCTATCGGAGAGCCTGGTCAAGATCCGATCCAATCCCGTGTACATGCGCCGTCAGCATCGCCTCGAACGGGTAGCAGCCAAGGCTCCCTACATCGGCAAACTGTCAGAACTCGGCATCAATGCATCGAAGGCCGCCATTCGAGAAGCCTTCGAACCCAAGACGTTCTTCGAGCATCTGGGCGCCCGTTACATGGGCCCATTCGACGGTCACGACATCGCCGAACTCGAAACCGCGCTGATCAACGCAGCTGAGTTCGAAGGGCCGGTGGTACTGCACGTCCTCACCCAAAAAGGCCGTGGCTATGCACCGGCCGAGAACGACGCCATCAAGAACATGCACGATCTGGGCGGCATGAAGCCCGAGAGCTACACCGCAGCGTTCACCGAAACCATGGTGAAGCTGGGTGAGGAGCATCCCGAACTCGTTGCCATCACCGCTGCCATGCCCGATTCGACTGGTCTCTTGCCGTTCATCGAACGATTTCCCGATCGTTGTTTCGACGTCGGCATCGCCGAGCAGCACGCCGTCACGGCCGCAGCCGGCATGGCCATGGGTGGCCTCCGGCCGGTCTTCGCCGTCTATGCCACGTTCCTGACTCGAGCGATCGATCAAGTCAACCTCGATGTCGGGCTTCACGCTCAGCCCGTCATCTTCTGCCTTGATCGCGCTGGCATCACCGGCGATGACGGACCCTCGCACCACGGCATTCTCGACCTCGTACTGCTGTCGAAGATCCCCGGCATGACCATCTTCGCGCCTTCGTCCTATCAGGAACTCCAACAGATGTTGGTTGATGCCTACGGCCTCGACGGTGGACCCGTTGCGCTTCGCTGGCCGAAGACTGCCGCTCCTTCGGTTGCCGACGACAAGGTCGGCCGGGGGCTGAGCGCACGCAAGGATCGGTCAGGGACCGACGTCTGCATCATCGGTGTCGGCAAGATGCTCGCTGCGGCGCAGCAGGCGGCTGACCTCCTCGCGACCGAGGGCTTCTCGGCCACGGTGTGGGATCCTCGGGTGGTCAAGCCGCTCGATCCCGTGATGCTCGAAGATGGGGCAAATCACCGACTCGTCGTCACGATCGAAGACGGGCTACGCGATGGTGGCATCGGTGCCGCGATCGCAGACGAAATTGGTTCGGCTACCGCCGTCCGGGTGCTTGGCGTACCCGACGTCTACATCCCGCACGGCAATGCCGATCAGATTCTCGCCTCGCTCGGACTCGACGGGCCCGGCGTCGCTGCCTCGGTGCTCGAAGCGCTAGCGATGACCAACGCCTGAGCCAGGCGAAGCGGAACCGCGCTTGTCGCCACTCGCCCGGGCAACGGCTTGTTTGGCCAGCTTGGGAACCTCGTCGAGATCGCGAGTGATCTCGTCGGCTGATTGCGGTCGTCCGAACATGAATCCCTGGCCAAGGTCGCACCCGGCTTCTCGCAGGATTCTGGCCTGGACCTCGTTCTCGACGCCCTCGGCGATCACGTAGCAGCCAAGGTCGTGGGCCAGCCTGATCAATCCGGTCACGATGATCCGGTCTTCCTCGGCCAGACCGAGACCGCCAACGAGTACCCGTGGTAGGCGAATCACATCGAACCGGCAACGTCGCAGCAGGTCAGGTGACCCGTGACCGATGCCGAAGTCTTCCAGCGCGATACCCACCCCGGCGGCTTTGAGGTGCTGGAGCCGTGGCCAGAGCAGCCCGATCTGAGGACCGGCCGTTGCGCCATTCAGGTCGAGCAACACCTGCGTCGGCTTGATACCAAGGTCCTCGATGGTCTTGAGGACGACCGTTGCGAACCGCTCATGACGAATGAAACTCGGATCGAGGTTCGTTGCGCCGAACAGACTCGGCGTTCCCATGAGCCTGCTCCATCCACGGACAGTCGTCAGGCACTCTTGGAGTACCCAGGCGTGCAGCGGCACCACGATCGGTGATGCCCGCAAGGCGTCGAGGAACATGCCAGGAGAGAGCAGCTCAGCACCGGTTGGCCCGGCATCGACCGACAGCCAACGCAGCATCGCCTCGAAGCCAACGACGCTTCCGGCGGCGAGTGACACTATCGGCTGGTAGTAGAGCTGGAACTCGTCGTGCTCGAAGGCACGCTGGAGCCGAACGGCAATCACTTCTGGCTTGCGTCGAACGCCATAGGCGTCGTCGCGCAGCACCATGTTCGTACCAGTCGCCGAACGGGCCTCGGCCAGCGCGGCCTCAGCCTCGACGAGCAGCAACCGCTCGTTCAGGTCGGTATCGCTCATCACGCCGGACACCGCAGCGCGAACAGGGACAACGAAACGTTCGAACGTCACCTGATGCGGCAGGGAGGCGATCAGGTCAGCCGCTACTCGCTGGGCTTCGTCGGCGCCAAAGAGACCGGGCCAGACGACAGCGAATTCCGACCCGAGGTAGCGCGCCAACTGACCACGGCTTCCAACTGCCTTGGCGAGGGATTCGGCCACGGCTTGCAAAACGTCGTCGCCAACGGCGCTGCCGTAGCCACCGTTGATCTCGGCGAGATTCGACACCGAGACGAGAAACAGCCCGAAGCGATCGCCGGTGCGGCGCGATCGCTGGAGTTGGCTCGACACCCAGTTCTCGAGTTGCCAACGATCGGGCAGCCCAGTGAGACCGTCGACGTTCTCGTCGTCGGTCGGACTGATCGGCTGCTCTTCATTGATTCGACGAAATCCCATTGACCCGTACTTTCGTTGCCTCAATTCTCATCGGCGGGGTCCGATGCAACTTGAGGTTTCGATCGAGGTCGGGGTCGGGGTGGCCGGGGTCGGATTCGCTGTGGTCGGTGTGGTCGGATTCGGTGTGGTCGGATTCGGTGTGGTCGGATTCACAGTGACTTTCCGCCGAAGCCCGAGTCGGCGCTGGAGGGCTGTTTGCGTTCTCGCAGCAATACCTCTTGCACCACGCTCGCTATCTGCACCCCGGCACTGTCGAACATGTTGGCTACCGACAGGCCGCGTGCGCCACTGAGTCCGTGACAGGTCACATCGGCGAGCATCCATTGCGTTGGGTCGACGGGCCGGTGGAAGTGGATGGCATGGTCGAGGCTGGCCCCAACGAAGTGCTCACGAGTTTGCTCGCGTGGCACCTGGAGTGGGTGCGTGGCGCGAACGGCGCCGGTGGGCACCGAGTCGGAAACGAAGGCGAGCGCACAGGCCCGCAGCTGCGGGTCGTCGGGAAGCTCCTGGGCCAGACGCAGCCACAGGCTGGTGTGACCGAACTCCTTGATGGCGACGCGGCGCTCCAACATGCCGCCCCACCCTTGCTCCTCGATGCCTTCGGGCCCAGCCAAGTCGTCCGGCTGGTTCTGCGTTTGGACGTCGGCGGCGTCTTCGGCCCGCTGGAACGAAGCGGACAGGTTCAAGATCACGCCGCTCGATTGCCGGGCAACGACTTGGCGAACCCAGAACGATCGGCCATTTCGCAGACGGTTCACCTCGAACCTGACGGGCTCTCGATGGGTGCCGCCCTGGATGAAATAGGCGTGCAGCGAGTGGACGACGTAGTCGCGGTCGACGGTCATCTGTGCCGCCCGCAACGCTTGGGCCACGACTTGACCACCGAACAATCGTCCCCATGGATAGCGCGGGGCAAGCCCGATGTAGGTGTCAGGCCCGTGATGGTCGAGGTTCATCAGCTCGACGAAGCTGACATCGGAAATACGAAGCCGATCAGGGTTTGGCTTGCTGGCGGATTCGTTCGTTTCGGGAAGCGGTGGCTCGGTCATCGGCACCGAGTATCGCTGCTGATCCCATCCGTCAGGTCGTTGGGCGGTATTCGAATTCGCGAAGTGTGGCCAGTGTGACCCACTCGAGCACGGCGGCATGGGTGGCCTCGAGCACCACCTGAGGCGCCGTACCCGCCTCGAACGCTTCGACCCATCGGTCAGCGCAGAGACACCACTGGTCGCCCGGCTGCAAACCGGGGAACGAGTACATCGGCATTGGCGTGCTCAGATCATTGCCCGCCGCTTTCGAAAAGGCGAGGAACTCCTCGGTCACTCGTGTGCACACGATGTGCACGCCCTGATCATCGGCGCCAGTGGTACAGCACCCATCGCGGTAGAACCCGGTCAACGGGTCGAGCGAGCACGATTCGAGCTCGCCACCCAGTACGTTTTGCGCCATGGGGTCATCGAAGCAGATGCCGCGCTCCACGGCGAACCGAGTGGGGAATTGGCGGCTGCTCCCCCATCGTCTTGTGGTGCTGGCTGGTCTGATCATGGTGTCGAGTTGTTCGACCAACGCCGAAATCGAGGCGATCGAGGTCACGACAACGACTCGGGCTTCCCCCGCCAGCACGACGTCGACGAGCGTTCCTTCAACGAGTGGAACCTCGCCAAGCACAATTACCGTGACAACGGCGGCCGAGCTTCCCGCCGTCGATCTCCCCCAGCGCCCATCATGGTTGGGCACGCGCGACCTCACCCTGCCCGACGGGTCGATTGCCACCGGGCTGGAAACGCCGCCCGAGTTGCTCGATCGACGCTTCGCCACCGTCGATGTGCTGCCGGCGCCCGATCTCGATGACGGGTTCACTGCGACGATCGCCCCGCTCGAAGGCTCGATTTTGGAGGCGTCGACCTGGGAGATCGGATGTCCGGTACCGGTGGAGGAGTTGCGCTACCTGACCATGACC
>JBBQUN010000094.1:0-15642 GCA_038212405.1 Acidimicrobiales bacterium | reverse complement strand
GTAGCCGCCGAAGCCTAGCGATCACCCGCCGCCTTGCCGACGCTGGGTGTTCACTTTCACTCTGGCAAATACTTGGGGTGATCGAGGGGAATCGAACCCCCGGCCTTCAGTGCCACAAACTGACGCTCTAACCGACTGAGCTACGACCACCAGGAATCGACAAGCTTAGCGTGTCGATGACTGAACGACGAACAACTTTCCGAGCCGATCCGACTCGAGCCCGTTGCGGTCCGCTTCGTATCGATCCGCGGACGATCGCACTAGGCTCGACAGGCCGTTGCTCGGGCTATTGCCCGACCGCCGCTAAGCCTCCGTAGCTCAACCGGATAGAGCACCAGACTTCTAATCTGACGGTTGCAGGTTCGAGTCCTGCCGGGGGCGCCATTCACCACTACTCGAGCCCGACCATGCCATCGACGGCGCGACGGCGTGGGGCAGGCGTGTTCGAGGTGGTGATTCGTTCAGGCGCCCTTGTAGTTCAGGACCGTCTCGAGTCGGGTGACCGGGCGCACCAGGTCGGCCTGGTTGGCTATGACATCCTCGATCCGCTTGTATGCCTCTGGATGCTCGTCGAGCAGTGCACTGGCATCGTGATTCCAGGAAATGCTGCTCATCCGATCATCGAGCGACTCGGTCGACAATGTCTTGCGTGCAGCGGTTCGAGACATGTTGCGGCCCGCGCCATGAGACGCCGAGCAATAGGCGGCAGGAGCGCCGAGTCCCTTGACGATGTACGAACCGGTCGCCATCGATCCAGGAATGATCCCGAGCGCGCCCTCGCTTGCATTGATCGCGCCCTTGCGGGTGATCCACATGTTCTTGCCGTGGTGGTGTTCCATGGTCGTATAGTTGTGGTGGCAGTTGATCTCGGGCCCGTCCCGCAAGGCGTTGGCTACTTGATCCTGCACGACGTGGATAATTGCCTGCATCATCATCGATCGCGACGCTGCGGCGTAGTCCTGTGCCCAATGCATTGCCGCGATGTAGCGATCGAACGGTTCGGTGCCCTCGACGAGGTACGCGAGATCAGGATCGGCCAGTTCGATGAAGTACGACTTCATCAGTCCCTCGGCCGCGGCGATGTGCTCCTTGGCGATGGCATTGCCAACGCCACGGGAACCAGAGTGGAGCACGACCCAGGCCGCACCGCCGTCGTCCTCGCAGACCTCGACGAAATGGTTGCCTCCGCCAAGGGTGCCGAACTGGTGGTTGACCTTCGCAACCGAGTAGTTCTCGATATGGGTTGGGGCCTGCCCGATCAACGTTGCTGCCAAGCCATCGAGACCAACGATTCGCTCGGTGTCACGGAATGATCCAGACCCGGGCCGACCTCGAGTCGGCTGTCCGGCCGGCACGACGTCGCCAATCCGACCGTGGAGTCGATCGAGGTCGAGCTCGCCCACGCCAATCGTCAGTTTCTGCGCCGCCAGTCCGCAACCGATATCGACCCCAACGGCCGAAGGGATGATCGCCCCATTGGTGGCGAGAACGGTCCCGATCGGAACGCCGTAGCCGAGGTGGGCGTCGGCCATGAGAGCAATCGGCCGGTTGACGAATGGCAGCGTCGCCGCATTGGCAACCTGTTCGATCGTGTTGGCTTCGAGGTCACTCGCCCAGGAGAGGACACCGTTGGTGGGATGAGAGATCGTTGAGGACGTGCGTGATTCGTTCATGGCGTCGCCCATTGTTGTGGCCCCTGGACAGACACGCCTCCGCTTTTCCAACACCCGATGGCTGAGGGCCTCAGCGGCAAGTCGCAGGCGCCCAAGAAACGTCAGTCGTCGATTCGGATCGATTCGAAGCTCGTCTCACAACGAATCCCGCCCTCGGTATTGGCACCCTCGGCGCTGAGCTCGCTCGACTCGCTGTCTCCCGGCTCGAGATCGAGCGCCGAGAAGTTGTCGGACCCCAGGAGGGTGCCGGTCGAGGTCTCGTAGAAGTCGATTTCGACGTAGTAGCTCGATCGCGAGTTACGAACATTGGTGACCGTCGCCAGCGCCGTCGGAACGCCGCCAACGACCGTGCACGACGGAATGCCGATGGCTTCGTTCGCGTCGCCGCGCCGGGTGATGTCATCCTCGAACTCCTCGAAGGTGTCGCCCAGTTCAGCTGCGCCCTCGCGGAGAACGTTGGCGATGAGCAGGCAGCCGCCGACGCCGAGCGTCATGATGACCAACAAGATCCCGAGGATCCACCACCCGGCTTTGCTCGACTTCGCCGGTGTCGCCCCATAGGTGTAGATGCCAGGCGCCTGAGGCCCAGGCGGAGGAACGGACCCATAGTTGTTGGGCGGCATCGCACCCGGAGGTGGTACCGCGCCGGGCGCTGCGGGTCCCGGAGGCGGAACCGTGGCCGACCATTGGTCGCTACCTGATTGCGGAGCAGCGAACGGCGCTGGGCTCGGCGGCCCCGGGCTTGGTGACGGTGGACTTGGTGGTTCTGCTCCGGTCGGGCCTTGGCCCTCGGGCCAGTATCGACCATCGCTACCCATGGCCCACCCTTGCGGCGGTGGCCATGAATATTCGATGCCATCCCAGGCGGTGTACTGCTCGCTCATTGTCCCTCCAATGTGACCTGGTCAGCGTAGATGATTCGACGGCCAAGGGCGGTGCCGACATGCTTCGCGAAGAGTCATCCGGGGTGCCATGAAGCACAGCGAGTTTGCATTTGTGAGCCGGGCCCGTAACGTATCCGACACTTACCGGCTTACTCGGGGGCCGACAACCTGAGCGCACATGCCTCCAACCAAGGCGGGATCCTTTCGAGGGGCATGGGATGACGCAGACATGCGTACGTGTTCGTCGGTTTCTGAATCCTTCGTCACGTCGTCATGCACGGGCGAGCGTCATCTCAGACCTTCCACTCCGCAGCACCCTTGCTGTCGAGCGAACGATGAGGTGGTTACATGCTGAACAAAATGAAGATGCTCTTTGCTGTTCTCTTGGCCTTCGGGACGCTGCTGGTAGCCGTGCCCGCGTCGGCCCAAGACAACGCCTCAGCCGCCAGCGAGGCAACACCAGTAGGGCTCGCATCGCTGGCGCCAAACGATCGCATCACGCGGCTCTACCGCGCCGCATTGGGTCGTGAACCCGATGTGGCGGGGCATGCGTACTGGGTGAGCCAGATCGAAAGCGGTGCATCACTCCTGGGGCTCACTCGGTCACTGATCGCGTCCGAGGAGGCACAGAGCCGCTCGACCGGCGATCCGCTCCGTGATGCCTACAACTGGGCACTCGGTCGAGAGCCGGACACCGGTGGCTACCAATACTGGTCGCAATACGATTCCGCTCGTGCCGTGCTTTTCATCTCGGACTCGGCCGAGCACAAAGTTGCCACCGGGTTCGAGGTGGTCGAGGGGCCTGTCGCTCCTATCGCGTCCCCGTCTGGCCCCGCCGGCTGGGTCGATGCCGGCCACGGTGTCTACGTTCCACCGGTCCTTCTCCAAATTCGTCGCTGTGAATCCGGCGGCAACTACCAGGCAGCGAACCGTCGCTCGAGCGCCCGTGGCGCCTACCAGTTCCTTGCCTCCAGCTGGGCTGCCTACGGTCATGCCTCTCGATATGGCGTCTTCGAGGCTCACCGGGCCACCAACGCTCAACAAGACGAAGCAGCCGTGATCACGTGGAAGCGCGACGGCGTTCGGCCCTGGTACGCCAGCCGAAGCTGTTGGGGCTGATCTCGGGTGACGCGAGCATGCGGGCGCGCCGCGGGCACGAAAGAGGCGGAGTCCCCCCAAGGCATGAAAGACTCGCCTGATGCCCGATATGCGACGTTCCGATCAGCTCCTCGACCACACGGTCGACCTTCTGCAGCATCTGATTCGCAATGCGTGCGTCAACAATGGTCATGCCGATTCGGGTCATGAGGTTCGTAACGCCGATTTGCTCCAGACCTATCTCGAGAGCGGTAGCGGCGGATCCCGCATCGAGTTCGAGCGGTTCGAACCGACACCGGGGCGAGTGTCATTCGTTGCCAGGCTGAAGGGCACCGACCCGACAGCGAAGAGTCTGTGTCTCATGGGACACACCGACGTGGTGCCGGTGAATCCCGATGGCTGGACCCGCGACCCCTTCGGGGGCGAGTTGATCGACGGCGAGGTCTGGGGCCGGGGTGCGGTCGACATGCTCAATCTCACCTCGTCGATGGCGGTCGCCTTTCGCCAATTGACCGACTCGGGTTTTCGTCCCAAGGGTGACCTGCTCTACTTCGCGGTCGCCGACGAAGAATCAGGCAGCGCCCACGGCGCACGGTGGATTGCGGACAACCACCCAGAGTCGATCCGATGCGATTACGTCCTCACCGAGAGCGGCGGCCTCCATGGTGGTGTCGACAGCGACCAAACGGTAGGACTGACAGTGGGGGAGAAGGGCGTCGCGTGGCGGCGGCTTCGCATCGAGGGCGTGCCAGGACACGGATCGATGCCGTTCCGGAAGGACAATGCACTGGTGACTGCCGCTGCGGTCGTTCAACGCATCGCCGACTACCGGCCACCGGCCCGATTCCACGAACTCTGGCGGGAGCGAGTCGACACCTTGCCGGTGCCCGAAGATGTCCGCGCAACGATGCTCGATCCCGACAAGCTCGATGAGCTACTGGCAGTCATGCCCGATGCCGGTTCTGCGAGCTTCCTGCATTCGTGCGTTCACACCACGTTCTCGACCAACGTGCTCGACGGCGGGCCGGACATGAAGACCAACGTGATCCCCGACGCCATCGAACTCCAGGTCGACATTCGCACCTTGCCTGGCGAAACCCCGGACGAGGTGCAAGCGCACCTCGACGCCGCGCTCGGTGACCTGGCAGGCAAGGTGCGGATCGAGGTGTTGATGAACGACATGTCCTCGATGAGCCGCCTCGACACCCCGCTGTGGGACAGCGTGCAAAGGGCCGTCAACAAACCCTTCCCCGCTGCTCGGCTCAGTCCGTCGCTGTCGGTCGGCTTCACCGACGCCCGGGTCTTCCGTGATCTCGGAGCGGTGGCCTACGGGGCAGCGTTGATGAGTCCAGACCTGAGCGCAGGCGATTTCTCGACCCGCTTCCACGGCCACGACGAACGCATCGACACCGAGTCGCTCCGGCTTACGACCGAACTATGGCTCGATGTGGTCAACGACCTGATGGCCTAGACGAACGACGTCAGCCGGCACCGATGGCAGTGATCGACACCGCATCGAGGCCAAAGCGCTCGACGGTAGCGTCCCAGTCGATTGCCTTGGTGGTGACCGAGTCGGCTTCGGTCATCTGGTGTGCGGGCACGGCCCACAACAGTTCGAACTCGATGCCGTCGGGGTCCTTGCAGTAGAGGCTCTTCGATACGCCATGGTCGCTCTCGCCGGCAAGCGCCCCGGCTTCGAGCAATCGAGCGCGCAATGCCAGTAGCTCCCGCAGCGTCGGCACCTCCCATGCAAGGTGATACAGCCCGACTGATGCTCGCCCAGCCGTACTCGGACCGGCATCGGTCCCTACCGAGAAGAACGCGACGTCATGATCGTTCGGCGAATTCGGGGCGACTCGCATGAACACGCCTCCGGGAAAGGCGTTCGCCACCTCGAACCCGAGAAGGTCGGTATAGAACGCTGCTGTCGCTTCGGCGTCGCGAACATAGAGGACGGCGTGGTTGAGTCGTGAGATGGCCATGGTGGCGACAACCCCGCCGTGTTCAGCCCTGTTCCGTCAACGAGCAGAAGTCGTCGATGCGGGCGCGGACCACATCGAGGCTGGACTCCCAGAAGGCTTGATCCTCGACGTCGATGCCGAAACGGTTGGCCAGCACGTTCGCTTGTGCCAGCCCAGTCGAGGACAGCAAATCGTCGTAACCCGTACGGAAGCTATCGGGGTTTTCGTTGTAGCGGGCATAGAGGCCGAGCCCGAACAAGAAGCCGAAGGCGTAGGGCCAGTTGTAGAACAACGACCCGTAGTAGTGAGGCTTGGCCGCCCACATCCACGGGTGACGCTGATCGGTGGCAAGGCCATCGCCATAGGTCGCGTCTTGCGCCGCAGCCATGAGGTCGCAGAGCCCAGGCACCGAGATGGTCGAGCTGGCACGGGCCTCGAACACCGATGCTTCGAACAGGAACCGCGAATGGATGTCGACGATGACCTGCGTCGAGCTTTGGAGATCGACGTCGAGCAGGTTGAGCCGCTGCGCAGGATCGGTCGTGGCAGCGAGACCGTGCTCGATCAAGATCGTCTCGCAGAAGATCGATGCCGTCTCGGCCAGAGATGAGGGCGTGCTCTGCTGGATGGGCGTGCGTTCAGTCATGGTGGTGTTGTGATAGGCGTGCCCGAGCTCGTGGGCGAGCGTGAAGACTTCGGGCATCGACGAGTTGAAATTCATCAGCACTCGGGAGTCGCCGTCACCCATGGGCATACAGAACGCGCCGCCCTGCTTGCCGGCGCGAGGACCGGCGTCGACCCACGCATTCTGGAATGCGCGTTGCGCAAGTCCCTGGAGCTGCGGGGAATACGAGGCGAAGGCTTCGCTCACGATCGACTGTGCCTCGACCCAACTGACGTTGCGCTTGGCGCCAACCGGAGCGAAGAGGTTCCAGAACGCCAGCCCCCCGTCGTCGTTACTCGTTTCGGTGCTCATGCTCGTTCCGGTATCGGTGCTCGACTGATCATTTCTCAGCAATGTGGCCTTCGAGCGCAGGTACCGACGAAAGTCGGGGAACGAGTCGACCATTGCCGACTGCATTGCGTCGAGGGTGTTGCGGCTGACCGCTTGGCCGAACAGTTGGGCATCGAGGATCGAGGGCCAGCCCCGGCGGGCGGCCAGCTTTTGCTGCTCTCCCTTGATGGCGTTCATGGCGGCAGCAAGCGGAATGGCGTTGGCTTCCCATGCCGCCAGTTCTGTGTCGTAGGCTGCGCTGCGCACTCGGGGATCGGGGTTCATCGCCATACCCCGAATGGCAAAGATCGGCAGGTTCATGGTTCCGTCTGGGAGCACGACGTCGGCAGTGATCGATGAGCTCACGTCGGAATAGAGCTGCGACCACGCTGAGGAACCGGTCAATGACATGATCGACGACAGCTGTTCTTCACCCTCGGGCATCTGACGCTCGGCCCGCAGCGCGCCCTTACGCACCGGCCACTCGTGTGATCGTGCCTCAGCGCTTGCTGCAATCAAGGCATCGGCGCCAAGCGCCGCCATCCACGCGTCGAACCGCGTGCGGAGATCTGACATCGAGGCCGACAGTTCCATCAACCTCGACATCGTCGCCTGGGCTACAGCGTCGGTGGTGTCAGTCGAAACGAACGCGTAGGTGTAGGCGTCGAGCAGATCGACTTCGGCGGTGACTCGGTTCAGCTCGGTGATGACCTCCTCGAACGCAGCAACCACTCCATGATTCGGAGCGTGAGTATCGAGGGCTTTGTCGCCCGCCCGTACGTCGTGGCGATCGAAGAGCGCCGTCAGGCGCTGCATCGATGCTCCGGCTTGCTCTTCTGCCGTGGTGAAGTCGCGACTCGTCAAACTTGGGAAATAGGCAGCGACGTCCCAACGTGGCAGTTCCGAGGTTGGGACGGGACCGGGTGCGGTGGCGGTGTCGACGCTGGTGCGAGATGGCTCGATCATGCTCACAGGCTATTGCAGGCGGGTGTGGCAACCGAGCGTGACCTAGAGTGAGCCGGTGATCGGAAGACCCCGCCCCAACATCGCTGCTCTGCCCGCTTATCGACCAGGCAAGGGTGCGGCGCAGGCCGAAGCCGAACACGGCATCGTCAATGCCATCAAACTTGCTTCGAACGAAACGCCCTGGGGGCCGGTCCCCTCAGCGGTCGCAGCAATCGAAGCAGCGGCTGCGACCACCAACCGCTACGCCGATCACCGTGCCACCGAACTTCGCGAGGCGATTGGCAAGTGGGTCGGCCTCGACTCGAGCCGTGTCACGGTTGGGTGCGGCTCAGTCGGGTTACTCCAACAGTTGCTGCTCACCTACGTCGACCCTGGCGACGAGGTGGTCTATCCGTGGCGGTCGTTCGAGGTCTATCCGGTCTACACCGCCCTTGTTGGTGGCGTCGCCGTCACCACCCCGCTGGTCAATGGCACGTTCGATCTCGATGCTGTTGCCGCGAGTGTGACGGATCGAACCAAGCTCGTCATCCTGGCGAACCCGAACAACCCGACGGGGACGGCGTTGGCGATGACAGAGATAGCAGCCTTGCTGGACCGGATCGATCAGAGCATCGTGGTCGTTCTCGACGAGGCCTACCGAGAGTTCATGTCCGACGATCTCGGCAACCCGGTTCCCGACCTGCTCGACCGCTATGACAACGTGTGTGTGCTGCGAACATTCTCGAAGGCACAGGGACTGGCGGCGCTTCGAGTTGGCTATGCCATGGGCCATCCCGAGCTCATCGAGTCGATCGACAAGACGCTCTTTCCCTTTGCGGTGAACGGACTGGCCCAAGCTGCAGCGATTGCCTCGATCGAGGCACACGACGAGGTGATGGAACGAGTCGGCATCATCGTGGCTGAGCGGGCCCGCGTTGTTGCTGCACTCGACGAAGCGGGCTGGCACGTTCCCAAGCCCGAGGCGAACTTCGTGTACCTCGATCTGGGGGCTCGAACCGACGAGGTGTACCTCGACCTCGAACGATCCGGTGTCGTGACGAGACCTTTCAGCGGCGAGGGTATTCGCGTCACGATTTCGACGCCCGAAGAGAACGACCGTTTCCTGGTTGCTCTGCTCGGCGAGTAGGAATCTCGGAGGAAGTCTGCCGCTCGGCGGGATGTGCCTAGTTCAAGAGGCCAGGCTCGAGCTCGTGGAGCCGCTTGATTGCCGCAATCAGGATCTTCTTCGACAGCTTGGCGTTGGAGTCGAGGAGTGCGCCGAACTCGCGGCGATCGAGCACTTCGGCAACGACGTCGGTCTCGGCCGTCACCGTGGCGCTGCGGGGAAGTCCGGCGAGCACGGCCACCTCGCCCAACACCTCACCCGGCCCGACGGTCGCAACGAGGCGACCCTTGTGACGAACGGTTGCGGTGCCCTCGAGAATGATGAACGCTTCGCGGCCCGCCGATCCTTCGGTGATGAATTCTCTGCCGGCACGAATGTCGATCGGGGTCATGAGACGCTCGATCTGGCGCAGTTCGGCCTTGGTCAACTCCGAGAAGAGGTCGATAGCAGCAAGTGTCTCGCGGGCATTGGACATGGTGACTCCACGGTCGGTGTCGGATTACTGGCAGTGTCTAGCAGACATCACTCGGCGGATTCCGAGAGTCGGTGAGGACGCCGTCAACGCTACGGTTTCGGCATGGGAATGATCAACACGTTCCGGTCCGTTGTTCGCTTCAAGACGATCGAGACGGATCCGGTCGAGCGGCGTCTCAGCGGTTGCGCCGATATCAGCGACCTACGCACGATCGCCAAGCGTCGCTTGCCCGGTGGCGTCTTCGACTACATCGACGGCGGTGCCGAAGATGAGTTGGCGCTTCAGCGCAACTCCTCGGCGTTCGCCGATCTCGAGTTCGTGCCACGGGTGCTGAGAGACGTCTCGGCGATCGATACCTCGACCACGTTGCTCGGTCGTTCAATCCCGTTTCCGCTCGTGTTGTCGCCGACTGGATTCACTCGTATCGCCCACTCACAGGGTGAACTCGCTGTTGCTCGATCAGCGGCGCGCCGAGGTCTCCCCTACGGTCTGTCCACCATGGGTACTCGCTCGATCGAGGAGGTCGCGCTGGTCAGCGACGGACCGAAGTGGTTCCAGATCTACACCTGGAAGGATCGAGGACTGGTCAAAGACCTCGTCGATCGTGCCGCTGCTGCTGACTACGAAGCGATCATTCTGACCGTCGACACCGCCGTACTCGGACGTCGCGAACGAGACGTGCGCCGCGGCTACACGTTGCCGCCGAAGATCGGGCTCGACACCTTGATCGACGGAGCGATCCACCCCGGGTGGTCGCTGGACTTCCTCCGCAACGACCCCATCACGTTCGCGAACGTGGCGAGCGACAACGAGGCGGGCAACGGCTCGAGCGCAGTGACGCTGTCGGACTACATCAACTCGCAGTTCGACCAGGCGTTGTCGTGGGCCGATGTCGAATGGTTGCAGTCGATTTGGGACGGTCCGGTCGTACTCAAAGGCGTGCAGAGCGTTGCCGATGCCACGATTGCCGCCGACCTCGGGGTTGCTGCGGTTGCGTTGTCAAACCATGGTGGACGACAACTCGACAGCGCTCCCGCGCCAATCGACTTGGTTGCTCCGGTCTCGCAAGCCGTTGGTGGTCGGATCGAGATCTTGGCCGACGGCGGAATCCGGCGGGGGAGTGACATCGTGAAAGCCGTTGCTCTTGGGGCAACCGCGGCGATGGCTGGCCGTCCGTATCTCTACGGTTTGGGAGCAGCGGGGGAGCGCGGCGTCGACTTCGTTCTGGACTTCTTCGAGGCAGGTATTCGTCAGACGATGGCGCTCACCGGAGCGACCAACATTGCGGGACTCACTCCGGAGTTGGTGCAGTACCGTCGGCGATGAACGACCGGTAGACCCCCAAGAGAGCATCCTTTTGGTCGTCGCTGAGATGGGCGTCGGCACGGATGGCGGACTCGGTGGTCTGCTGGGTGTCAGGTCGGGGGCCGGGATCGATCAATCCGGCGTACGACATCATGTTCTCGGCACTGATGTCGAGCGCTCCTGCGAGTGCTCGAAGCACTCGGACAGACGGAGCGTGCAGACCCCGTTCGATCTGGCTGACATACGGGTCCGATAGGTTCGTGAGTTTCGCCAGTTCACGCTGCGACAATTGAGCCAGTCGGCGTTGCGTTCGGATGAACTCGCCGAGCTGACTCAATTGTTCGTTGCGATCACCAGAGGCTCTCGTCATCGAGTGCTGCGATCATCAGCAGCTTCGTTGCCGTCTTCCACGGCGGTCGATCAGGCTGAGGTGGTCGTTGCGGACGACGCGGTCTTGGGAGCGGCAGCCTTGCGAGTCGTGGCCTTGCGAGCCGTCGCCTTCTTGGCGGCGCTCCGCGGTCCAGTGGTCGTGCGTGCGGTGGTCTTGCGTGCGGTGGTCTTGCCTGCCGTGGTCTTGCGTGCCGTGGGCTTCGCTGCCGGCTTGGTGGCGGCAGCGGCCTTCACCTTCGTGGTGCTGTCGCTGCTGAGCACCCAGGGCGACACGAGCTTGATGGCCATTTCGCGATTCGAAGCGGTGATGCGCTCGATGGCATCGAAGTAGGAGGTGACGATCTCGGCGGGCTGGGGGAGGCGCTCTGCCCCGGGGAGGGAGGCGATGCGGCTGGTGACGTTTTCGGCGACCCATTCATTGGCGTCGGTGAAGCGGTCTGTCGCTTCTTCGAACCGCTCGTTCAGCTCGTTCTGAGCGGCTTCGAAGCGCTCGTTGAGTTCCTTCTGTAGCGATTCGAACCGCTCGATGACCTCTTCGACCGTTGCGTTGTCGGCGAACTGTTCTTGTGCCTTCTTGACCTGATCCATGAGCATCATGACGGGTTCCTCTCGTTGCTGCGTATGCGGACGAGTGTCCGCTAGCTGTTGCGAAGAATAGTACGCATTGCGTACTCCGTCTACCATTTTGCTTGCAAAAGTTAGCATTTGCGTCGGATGTCACAGTCGATCCCCGCTTCGCTGTCGACGTCGGGGCTGTTACCTTCGGTTGATGGTTGTCGAGTCCCGCCAGACCAAAGAGGTGCCAACCGATCGACAGCGAGCGCTGTTGCTCGATGCTGCTGATCCACTGGCACGGTTTCGTGAGCATTTCGAGTTTCCCCAGACCAATGGGATCGATGAGAACTACCTCGTTGGCAACTCGCTGGGTCTCCTCAGTCACGCCGCTCGTGAGGCGGTGAACAGCGAACTCGATCGATGGGGTCGGCTCGGTGTTCGCGGGCATTTCGCCGAGCCCGATGCCTGGTGGCAGAGCCATCAATCGGTCAGTGCGCTCATGGCGCCGATCGTCGGCGCAACGGCAAGCGAGGTCACCACCATGAACTCGCTGACGATCAACCTGCACCTGCTGTTGGTGTCGTTCTACGAGCCAACCGCAACCAGGCACAAGATCCTCATCGACGATCACGCCTTCCCCTCCGACCACTTCGCGGTCGAATCACAGATTCGCCAGCGAGGATTCGATCCGGCGACCTCCATGATCACCGTTGCTCCGCGGTCCGGCTCATCGCTGATCGATCACGACGACATCATGTCCGCTATCGACCGGCACGGTGACGAGCTGGCACTCGTGATGTGGCCGGGTGTGCAGTACTACACCGGGCAAGTATTCGATCTTGGTGCAATCGCCGAGGCCGGTCATGCCGTCGGCGCACGGGTGGGGTTCGATCTTGCCCACGCAGCCGGAAACATCGAACTGTCGCTGCATGACTGGAACGTCGACTTTGCGGCCTGGTGCACCTACAAGTATCTCAACGGTGGGCCGGGATCGATCGCTGGGGCCTTCGTGCATGAACGCCACTTCGACGACCCGAGCCTGCAGCGGTTCCTGGGGTGGTGGGGTACCGAGCCTTCAACCCGATTCGAGATGTCGACCAACTTCGAATCGGCGCCGGGCGCCGATGGTTGGCAAGTGTCGTGCGGTTCGATTCTTTCGCAGGCCACGCTTCTGCCACAGCTGCGCATCATCGCCCAGGCTGGTGGCATGGCCGGCTTGCGGCGCAAATCCGAGGCATTGGTGGGGTTTCTCGATCAGCTACTCGACGACCGTTTCGAAGGCCGCGTTCGTCAGATCAACCCGCGGCCGATGTCAGAGCGAGGTTGCCAGTTCGCGCTCCAAGTGACCGCTTCGGGTGTCGATGGACGGGCAGTGTTCGAAGCACTCGAGGCGTCGGGCGTTGCGGTTGATTGGCGTCACCCCGATGTGATCAGGGTCGCACCGGTGCCGCTCTACACGCGGTTCGTCGATGTGGTGGACTTCGCCGACAAGCTCGATGAGCTACTCGCCGCGGCCGGTGCTCCGCCGGCGGCGTGACCGCACGTTCCGGACTCGGTCAGCCGTGGCCTGGGATCCTGCGACCCGTGATGTCGGTCGGGGAGATCTGAACGAACCGACTCTTGTCGCGATCCGCCCAGGTCTTGATGCCGAGGTCTTCAGCCCGCATCGTCTCCTCGACTCCGGAGATCTCCGCGGCTTTGCCGTGCACCACGATGCTCCACCCGGTGTGTTCGTCGTCGTCGAGGCCGTCGACCTCGAACGCTACCGCCGCCCCGAGGACCGCCGCTGCCAACTTGGTCCCTGCGTTGGTCGTGATCACGATCGTTTCGCCGTCGACGGCGTAGTTGACGGGAAAGACGTCCGGCTGATTGGCGATCGAAACGGCGAGCCGCCCGACCGCCGACCCAGCGACCAAACGCCAACACTCCTCTCGGGGCAGCACCTCGAGGCCGGTTCGCTCGAAGACAGCGCGGTCTGAGGCCGTTTGTTCAGCAGCAGTCGGATCGGACGGGGTGGTGTTCATTTGCGACTCCGGATCGTTCATGATCAGCGTTGGTAGGGGTCAGTCCTCGATGGCGTGCGGCACGACAATCGTCGGGGTCAGGGGTTGGTGAACGAGGCCAGTCGCCACCGAGCCCAGCAAGAGGTGGGCAACGCCACGGTGACCTCGAGCGCCGACGACGAGGAGGTCCGCATCTCGGCTGGCGTCGCGCAACACATTGCGTGCATCGCCCATTTCGACTCGGATCGTGAACCGTCGGGCGCTGATGCCGAGCTGCTCGGCTGCGTTGGTAACCGATTCCTCAGCCAGCCGCTGGGCCGATTGAAGGAGTTCGTCGATGATCGAGACCGACGAGTCGAGCGCACCAGCCGGCATGGGGCTCCACGTGTGCACGACATCGATGGACGTGTCATCGTTCGCAAGACTCGCCGCCCAGACGAGCGCATTGATCGATGCTTGTGATCCGTCGATACCGACGACCATTCGATCGAACATTCGGTCAGTCGGGGCGTTCTCCGGAATGATGGCGACGGGGCACGTGGCGTGCGAAGCGACGTGGGTGCTGACCGAGCCGAGAATGGTGTCGGCCAGCGCTCCTCGACCACGGGTGCCGACAACGAGCAGGCTGGCGTTGCCGCTGACCTCGACGAGCGTCGGCCCCGGACGTCCGTGAATCACTACCGCCGGAAGAAGGCTCGGTGACTCGAACGAAGCGAGTTGGTTCGCAAGCTGGTCTTCGGCTTGCAGTTGGAGCTCGACGGTGGGAGGCGGGGTGTAGGCGCCGGGAGAACCGGCGCCGCTGGCCCACCAGGGGAGAAGCCAGGTCATGACCGGTTTCACATCGCCGAAAATGTCGGTATGGCGAAGCGCCCAGCGCAGCGCAGCGGTAGAGCCAGCGGAGCCATCGAGACCGAGAACCATGTGGCGGTTGTCGCGGGCGCTGCCAGCGCCAGAACTGCTTGCTCCAGAACTGTGAGGTGTGGTCATGCCCTGATGCTGGCTCACCGGCGCCGCAATGTCGAGGGCCTTAGGTCCTGGACAGCCAATACGGTAGGGCGAATCACGAACTCAAGGACGATCGGTTGGGCGCCGATGACGAGAGCACTTCGAGAACAGTTCGAGAAGCGCGGAGGGCAGTGATGAACGAATCGAATCCCAACACCCAGTGGGCACCACCGAGCGGGCCGCCGCAAGGACAGACCAGCTTCGAGATGATCGGCGCCCTCCAAGGGCAGGCGCCGGCGGCATTGGCGCAGAGTTCGGTCAACCAAGGGTCACGCAACCTCGGACGGTTCGGGTTGGCCGCAGCGCTCGTCGTCACCGCTGGTGTCGGTGGCTACGCGGTCAAGTCAGCGCTGACCGATCCTGCCGGTCCGCAAACACCGGGCGAGGCTTTCGAACAATTCTTCGTCGCCGTCGACAATGAAGACTTGGCGGGGGTGCTCGAGCTCATGCCCGCCGGAGAACGTGAGTCGCTGATCGAGCCGACGGGTGCAGTCATGCGACAGCTACAGCGGCTCGAGGTGCTCGATCCTGGGGCCGACACGAGCGCGCTCGACGGGTTCGACCTCACGGTCGAGGGCGTGAGCTACTCGGTGGAACAGCTCGACCCTCGACTGGCCTGGATCACCACCACCGGTGGCACCGTCACCACGACGAATCTCGACATGGACCTTCTGCCATTCGGGTCAGTCGTGCGAGACGCGGTTGATGCGGTCGAGGAGTCCGTCGGCGGCACCACTGTCGATGAGCAAATGGCCAACAGCGAGGGGGAGGTGTCCGACCTCGGCACCGACCCGTTCTCGCTGGCAGTGGTCGAGGACGACGGCAGTTGGTACGTGAGCCTGATGTACACCGCAGCCGAGAGCGCCCGCAACGATGCCGATCTCGAGTTCCCCGGCCTCGGCAATGGTCCAACGCCGATTGGCGGCGCCACACCGGGTGACGCGATCAAGGGTATGGTCGAGCAGGGAATCGATCTCGACCTGGGCGGAGTGATCTCGTACCTCGATCCGGTCGAGATGGCGGCGGTGTACGACTACGCCCCGCTCTTCCTCGCCGATGCCGATGCCGGCGCCGCAACGTTCGCCAGTGAGGTCGGCACGCTGACGCTCGACCGCATCGACACTCGTTCGTGGGAACGAAACGGTCGCACCATGGTCGGCATCGACGGGTTCGCCGGCAGCCTGCAGGGGACTGATCCTTCTTCGGGCGAACCCATCAACGGCACGGT
>JBBQUN010000093.1:0-15841 GCA_038212405.1 Acidimicrobiales bacterium | reverse complement strand
GCGTCGACCGCTTCGAGATTGAGGCGGAGGAGGGGTTCGGTGTTCGACGCTCGCAAGTTGAACCACCAGTCGCCAACATCGACGGTGAGACCATCGAGTCGATCGATGGTTGCGCCTGCGAAGTGCCCGGCAACGTGCTCGATCACGGCGGCAGCGTCAGTGACGGTGGTGTTGATCTCGCCAGAAGCGGCGTAGCGGTCGAGTGGCGCGAGCAGTTGCGACAGGGTCCCGTCGAAGGCGCTCAGTTCGGCAAGCGCCATGATGGCGGCAATGAGTCCGGAGTCGGCCCGCCAGTTGTCGGCAAAGTAGTAATGAGCCGAGTGCTCGCCACCGAAAATGGCATCTTCTTCGGCCATGTGCGCCTTGATGAACGAATGCCCGACGCGCGATCGAAAGGCCTTGCCGTTCGATTCGGCGATGACCTCGGGGACGACCTTGGAACAGATCAGGTTGTGCACGACCGTACGATCAGGGTGCTTGGCCAGGATCGACCGTGCAAGCAGCGCGGTCGTGAGCGAGCCCGACACCGGCTGAGCCTTCTCGTCGACGAGGAAGACTCGGTCGGCATCACCGTCGAAGGCGAGACCGATGTCGGCACCGATTTCGAGAACTCGTGCCTGGAGGTCTCGCAGGTTGTCCATGTTGAGCGGGTCAGCCGGATGGTTGGGGAACGTGCCATCGAGTTCGGGGTAGAGCAGGTCGACCTCGAAGGGAAGGCCTGCGAATGCTGCGGGCACCACGAGCCCGCCCATGCCGTTGGCGGTGTCGGCAACGATCTTCAATGGGCGTAACGCTGAGGTGTCGACGAAGCTGTGCACGTGGTCGACGAATGCTCCGAGTAGATCGTCGGAGCGGCTCGTTCCGACAGTCGGGGCGGCCTCAGGAGCGTTCCCCTCGAGAACGGCTCGGGCCGTTGCTTTGATGACGCTCAGACCCGAGTCTTGGCCGATTGGGGCAGCGCCGGTCAGACAGAGCTTGATCCCGTTGTAACCCGCAGGATTGTGTGAAGCGGTGAACATGACGCCCGGCATCTGGAGTGAACCGGCGGCAAAGTAGATCATGTCGGTCGAGGCGAGACCGATCTCGAGAACGTTCAGTCCTTGACGTGAGGCGCCCCGAGCAAACGCTCCCACCAGTTCCGGGCCCGACGGTCGCATGTCTCGCCCGATCACGATCTCGGTCGTGTGCGGTTCCACCTCGGCAATGAACGTGGCGAAACCGATACCCAAGGCCTCGCACACCTCGGTGGTGATCTGGTCGGGGTACGTTCCTCGAATGTCGTAGGCCTTGACGATGGCGTCGAGCGAGGTCACAGCGTTGGCGTTCACCGACCCAAGGGTAGGCCACGACATCGCCCCGGGGGTAGGGAAGAATTGTCGATCGAGGGCACCAGCAGACAGGCCGAACGACCGATGGCTGCACGGTCGAAGGCAAGCTGGCGCGGTAGCGCCGGCTGGGTCGCTCAAACCCCGACGGACTCGAGAGATGGTGCCGAGGCCTCGGTGGCTTCATCGCCGGCGAGTGACGCCGGCTCTTCGAACGACTCGGGTTCGGTCGGGCCATCGGACGTGCGACGATGGTCGGCAACGACGAGCCCACCAAGACCGATCAGGCCGAGGAGGGTGAGTACGTACCCAAGGAAGTCGATCAGCGTGTAGCCGTAGTGCAGTTCTACTTCGGTGCTCGTCGGAACGACGATCATGAGATTGGGGCCTGCCCGGTAGGGACCGTCGGCGCCGTCCGCCTTCCAGTTCGGGAAGTACGAGGCCTTCACCAACACCGGCAAACCGACCTGGTCGACGCTGAACGAGATGCGATCGTCACCGGTTTCGATGTCTGACACTTCGGCTGGCGTGATCGGCTGCTCGTCAGAGGGCAGCAAGACCTCGACACGCGGCCACGAGTCGGGGCCTGCCTCCGCCGGAATCGCAGCATAGGAGGGGACGTCGTTGTAGAAGCTGACCGCTTGGCTGACCCAGCCGGTCTCCCATTTGCCTGCCAACTCGCCCATGTCGGCCGGGCCATCGGCAACGAACGGCAACGACTCGAGCCCTTCGACCAGCTGACTGTCAGCGACCTCGAAGATCACCCAGGGCTCTGACACCGCGATCTCGGTCAGATCGTTTCGGGTTCGGGCTGCGGCGATAGCTGAGTCGGACTGGGCCATGTAGTACTTGACGCCCATCACCTTCAGTTGGGCAACACCGGTGTTGATGTCGAACCCTTTGTAGGGAAGCTCACGCTGGGCTCGAGATGGGTTCTCGGACAGGACCGACTGGTTGAGGAAATGGAACGGTGTGGTGGCCGAGGACTCGAAATAGAGACCTTCCATGGATCCGATACAGCCGTCGGTCCAGTGGGGCAGGAGCATCAGCGCCATTGGCGTGCCGTAACGATCGAGCCCGGAGTCGTACTCCCACATGGCTCGCCCGCAACCGTTGCTCTGACCGAGTTCGTCCATGGTGTTCACCACGGTTCGGTACTCGAGGTAGGCAGGCTTTTCTTCGTACCCGGAGTAATTCCACGCCACCCAGGACGGGATGAAACTGCGGGCGTAGGACCGCACTCCCGCCCATGCGTAGACCCCGTTCGAATTGACACCACCGCCGGGCAGCGCCCGCAATGGGATGGCGATGCCGATGAGCGTGAGCGCAACGCCGACGGCGATCGAGCCGACCATCGTTCGTCGATCGGGCCTGTCGAGCCGCTCGCTGACCGTCGCCGCACAAAAGCGTGCGATCAACGCGATGCCAACCGCGGCTGCGAGGTAGACCGACAGATAGAAGAAGGGAAGGAGCCGAGCATTCCAGAGCTTGCCCTCACCGAGGTTGGCGACAGCGACGGCAAAGACGCCAGCCATGATCGAGAACATGATGCCGATGCGGTCGCGAGTGGCGAACGCGAGAACTGCGCCAACCGCAGCAACGGGCAATGCCACCTTCATGGGGGTCGTGAGGAGCAGCGGTCCGATCTCGTTCTTGCGTTCCCAGCCCATGTCGTTGAAATACGCCGACTGCAGGTAGAACGGGGCCAGCCAGAAACTGGCGAGGAGTGCGGCAATCGGGCCGGTGATCGCCAACCACGAGAACCGCAGGCGTACCCGCTCGTCGGCAATGACGATGGCAAGCACGACCGCAACAGCAGCCCCGAGGGTGGCAACGAGGGTGCCGATGGGAACGGCGTCAGCCAGCGCCATGGGCGCCAACGTGAAGGTGACGGCGATGGCCAAGACCCAAAGTCGTGGAACCTTGCGATCGACGAGCATCGCCAGCGTCAACCCCAGCAGGGCAAAGAAGAGGGGGATGAGGTGCGAGAGCGCAACGAGCGCGATCACGATGGCGGCGACGGCTCGCGAACTCGGCTTGCCTGCTGCATGCAGATCCATGCCTCTGATCGTGAGGCCCATGGCAACGAGGCTGAGGCACAGACCGATCGAGAAGGCGAACTCACCAGCCAGGGTGGAGGCAATGTTGCCGCCGTAGATGGAGAAGTTCGTGTCGAAGAGGAAGACCGTTGCTCCCATGGCCAGAAACGCCGGTACGGGCTCGCGTGCGCCGGCGAGCTTGCCCAATGACCACGCGGCGACAGGGAAGCCAACAAGACCACTCACACTGACGAGCTTGAACGCAACGCCATAGGGAATGCCGACGACGAGGATGGCACCGAGAACCCCGGCAAGGACGAGCGGCACCCGCCAGCGATCGAAGCGGCGTGCCGCAAAACCAGCGGCGGCAACCAGGGCAATGGCAATCGGAATACCGACTGCGAGACCCAATCCGGCATTCAACGCGATGATCGCCAACGACGGGATGACCATGTAGAAGTGGTACGCCGGGAATCCGGCATACCAATCGGGCGTCCAGCCGGTGACGCGGCCCTGCGTGAGCAACTGGTCACGCAGGTAGGCCGGACCCCAAACGTGAGCCCCCATGTCACCGCCCGACGGCGTGGTGTTCATGAACAGCAGATCGGGGCGAAGCTGGATGAAGACGAAGATCGAACAAGCAAGAGCGGCCAGGAACCCGAGGAACGGTACGAGGGGGTCGCGATCTGTCTCCTCATCGGGATCGGCGGGAGCATCTGGCTCTGACACGCCACCGACATCGGCGACGGCACTCGCGCCAACGCCATTGGGGACAACGACACTGGGGACAACGACACTGGGGACAACGCCACTGGGGACAACGACACTGGGGACAACGACACGAGCGATGACGGGACTGGTCACGATGGGTTCGCTGAGGCCCAACGGCTCGTCGAGCAGTGCTCCTCGAACCTCGGCAACCGAGGTTGCTTCGTCAGCGACGCTCGCCGAGAGGTCGAGGTCGGCGAGCGATGGCAAGGCCGTTGGTTCGGGCGGTGTTGACGACTCGGGGTCGTGATCCTGAGACATGACCGCAACATCGTGTCACTCCTTGACCACGATGCGACGTCATCGCCCAGATTCTGCCGATCAGGAGCGACGTCGGCCTGACCGGAGGCCGACTTCGGCGAGCACCGCCTGGAGCTCGACGGGTTCCCCGGCCATGGACCACATCCGCGTGTCACATTTGTCGCACGACTCCATGTCGACGACGTTGCCGTCGAATTCCATGGCGATCACCACGGCATCAGCTGTGCATCGTCGGCAAGGTCGAATCGTGCTGTCCATGCCCCCTGGATCGGAACTCGACCGCGAAGCGTGAGTATCGACGGCTGAAATGGATCGAGTGACCCCTCTCGGTGGGCCATCGGGCTCCCTCCGGCGCTCATCGAGGCGAGGTCGGGGCTAGCTCGCAACCAGGAGCACGAACGTGACCGCGTTGAACGACAGATGCGCCGCCCACGCCGGGCCCAGCCGGTCGTAGCGAACCCGGAGATAGCCGAGGATCAAGCCGAACACGAGGAGACCGGGAAACTGCAGGGCCTGGAAGTGGACCGCAGCAAAGACGAGGCCGGACAACGCGATCGACGCCGAGTCGGGCAAACGCTGGCGCAGCGCCCCAAGCAACAGCCCCCGGTAGAAGAGTTCCTCGACAAGGGGTGCCATGACCACCACCAAGATGAACATGAGGATCACGTCGACCGGTCCGTCGATGCGGTCGATCAGGTCTCGGGCCGCATCACCGGGGTCTGAATCGACGAGTCTCGTGATCGGCCAGTAGAGCAACGGAATGACCGCCAACTGCGCAACGAGGCCGACGGGTACACCAATGGTGAGGTCAGATGGCACGATGCGCATGCCCAGATCGACCACCGGCCCATTGCCACGCCGGATCGTCGTGATGATCGATCCAACCCCGTAGGCCAACCATTGGGGCGATTGCACCAGGAACAGCATGTAGATCGGCAGCGTCTCGGGGAGATCGTCGCCTTTGGTCACCGAGAGCAGGACCAAAACAAGCGACTGGCCGACGAAGGCGGCCAGGTACCAGCCAGCGACGTCGGCGTAGCCCCAACGGGCAGCTGCCGGTGGCGACGGCGGAAGCTTGGCGGGGGAACCAATCTGCGACACGCAATGACCCTACCGGTGGCCCGAACCCTGTGACGCACGCGGTCGTTGCCCGACCAAGTCATCAGTGGTCAAGCACCCTAGACTCGGTCCTATGTCTGACAAAGGCTCCACCCCGCCCCCGCCGCCGCCCGGACGCAACCCTCGCCTGCCCGGTCGTGCCGAAGGCGGCTTTCCGCGCTGGGCCCTCTGGGTCGTCGTTGGTGTTCTCATCGTGCTGATCGGTTTCATGGCCAGCCAAAACTCCCAACCCACCAACGAGATCAGCTACACCGAGTTCAAGGCGGCGGTCACCGAGGGCAACGTCGAGTCCATCGTCTACGACAACACCAACGCCAAGATCGAGGGGGTGTACCGAAATGCCCCTGACGGTAGCGACGACACCTTCACCACCACGGGTTTCTCCCCTCTCCCCGATGACGACCTCCGTCTCCTGGAGCGCAACGACGTCGACGTCGCTCCCGACACACCCGGCGGCAGCGTCATCATGAGTCTGCTCGGTCTCTTCCTTCCGCTCATGCTGATCATCGCGTTCTTCTTCTGGCTCTCGAAGCGCCAACAGTCGCAGATGGGCGGCATCATGTCGATCGGTCGCTCGAAGGCGAAGACCTATTCGACCGAGCGCCCCGGCACCACTTTCGACGATGTCGCTGGTTACGCAGCAGTCAAGAAAGAAGTCACCGAGGTTGTCGACTTCTTGAAAGACCCGTCGAAGTTCGCCGAAATCGGTGCCCGTATCCCGAAGGGCATCTTGCTCGTCGGCCCTCCCGGCACTGGCAAGACGCTGATTGCCCGAGCAACCGCAGGTGAGGCCGGCGTGCCGTTCATGTCGGTGACCGGGTCGGACTTCATGGAGATGTTCGTGGGTGTCGGCGCCAGCCGCGTACGTGATCTGTTCGCCGAGGCCCGCAAGATGGGCAAGGCCATCATCTTCGTCGATGAGATCGATTCCATCGGCCGTAAGCGTGGCGCCGGCCTCGGCGGCGGTCACGACGAGCGTGAACAAACCCTCAATCAGATGCTGGCCGAGATGGACGGTTTCGAGGCCACCGAAGGCATCGTGATGATGGCCGCCACCAACAGGCCCGACATTCTCGACCCGGCGTTGTTGCGCCCCGGCCGGTTCGACCGTCAGGTCGTGGTCCCGCTTCCCGAACTCGAAGACCGCCGTCAGATCCTCAAGGTGCACATGAAGCACAAGAAGATCGCTGATGACGTCGACATCGACCTGATCGCTCGCGGCGCACCCGGCATGAGCGGCGCCGATCTGGCCAACCTCGTGAACGAGGCGGCGCTTTTCGCCGTCCGTCGTGGCGAGAAGCGCATCTTTGCTTCCGACTTCGACGCAGCCCGAGATCGCGTGCTCATGGGCGTGAAGCGCGACTCCATGGTGCTGTCGCCAAAGGAGCGCGAAGCAGTGGCCTATCACGAAGGTGGCCACGCGTTGTGTGCGGCGATTCTGCCGAACGCCGATCCACTCCACAAGGTCACCATCATTCCCAGCGGTATGGCGCTTGGTGTCACGATGCAGCTTCCTTCGGAGGATCGCCACCTCTACCGGCGCGACTACATCGAGGATCGCCTCGTTGTCATGTTGGGCGGCCGGATGGCCGAGCAGATCATCTACAACATGAGCAGCACGGGCGCTTCCGACGACCTCATGCGGGCAACAGAGATGGCACAGAAGATGGTCAAGGAATGGGGTATGTCCGACAAGGTCGGTCCAATGGCCTGGGGCAGCAGCGGTCAGGTCTTCCTGGGCGATGAGATGATGAGCGGCCGGGACTACTCCGACGAGACCGCACGAGTCATCGACGAAGAGACTCAGCGCATCCTCCTCGACGCCGAGGATCGCTGCCGGGTACTCCTCACGAGCCACCGCCCGATCCTCGATCGCATTGCCTCCACCCTGCTCGAGAACGAGACCGTCAGCGGTGCCGAGATCGACGAGTTCGTCCAAGAATCCCGAGCCAACGGCAACGGTTCGAACTTCGATTCTGCAATCTCAGCCAGCTGAGTTCGTACCGGCCGGCCCGACCGCCACACACGGCGGTGGCAGACAAAGCGGTGGACTGCCGCCATCGACCGATCCGACTGCTGGGGACCTACTCGGCGGGGATGGCGTCGAGTGCTTCGACGATCAGCTCGGCATCGACCGGGCCGAAGAAGCTGGCGTGGACCACCCCATCGGGAGCGACCACGAGCGTGGTCGGAACGCCGTCGATCTTGTAGCGCTTGTGCAGCTCGGGATTCTCCTGGACATGCACCCGCTGGGCGCCGGTTCCGGAACGCTCGATGCTGGTGACGGCGCTCCAAGCGAGCGGGCACGAATCACACGTCGTCGAGGTGAACACGACGACCAGGCAAAGCTCGGCTGGCACGTCGAAGTCGTCTCGATCCAGCTGGCGAGGGGCCCGATACGACGGAGCTGACGGAGCCTCGGGTCGACGGCGCTGAAGCGCCCAGGCGATACCGATTGCGATCGCGGTGAGCGTGATCAACACGAGCAGGCGGATCATTCGGATGCTTCGCCTTCGCTTGCAGCGACCGACATCACCGCTGGCACCCCGGCAACGACGCCGAGCCTGCCATCGATGGAGACGATCTGTACCTCGACGGCGACTGGTGCGTTCGCTGTTGCGATGACGGCCGCTTCACTCACCGGTCCCCGCAGAGGGATCTGCACTCTCCCGCCTGCCGGCACCGATGCACGCACTGGTGGGAGGAGTTCGCCTGCCACCATCAGCTGGACTTCCACCAGCGCATCGGCGGGGGCGGAGACGACCAAGACGGTCTCTTCACCAGTACCGATGGTGACCCATGGCACGATCCAGTTGTCGGACAAGACACTCGAACCGTGCGAGATGCCAACACCGGCGATAGCAGTGGGCTGGACCAGTGTTGGCCCAACCGTCTCGTCGGGTTCGATGGTCGGGTCAGGGATTGCGTTGTCCTGCGACTCGACATCTTCTCCATCTTGGAATCGTCTGAGCACAGACGCCGGCATCGGGGCACGACGACCAAAGGCGATCGAGGCGTTGGTACCCCCGGCGCCGATGAGCGACGTATCGATTTTCGGTGTGACCTGCCATCGCTCGGCAACGACTCCGACACCGTTGGTCGAACGCAACGTGATCCCGACCTCGGCTGGAAGCGGATAGCCGGCCCGATTGAGCTCCGCGACGAGGTCGATCACAGCAAGGCGGCCGGCAGCGATGGTGATCTCGACGGGCACCAGGCCGTACGAGGCCCGGTCAGCGGGATCGGCAAGATCGAATTCGAGATCGAAGTCGGCACTGGTGTCACCGGGGTTGAACAACGTGACTCGCTGATCCCCACCCTCGTGGACTCTTCCGGCAGGCAGATACCACTCGGTACGAGGAGCGATCGAGGCCGCAGTGAGCGCAACCCCTTCGGGACCCAATTGCCCGTCGAAGAACTGAAGCCGCTCGACGGCGAGACGGCCTTGGACCGTCGTGATCGTGGTGGCGACATTGGGTTCACGACTCACATAGTCGCCAACATTGATGAGGCGGACCGATCGCCCGGGCACGACCGCGGCCTGAAGATCCTCAGGCACGCGGGTGCGGGTGGTGGTCTGGAATTCGACATCGAAGACGACATCTTGGGAGAACGGGTTGAGCAAGACGAGGAACTGGCTGGAGTCACGAGTCGTGGTGCCATCGGCGAAGTACCACGAATCCGAGGTCTGGGTGCCGCATGGACCTTGGGTGACACCCCGGTTCGTCGCAACGCTGTGACCGACCACGCCCTGGCCGCCGACGATCTCGACGACGGCGCCGACGAGATTCGATTGATCGAGGTCGGCGACATCGAAGGTCTCGGTTGACCGCGGCCCGAGATCGATACGCGCTGATGGTCCGGCACCTTCGCCATTGAGCAGATTGATGGTGGCGACAGCATCGGTATCGCCGACGTTGCTGAGGGCCAAGGTGTGCAGCCCGATGCCCTCGGGTGAACCAGAGCCGACGGGACAGAACCACACCGTGCTCAACGAGCCGCCTGCATCGACCGCCGGGCTCACCGGCTCAGGAGGTATCGGCTCGACCTCGATCAACGGTGCGGTGTCGACGCGGTCGTAGGCGACACCGGCAACGAGGACGCCCAAGATCAGCAAGACAGCGGTCCAACGAGTCATCGGGCAGGGTCCTCGGAACGAGCGAGTGCCACCCCGACGGCGACGAGGATGGCCTCGGCAATCAGTAGGAGCCAACGCAGCCAGGCAGTGGGGCGGTACAACGACCATTGACCGGCATCGCCAGCGGTGACGGCAACGAGTCCTCCGTCGGTTGGCTTTGCCGTGACGCCTTCGCCGCTCACGTTCCAGCCGTCGGCCGTGACCGCAACCAGCACCGATGCCGGCACCGGGAGCGCTTCGTCGTCGGGCCCGAGTTGCGGAGCAGTCCAGCGCCACGAGCCCGAACCGAAGTCGGCGGCGAGACGTTGCCCAACGGAAAGGTCGGTATCGAGAAAGACCTCCGCCCGGTTCTCCAGCGTCGCGATGTCGTTCTCGACGCCGACGACCGGGCCCTGCGCCGCCTCGTTGCGAAAGACCGTGAAGTCGGCGACACCCGATATCCGTTGCAGATCGAGCTGCCCGAGGAACGAAGTCAGCGAGCCCTGCGGCGACTCGAACGATTGTCCTTGATAGGGCGCAGGCGCCAGTCGTGGTACCACCACGATCAAGTCGATGCCGTACGGCGCGAGCAGTCGACCCAAACGAACGGTCTGGCGTCGATGAGCGAGATCGAGTTGCTCACCAACTTGGGAGGTGAACCCGTAGGCACCCGGGGTAAACCGACCAAAGGCCGATGGCTCGCCACCTTCGGTAATGGCATAGGTGATGCCATCGCCAGACTCAAGTGCGTCGACCGGCAGGATCGACGGGTTGCCGATCCACAACACTCGCGCCGGTCCATCGAGCTGCTCAGCCAAGAGATCGGTTGTTGCGGCATAGCTCTGCTCGGGGAGATCCCAGCGACCGCCATACGACTGACGAAGGAGCAACAGTCCGGCCCCCGCCATGGCGACCACCCCACAAAACGCTGCGACCTGACGCCATCCGAACTTGAATCCGACGAGATCGATTTCGATTGCACGGGCGGCCGCCCCGATCGACAGGGCAAGACCTACGGCTGCCGGCACCAGCAGGAGCTCAGCCGTCGGCAGGTCGAACACGAACCAGCCGCGACGCTCGCTCCAAATCACCAGCCACGCGAACAGTGCCATCGCCCAGCCACGAACCCCAGCTTCGAGCCGCAATCCCGTGCCGATCAGCAGCGACAGCGACGACGCAAGAAGAATACCAACGGTGAGCAAGCGTGGTTCGACCAGTCCGGGAGCGAATCGCACCAGGTCGGCCAACGAGTCGAACGCTGCTTCGGGCGACGGCGGCCCAACGAACCATTGCCAGGTGCCGCGCTGAATGATGTCGAACGTCCAGGGCGCATGGATTGCGGCCGGCACCACGAAGGCGGCCACAGCGGCCAGGGCGAGACGAACCAACCCAGTGAGCTTGGCGAGCAGGAGATTCCCGACGATCAGTCCGCCGATCATGACAAGAGCGACGACGATGACTGCGGGGACGAACGTTGCGATCGCTGCGATCAACAGCCCGAACCGGAGCAATCTGATGGGAAGAGACCGGGTCACGATGCCTTGCCCAGTACGACCGTCGCTCGGCCCATAGGGCGCCATGCCCTGGACCCGGAGAAGACTGCCGACCATGAACGGCCCAGCGCCGTAGACGACGATCGAGTCCCATCGACCAGCCGAGATCGCCGCGATCGCCAGCGGATTGGCGGCATAGGCGAGGGCCGCGAACGCCGAACCACGGATCGTTCCATATGGCCGCGCCAGTCGCCATGCGCCGAATGGTCCGAGGAAGAGCGGCCCGATCACCAGGAGTGTCTCGAAAAGACCGGTTCCCCAGAAGAAGAGGAGCTTGCCAAGCCCGAGCACGCCAAAGGCCGTTGGCGCGTTTCCGGTTCCACCGAGGCCAACCGTGCGCCAGTCGCCCAGATACTCCTTGAGCAGAGGGCCGGCTCCCGGAAGATCGAGGATCTGGCCCGTGGGGGTGACGCCCCCAGTGATCAGCCCACGACTTCCAATGAGGAGGACGAAGCCGATCAACGTCGAGATGATGACGCCATCTCGAAATGCACCCGCATCTTGCCCGGTGAACGAATCACGGAAGTTGCCGGCGAACGACACCACTCGGTCACCGACATCGAACTGGCCGCGGAAGAACCCGCTGAGTCTGGCCGAACCCGAGACTTGGAGCGATCCAACCTCTCGATCCGAGACACCACGAAGCGCACTGACCGCCTTGCGACGTTCTCGAATCTGGCCGAAGTTGGCGAAGTTCCACGTGATCGCACCGATCGCCGATCGGGCCTGTCGCCTCCGTCCTGCCACCAACGAATAGAGGGCCTCCAACACCAGCAACACGATGGCGAGGGGAAGGAAGCGGGCGAGGTGCAGCGGCGTCGCTGTGACCAGAAGCGAGCGAAGGCGATGGCGTCCGAGCATCTGGCGGCGTTCGTCGGGGTCGGCCTCGGCGGGGAAGGATTTCACCACCGCTCGGGGGACCGCGACGACTCGGGCCCCAGCGGTATGGGCGCGCCAGCACAGATCGAGATCGTCGCCATAGGAGGTCATGGCCGAATCGAATCCACCCATGGCTGCGAACAAGTCGGCTCGGATCAGCTGGACGCCACTCGGAGCGAAGAAGATGTCACGAACCGTGTCGTACTGTTCCTGATCGAACTCCCCCGGCTCGACGTAGTCGACCTCGACACCAAATTTGTCGGATCCCATGCCAACGCTGCGGAGTCGCCGGGGGTCGTGACCGTCGACGACCTTGGGGGCGACGATCCCCGCATTGGATCGGTACAGCTCCTCGATCAGCGCCGAGGTGGCCGGGGGGTCGAGCACATTGCCAACCGTGACGAAGAGGAAGAAGGAGGCGCCAGATACGAGCTCGGTCGCCTTGTTGGCAGCGCTGGCTCGGCCGAGGCGCTTCGGCATGCGATGCAAGTAGGCGTCGGGGAGGATGCTCGCGACCGCCTCGCCGAGTGGTTCACCATCGGCGGCATCGATCACCAGGACCGAGAGATTGGGGTAGTCCTGCGCTGCCACCGAGGCGAGTGTTGCGTCGAGTTGGCTCGACAACCGGTCGACGATGACGACCGCAACGACCGGCGGACCCGCGCCGTCGACAAGCAGCTCCTCTGGCACCAAGGGCGCGTCGACGGAGAGTCTCGAGGCTTCTGATCCGACCACGAGGGGATTCTCGGAGGAAGCAGCGTGGGCTGCGGTGGAGTCGGGCACGAAGCCGAAAGACTAGCCCCGAAGATGCGGGTCCCTTGACACCCCCTACAAGATCGAGACGGCGCTTTCGGTGCCGAGAGCCAGCAATTGCCGGCTCGCACACCTGACGTGGTGGCCTCGCTACCCTGGGGCGGTGGCCATTGCACTCGTTACCGGCGCAACCGGATTCGTCGGACCGCACTTGGTGGCCCATCTTCGAGCTTGTGGCGACACCGTCACCGGCTCTGATCCAGCCGATCCTCAGCATCGCGGACCCGACCTTCTCGACTTCGAAGGTTGGCGTGAGCTGGTCGCCACGGCGGCACCAACCGTGATCTACCACCTTGCTGGGTGGAGTGATGTCGGCGCGTCATGGACAAACCCACGCCAGGTGTGGCGGGTGAACACCGAGGGCACGCTCGCCGTCCTCGAGGCCGCCGCTGCTGGGGGGGTTGCTCGTGTCGTCATCGTCTCGAGTGCCGATGTCTATGGCCCGCTCGACCCGGCAACCATGCCGATTCTCGACGAGCAACCAACGAACCCGGCGTCGCCCTACGGCGCATCGAAAGCAGCGGCTGAAGTGCTGTCGCTCCAGTTCAACCGGGCGTCCGACGTCGAGGTCGTGATCGCCCGACCCTTCAACCACATCGGCCCGGGCCAGTCACCGAGTTTCGTTGTTCCTGCCTTTGCCCAACGCATCGCTCAAGCCGAACTCGATGGCGGTGGCGTCGTCCGCCACGGTGACCTGTCGGCCCGGCGTGACTTCACCGATGTTCGTGACACCGTACGGGCTTACCGCCTCCTTGCTGAACGAGGCGTGGCTGGCCGTACCTACAACATCTGCACGGGCCACGACGTTGCCATGAGCGAGACCCTCGAACAGCTGCGTTCGATGGCGTCGGTCGAGGTCACCACCTCGATCGACGAGTCGTTGCTGCGCCCGATCGACGTTCCTGTTCATCGGGGCTCGGCTCGTCGACTCCACAACGACACCGGGTGGAGCCCGATGATCCCACTCGATCAAACCCTCGCCGACGTGCTCGACGACGCAAGACAACGACTCGCCACCCAGCCAGAAACCACCCTCTCCACTACCGCGAAACCGCAGGAGCAATCATGACCAAGCGTGCACTGATCACCGGACTCACCGGCCAGGACGGCTCGTACCTTGCCGAGTTCCTCCTCAAAAAAGGCTACGAAGTCGCCGGCATCGTCCGCCGCTCCTCCACCCTCAACTTCGAACGCATCTCCCACATCCAAGACGACATCCAGATCGAACAAGGCGACCTCCTCGACGAAGCCTCCATGCACGACGTCGTCCGCCGGGTCCGCCCGACCGAGATCTACAACCTCGGCGCCCAATCCTTCGTCCAAACCTCATGGCAACAGGCGGTCCTCACCGGCGAAACCACCGCCCTCGGTGTCACTCGCATCCTCAACGCCGTCCGCGACATCGACCCCGACATCCGCTTCTACCAAGCCTCCTCATCAGAGATGTTCGGCAAGGTCCAGGCCGTCCCCCAGATCGAGTCGACCCCGTTCTACCCCCGCTCCCCCTACGGCGTCGCCAAGCTCTACGGCCACTGGATCACCGTCAACTACCGCGAGTCCTACAACCTCCACGCCACCAGCGGCATCCTGTTCAACCACGAATCACCCCGCCGCGGCCTCGAGTTCGTCACCCGCAAGATCACCAATCACGTCGCCCGCATCAAACACGGCCTCATCACCCAACTCCCCCTCGGAGATCTGCATCCCGAACGCGATTGGGGGTTCGCCGGCGACTACGTCGAAGCCATGTGGGCCATGCTCCAACAAGACACCGCCGAAGACTTCGTCATCGCGTCCGGCGAAACCCACAGCGTCCAGGAGTTCTGCGAGATCGCCTTCAGCCATGTCGGACTGAACTGGCAAGACCACGTCATCCAAGACGAGCGGTTCATGCGTCCGGCCGAAGTCGACCTCCTCATCGGCGACCCGGCAAAAGCCAAACGCCAACTCGGCTGGGAGCCCAAGACCACGTTCCGTCAACTCGTCGAGATGATGGTCGAAGGCGACATGGAACTCGTCGCCCGCCAGCAGCGCGTCTGATCGATGACCAACATGAACAGCAAGTCGGCGGCCCAGAACAGTCAGACGGCGGCGGTCATTTGTGGTGGCGTTGGGGCAGCACGCCTTCTGCGCGGCCTCACTCGCCTGATCCCCGGGAATGCGCTCACGGCAATCGTCAACGTCGGTGATGATCTCGAGCTCCACGGGCTGCACATCTCGCCCGATCTCGACACCATCACCTACACCTTGGCCGACGCCGTCTCGACCGAGCGTGGTTGGGGACTGGACGGCGAGACATGGCAAGCCATGGAGATGGTCGGCCGCTACGGCGGGATTGACTGGTTCAACCTGGGCGACCGCGATCTCGGTACTCATCTCTATCGAACCCACCTGCTCAGTGCTGGATCAACCCTGGCCGAGGCCACGGCCGCGGTGGCGGCCGGATGGAACCTCGACCTGACGCTGCTCCCCGTCACCAACGATCGGCTGCGCACCATGGTCACGACGACGACCGAGGGCGAGATCGGCTTCCAGGAGTACTTCGTTCGGCTGCAGCACGGCGTCCCCGTGTCGTCGGTCCGCTTCGATGGAGCGTCATCGACGACGCCTGCCCCCGGAGTACTCCAAGCCATTGCCTCGTCGGATCACGTGGTCGTTGCGCCCTCGAACCCGGTGGTGTCGATCGATCCGGTGCTCGCCGTGCCCGGCATACGTGAGGCGCTGATCGCCCGGCGAGACTCGGTTGTTGCCATCTCCCCCATCATCGGCGGCAAGGCACTCAAGGGTCCAGCCGACCGCCTCCTCATCGAGCTCGGTCGACAAGCTTCAGCTCTTGCGGTCGCAGAGTGGTACCGAGACGTCGTCGGAGTGATGGTGATCGATGAAGTCGACGCTGCTCTGGCGCCGGCCATCGAGGCTCTCGATGTTCGATGCATCGTCGCACCCACGATCATGAGCGACCTCGAC
>JBBQUN010000092.1:0-15903 GCA_038212405.1 Acidimicrobiales bacterium | reverse complement strand
CGTTGGTCACGTCGGTGAATCGTCCACCGACGTAGAGCACGTTCCCGATCCGGGCCATGTCGAAGACTTGGGAGTCGATGTTGTCGGTTTCGGTACCGACCCGGAGTCCGCTGACGCCCCAACTCGTGGTGGGGAGCGACGCAAGCTCGGCTCCAGCGTGCGACGCGGTTGCCACCCCGACAACGAGCGAGGCCAGGAGCAACAGCCCAGCAGCAACGACCCGAGAGGACGCGGCCGCGTGGTGACGCACCCACTTGATCATGTTG
Organism: Acidimicrobiales bacterium; assembly: GCA_038212405.1. Taxonomy (GTDB): domain Bacteria; phylum Actinomycetota; class Acidimicrobiia; order Acidimicrobiales; family SZUA-35; genus JBBQUN01. Next base: position 15,637 of record JBBQUN010000092.1, on the reverse strand, counting down.
TCTCCGCCTTGCATCGATCGCCCCGCCATGGGCAAAACATTGCACAGTGGAAACGCCCCTTGGAAGCGGCCCGACAGACGAGTTGCTCACCGAGTTTCTTGCAGAACATGACTCTCGTGAGCTCAGGACGTGACCAGGTTGCCGAATCGGTGGAGGGTCTGGCTCACTGCTTGCTCTCGTAGGAAGTGAAGCATCTCGACTCGACCCGTCCCAACAACAGGAGCGCCTGCCACATCGATGGCAGCTTCGGTTGCCGCAGCAACCATTCCCTCGTCACCAACGCTTTCAACGTCGCTGTCGCCCCTGCCAACAACTCGCACCCGGTCGATACCCAGGGCGCTGAGCCGGTCGACGTAGCTCACAGCTGTCTCGTTGGTATCGCTTCGCTCGATCAGCCTGACGTCGCAGCGACTCGCTGCCTTGCGGACTCGGGCAACCTCGATCGGGTTGGCCTCACCACCAACCCACAGCCCAACGGCTCGCCGGGAGCGATAGCGGAAGCGATTCGCTTCGCAGAACAAGCCGCTCGGGTCGTGCTCGACCCCGAACTCCTCGTTCCACCAGCGCTCGTCACTCCGTTGGGCCTCACTCAACCATTGCTCGTCACGAGCACGCTCGTCGGTCCAGTGACCGAGTTGGGTCACATAATTCGGACCGCCGGCCTTGGCTCCGGGGCCGATGGCCGAACCCTTCCATCCACCGAAGGGCTGACGGCGAACGATGGCTCCGGTGATGTGGCGATTCACGTACGCGTTGCCAACCTCGACTCGGTCGAGCCATGCCTCGACTTCGCGGGGCTCCAAGGTGTGAATGCCGCCGGTCAGACCGAAATCGGTGGCGTTCTGGAGGTCGATCGCCTCGTCGAGGGAGTCGGCCGACATGAGCCCGAGCACCGGGCCGAAGCACTCGGTCCGGTGGAACCAACTGCCAGGCCGCACGCCGATTCGCACACCGGGCGACCAGAGTGCTCCGTCTGCGTCGAGTTGGCGCGGTTCGACAAGCCACTCCTCTCCGCTCTCCAGCTTCGTGAGCGCCCGAAGCAGCTTGCCTTCCGCCGGCAGGATCAGCGGCCCGGTCGTCGTGCTCAGATTGGTCGACACTCCGACCTCGAGACTCTGGACGGCGTCGACCAACTGGCGCCGGAACCGGGGCGAGTCGTAGACGTCGCCAACCAGAATGCCGAGCGAGGCGGCCGAGCACTTCTGGCCGCTGTGGCCAAACGCCGATCGGACCAGGTCGGCAACGGCGAGATCGATGTCGGCGTGAGGCGTGACGATGAGTGCGTTCTTGCCCGACGTCTCGGCGAAGATGCATATGTCAGGCTTCCATGAGCGGAACAGCTGCGCCGTCTCGATCGAGCCAGTGAGAATGACGCCGTCGACGGTGGTGACCAGCCGCTGGCCAACCCCGTCATCTGGCGTGCGTATGAAGGCCAGCGCATCACGAGGTACCCCGGCTGCCCAACACGCCTCGGCGACGATCTCGGCCACCCGTGGCGTTTCCGGTGCAGGCTTGAAGGCCACGGTGTTGCCTGCGGCCAACGCTGCGAGCACGCCGCCCGCAGGGATGGCCATTGGGAAGTTCCACGGCGGAACGACAGCGACGACGCCGAGCGGCTCGAAGCACAGAGCGCCGCCATCGGTCCACTCGTCGGACGTGAGATCGAGACAGCGATCGCCGTACCAACGGGCGAAGTCGATCCCCTCGCTGATCTCCGGGTCGGCCTCGGCGACGGTTTTGCGACCTTCGTGAACCATCGCTGTCAAGAGGTCAGCACGTCGGGCACTGAGCCGATCGGCAACCCGGTACAGAACAGCGCGTCGGTCCTCGGGTGTTCGGGCGGCCCAACCGGCCTGGCCAGCTCGCAGCTCCTGTACGACCTCGTCGACCGTCTCGACCGAGGTGGTGATCGGCGTCGTGGGGCCCACGACCGGAGCGGCCACGGCTGCCTCGGCCCACGCCCGGTTTGCCGGCAGCGCCGGGTCGGTGTCGGCCTCGTTGGCGAAGCTGCAACTCCTTGGCCAGGGCTCAGCGGGCAATGAGCGATTCTGCGTGCGTCGCGGTCCGACCTCGACGTGCCAGCGTCGGGCCAGGGCGTCGCCGAAGCCGGCGGCGGTGCGACGGAACTCCGCCGTGCCGGGCCGCAACGTACCGAGGACCCGGAGGAAGTTGTCGGGTGCGGCGTTCTCCTCCAGACGACGGAACAGGTAGCTGATGGCCACGTCGAAGTCGGCCGGTGCCACCGCAGGTGTGTAGAGCAGCAGTCCGTCGGCGTCATCTCGCACGACTCGTGCCTGAGCCGGCGCCATCCCCTGCAACATCTCGTATTCGACCCGGTCGGCAACGCCCCGCCCGGTGCTCAGCAGGTGGGCCCAGGCCACATCGAACAAGTTGTGGCTGGCGACCCCGATACGAACTGAACGCAGATGCTCGGGCCGCAGGACCCAGTCGAGGCACCGTTTGTAGTTGGCGTCGGTCTCGGCCTTGGTCGCATACGGTGTCTGCTCCCAACCATGCATCGCAGCATCGACCTTTTCCATGGCCAGGTTGGCGCCCTTCACCAAGCGAATCTTGATCTGTCCGCCACCGGCGGCCGATCGCTGATCCGACCAGACAACGAGATGCTGGAGTGCACCGAGCGCGTCGGGCAGATACGCCTGGAGCACGATGCCGGCGTCGAGCGATTGGAATTCCGGCTCGTCGAGCAGTTTGGTGAACACCGCAATCGTGAGTTCGAGGTCGTGGTACTCCTCCATGTCGAGGTTCACGAAGGTGACTGGATTCGAGGCGGCAGCGCGGCGGAACAGATCACGAAGCCGATCGGCGACCCGCTCCACACCCTCGTCGAAGTCCCACGGGTTGATCTGCGACGCAACCGCGGACACCTTCACCGACACGTAGTCGACGTCGGGCTGATCGAGCAGGTTCGCCGTACGCTCGAGCCGCCGATCCGCTTCCGCCTCGCCGAGCACCGCCTCGCCGAGCAAGTTGACGTTGAGCGCATACCCCTCGGCCCGACGGTGTGCCAGGTGCTTCGCCATCTGATCGCGGCGAGCGTCAGCGACCAGATGGCCGACGATCATTCGCATTCGCCGCCGAGCGATCGGCATGACGACCGAAGGCAGGCGGGGGGCAACAACGGCGCCGGCCCGAAGCATGATTCGGTCGAGCGGCGACAGGAACGCCGGCAGTTTCCCTCGCTCGATCAGCGACGCCAGTTGGTCGGCCGCGGCGCCATTGTCGTCGGGACGAACGACTCGGTCGACGAACGCCATGGTGAACGCGACGCCATCGGGATCCTCGATCAGCTCATTGAGCTGGCCCGAGGTCGCTCGGTCGGACTTCGTCTCGATCTGCTTCGCCCGGTCGAGCCAACGCGCCACCAACTCGACGGTCTCCTCGGCCAGTCCATCGGCATCGTTCACCACCGCCACGTCGAGGCGCGCAGGAAATGGAACAGCAAGGTTTGCACCATGGCCTGTGGGAACGGCGGAGCTGTCGCGATCGGTCATGGATCCATCATCGGTCCTGGCGGACCGACACGTCTTGTACGATTTCGGCCGAGATGGCCGACCAAACCAACAAACGGAGTGCAGCAGGCCCGGATCTCGAGGCTGCGGCGGCCAACATGCTCAGCAACGGCGCTCTGGAGCCTGCACTGCTCGCCCTTTTCGACGAACTCGTCAACGTGATGTTCTGCGCCAAGAGTGTCGATGGTCGCTACGTCGCGGTGAACCCGGCCTTCGTCCGTCGCTCGGGCCGCACCTCACGGCGCGAAGTGATCGGGCAACGAGCATCAGACCTGTTCCCCCCACTGCTGGCCGAGCGCTACGAGGAACAGGACCAGCACATCTTCTCGACCCAGACCCCACTGCGCGATGAACTGGAGCTGATTCGCAGACCCGACGCCAGCCACGGCTGGTACCTCACCACCAAACTTCCGGTCTTCGCCCAGGGGGCGGTGACCGGACTGGTATCGATCAGCCGCGACCTCCAGGCTCCCGATGACAGCGATCTCGGTTCGCTCGGCCGCGTCGTGGATTTGGTGCGCGACCGGCTGGCTGAGACCCTACGGGTGGCAGATCTGGCCGCGGCTGCCGGCGGATCCGAGGCCCAGCTCGAACGGCGAATGAAGCGCGTCTTCGGGCTCACACCGAACCAGTACATCGTGAAGGTCCGTGTCGACCGGGCTCGACGACTCCTCCTCACCACCGACACACCGCTGGCTACGGTGGCGGCCGAGGTCGGCTTCTACGACCAGGCGAATTTCACGAGACGCTTTGCCCGACTCACCGGCCAAACACCGGCACAGTTCCGCAGCGCCAGTCGTTGAACCACCCGATGCATCGACCAAGCGCTTTCAATTTGCGAGCGTGCGGAGCTCGCGACCGTTGACATGCAGCCGAATCGTTTCGCCAGTTGACGGTCGTTCTCGGTCTTCGAACACCACCCGTCGATCGTCGGCCATCGCCGTGATCCGGAAACGGCCATCGACGAACACGGCATCGACGACGACGACCTCGAGGTCGCCATCGTGATCGACTGACAGCGCTGTCATCGGCGCCAGCACGACCTCATCGTTCAAGTCCCACACGTTGGGGTGGCCAAGGAACTCGGCAACGAAACGAGACGACGGACGGTGCCAAAGTTCTTGGGGCTGCCCGCTCTGCACCACCCGACCATCGCGCATGATGACCACGCGGTCGGCAACCGCGAATGCTTCGGCTTGATCGTGCGTGACGTGCAGCGCGCTGACACCGACCGAGCCCAGCAACAGCCGCAGATCGGCGGTGAGTTGTTCACGCAAGACTCGATCGAGTGAGCCCAGCGGTTCGTCGAGCATGAGGAGCGACGGCGACGGAGCCAGCGAGCGAGCCAGAGCAACGCGCTGCGCCTCGCCGCCCGAGAGCTGCGACACCGACCGACTTCCGTAGTCGGCAAGCCCGACCATGCCGAGCAACTCATGGATTCTCGCCCGCTGCTCTGCTGCATCGACGCCCGCCATACGCAAGCCGAACCCGATGTTGCCAGCGACACTCTCGTGGGGGAAGAGTGCATGGTCCTGGAACATCAAACCGAGCCCGCGCTCGTGGGTAGGCATCCCCGTCATGTCGATCCCGCCCGCCAGGATCCGGCCGGTCGCTGCCGGCTCGAGTCCGGCAACGGCCCGTAGCAACGTGCTCTTGCCGCTTCCGCTGGGGCCCAGGATGGCAACCACTTCTCCTCGCTCGACCTCGAGGTCGACGTGGTCGAGCGCCAACAGGTCGCCATAGCGGACGCTCAGACCCTCGATGGTCAGCGACGGCTTCGAGTCTCGACTCGTCATAGGAAACCGGTTCCACCTTGCCGTGAGCGTTCCAGGAACGCCGCAGTCGCCCCGACTGCCAGTCCGATGATGACACTGATCGCCATCGCTTGTCCCCGAAGCGCGTCGCCGGGCTGCGAGAGCAGTCGGAAGATGGCGAGCGGTGCGGTGAACGATCCGGCGCCTCGGGAGACGAACGAGGTGGCACCGAATTCTCCAAGTGACACCGCGACCGAGAATCCAAGTCCGGTCATGAGACCGGTTCGGGCCAGAGGCCAGTCGACGAACTGGGCAACGGCTCGTGGGCTCGCACCCAGCGTCGAGGCCGCCTCGCGCACTCGCTGATCGATGTTTCGTAGCGCCGGCACGACGGCGGCCATCATGAACGGCAACGCAACGACCGCGTGCGCCAGCGGCAACAGAAGCGGCGACCGACGAAGGTCGAAGGCGCGGAACCCCAGCAGATACCCGAACCCCAGCGTTGCTGCCGAGACACCGAGCGGGATCAGCACCGCGGCTTCGAGCAGCCTGCCAACTCGATTCCCACTGGCGATGACTCGTGCTGCGGGGATGCCAACCGCAGCGGCAACCAGCGCCGCACCAAACGCCAACCGCACCGAATGCCACAGCGCCCGAGCCGGAGAGACGGGGAGGAGCGGAAGCGGCTGGTTGAGCGCACGATAGTGATCGAACCCGTAGTGATCGCCGACCGTCAGCGATTGGTTGACCAGACCAACCATCGGACTCACGACCACCCCGACAACGAGCATCAACACAGCGCCGACGTAGCAGCGCCGCCGCCATGAGTCGAGCGGCAACCCGGCGCTGACTCGGCGACTGCTCGAAGAGACGCTGAGTCGACGTTGCAGTCGCGCCGAGCCGAGCGAGAGCAGCACGACCGCGACCAGTTGGATGGACGCCAACACCGCAGCGACATCGAACTCCTGACGGAAGATCGCATAACGGCGGATCTCGGTTTCGATCGTCGCCGTCGCCGGTCCACCAAGAATGAGGATGATGCCGTAGCTCGTGAAGCAGAAGAGGAAGACCACAAGCGAGGCCCCGGCAAGCACCGGGGCGATCCGCGGCAGGGTCACGTGGCGGAACACCGCGGCAGGACGGGCACCGAGGACGGCGGCTGCTTCCTCCGATGATCGGTCGAGTGTCGCCCAATGCCCGCCGACGACGCGAACCACCACCGCCAGATTGAAGAACACGTGGGCGGCAACGATCGCCAGCAGTGTGTGGTCACCGTCGATGCCGAGGGTGTCGAACACTGCCGACAACGCCGCAGCAACGACCACGGTTGGCAGCACGAACGGCACCACGGTCAAGACTCGCACCGTGTTGCGGCCACGGAAGCGATACCGGGCGAGCACATGGGCGATCGGTAGACCAACGACCACTGTTGCCACGGTCGACAGCAACGCCTGCCACACCGTGAAGCGCAGCACCCGCCAGGTGGCGGGCCGACGAACGATGTCGACGACGTCGCCGAACCCGACTCCGGCCAGACTCCGTTGGCCGATGGCCACCAGCGGCCATACGACCATCGCCAACAAGAAGCCCATCGCGATCGCTGCTGCGGCGAGATCGATCCACCTCGCCGTTGCTGCTCGCTCGAGCGAGCGATCGCGCCATGCGTTCGTCATCCGGCGACGATCTCGTTCCATCGCTCGGTCCAGTCCGCCCGACCGGCTTCGATTTCCGCCGGTGTGAGCGTCAGCGGTGCCTCGATCTCGACGGCGTTGTCGGTGAAGACCGACGGCAGCTCGACATCGTCACGGACGGGACGAACGAACATGTTGAGCGGGATGTCGGCCTGGAAGGTCGGGCCGAGCAGGAAGTCGATCAACAGTGCCGCTGCTTCGGGATGCTCGGCTCCTGCCAACACGCCGGCGAACTCGATCTGGCGGAAGCAGGAATCGGTGAGAACCTTGGTGGGAGCGACGTCGATTGGCTCAGAGGCGAACAGCACCTCGGCAACCGGGCTGGTCGCATAGGAGGTCACGATCGAGCGGTCCCCTCCCCCGGCGATGAACTCGCCGCTGTAGGCCTCGGTCCAACCGGCAGTGATCGACACGCCACCATCGACCAAGTCCCGCCAGTACGCCTCCCAACCGTCGTCGCCGTAGCGAGCGATGGTGGCGAGGAGGAAGGCGAAGCCGGGCGACGACGACTCAGGATTCTGGGTGACGAAAGCGGCCGCGTTGTCGGCGTTGCGCAGATCGTCGAGCGACGTCGGTTCGCTGCCGGGCAGCTCATCAGTCCAGTAGTTCACGCAGACATCGCCGACATCGATCGGCACCACGCGGTGCTCGGGGTCGAGTTCGAACTCGTCGGTAACGGCGTCGAGGTTCGGCGACGAGTAGGTCAGGAACAAGCCGGCGTCGAGGCCTCGTTGGAGGAATGTGTTGTCGATACCGAAGAGCACGTCGCCTTCGGGGTCGCCGGCAGTGAGCACCGCTCGGGCAACGACCTCGCCGGCATCGCCAGCCGAAAGCACCTCGACCGACACCCCCGTCTCGGCCGTGAAGGTGTCGAAGATCCCTTCGGTCACGAGGAACGAATCGTGGGTGATCAGCCGCACCGTCTGGCCATCGACATCGGCCGCCTGCACCGCAGCAGGATCGAGCGCGGCCTCCGACTGGTCTGACGAATCCGAGCCGGAACAGGCCGTGACGCCAAGTGCGAGGCCGATGGCGAAAAACGTACGAGTGGACCGCATGTGAGTCTCCCTTCGCTGGAATTATCCAGAGCAGGTTCGCGGGTCAACAGCGCCGGCACATGCCTTGGCTGCCCTCTCAGCCCGACTGACTCGAGCTCCCCGGTTTATGGTTGTTGGCTGGCATCATACCCCTGTGACGCCGGCCATCAAGCTGCTCGAATCTCGAAAGATCGCCCACCGGACGATGAGCTACGACCACGATCCGGCAGCGGCAAGCTATGGCACCGAGGCCGCTGAGGCTCTCGGTATCGACGCCTCCATCGTGTTCAAGACCCTGCTCGCAAGCGTCGACTCGAACCTGGTCGTCGCCGTGGTTCCAGTGACCGGCATGCTCGATCTCAAGGCCCTTGCCCGAGTTGCGAAGGCCAAGAAGGCATCGATGGCCGACCCGGCAGTCGCCGAGCGGTCCACCGGCTACGTGGTTGGCGGTATCAGCCCGCTCGGCCAGCGCAAGCAGTTGGCCACCTTCATCGACGAATCAGCGCTCGCCCTCACCGAGATGTACGTGAGCGGTGGACGCCGGGGCCTCGAGATCGTACTCGCCCCGACCGATCTGGTTGCCGTCCTCAACGCCACCACCGCCCCCATCGCCACCTGACCAGAAGCAACGTGGGCTTGGGGGTGGGGTTGGTCAGGCGGGGCGGACGACGGGGCCGTCCGCCGCGTCTTCGATGATCCAGCCATCGGCGGCGAGTTGGTCACGGATTTCATCGGAGCGAGCGAAGTCCTTTGCTGCCCGTGCCGCCTGACGCTCCTCGGCCAGCGCCTGGATCTCGGCGGGCACCACGGCCCCGCCGGTGTTGATCACGAGACCGAGGGTGTCGGCGATCAGCAGTGCACCGGCGGCGGCTGCGGCCGCCGAATCGGCGTCGCCACCATCGAGAGCGGTGTTGGCTTCTCGTACCAGACGGAACATCTGGTCGACCGCGCCTGGGGTGTCGAGATCGTTGTCCATCACTTCGGTGAATCGATCGACCATCGCCGGACTCGGCGCTCCGCCAAGATCGGCGGTGCGTCGGCCGAAGGCGTCGAGCCGTTCGAGGGCAGCCTCGGCGTTGTTCAGTGTGGTCTCGGTGATCTCGATTGGCGAGCGATAGTGCGACTGGAGGACGAGGAGTCGGTAGGCGCGCTGGTCGTACTGTTCGGTCAGGTCGAGCAGGTTCGTCACATTGCCGAGCGACTTCGACATCTTCTCGCCCTCGAGCTCGACGAAGCCGTTGTGCATCCAGTGATTGGCGAACGGACGGCCCAAGGCCATCGCCTGGGCCCGCTCGTTTTCGTGGTGCGGGAAGGCCAGATCGAGACCGCCGGTATGCAAGTCGAATCCCTCACCCAGGATGTCGAGGCTCATCACGACACATTCGGTGTGCCAACCGGGTCGACCATCGCCCCATGGCGATGGCCACGCCGGCTCGCCGGCCTTTGCGAACTTCCACAGGGCGAAGTCGGCAGGGTGTCTCTTTTCGGTGCCGACGACGGCTCGGTCGCCAGCGCCTTCGACCAACTCGTCGATGCTCTGGTGCGCCAACAGTCCATAACCCTCGACGCCTTCGACGCCGAGATAGACCCCGTCGGAGGTGACATAGGCCCGGTCGAGTTCGATCAAGTCGGCGATCAGTTGGACCATTTGGTCGACGTACTCGGTGGCGTGCGGCGAGTGGTCAGGTCGCAGCACATTGATGCGCTCCATCCCCTCGAACCACACTCGCTCGTACTCGGCGGTCACTTCTTCCCACGGCCTGCCCTCTTCGGCCGCTCGCTTGATGATGTTGTCGTCGATGTCGGTGATGTTGGAAACGAACGTGACTTCCAACCCGCTGTAGACCAAGTAGCGGCGCAGGATGTCGTAGGCCAGCGACATTCGGCCGTGGCCGAGGTGCGGCGGGGCGTACACCGTTGGGCCGCAGACGTAGATCGAGGCTTTTCCGGGATCGCGTAGTTCGAGTGGGACCACGGAGCGTCGAGCGGTGTCGTAGAGCCTGATCATGCTCCCACCGTACTGGCGGCTGCATCGGCCTCATGGTGGTTTTTCGGCGCAGCGCAGCGTACCTGGGCCACCAATTCAGGCCGGTAGCCTCCAACGGGTGACGAGCCCTGCAACTTCCCTCCCCGAGCTTCCAACGGCCTACCAGCCAGCCGACACCGAGACGGCGGTGCTCGCCGTTTGGGAAGCGGCCGGTGTGTTCCACGCCGAAGAGCCAGAAGACCCCGATGACCCGACCTATTCGATCGTCATTCCACCGCCAAACGTCACGGCGGCGCTGCACTTGGGTCACGCGCTCAACAACACCCTGCAAGATGTCCTGATCCGCTACCACCGGATGCGAGGCATGCCAACGCTGTGGATGCCCGGCACCGACCATGCCGGTATCGCCACCCAAACCGTGGTCGAGAAACGGCTCCTCGCCGAGGGGACCAAGCGGCTCGAGATGGGGCGAGAGGCGTTCATCGAGAAGACCCAGGAGTGGAAAGACGAATACGAAGAGGTCATTCTCGGTCAGCTGCGCGAGATGGGCGCCTCGTGCGACTTCGACCGCACCCGGTTCACCATGGACGACATGTGTGCCACCGCGGTGCGCCATGCGTTCTTCGAACTGTTCGAAGACGGGTTGATCTATCGGGGCAAGCGCCTCGTGAACTGGGACCCGGTCACTCGAACCGCACTGTCAGATGACGAGGTCGAGATGGAAGAGGTCGAGGGCCACATGTGGTACCTCGACTACCCGCTGACCGACGGCTCCGGCCATGTCACGGTGGCAACGACTCGCCCAGAGACCATGTTCGGTGACACCGCTGTTGCAGTGAACCCCAGCGATCCCCGGGCCGCTGCGCTGCGAGGCAAGACCATCACGCTGCCGATCGTCGGCAGGGTCATCCCCATCGTCGAAGACGATTACGTGGTCATGGCTGATCCCGAGAGTGATGACACCAAGGCGAAGTTCGCCACCGGTTTCTTGAAGGTCACACCGGCGCATGATCCCAACGACTACGAGATCGGCAGGCGGCACGACCTTCCGATCGTCAACGTCATGGGCCCCGACGGCTCGATCACCGATCAGTACGGTTGGGAAGACCCCAGCCCCGAGGCCCAGGCCTTCCTCGGCCAGAGCCGCGAAGACGCCCGCACCGCCGTGGTTGCCTGGTTCGAGCAGAACGGTCTCCTCAGCGAGGTCCGCGACTACTCCCACTCGGTTGGCCACTCCTATCGCAGCCACGTTCCGATCGAGCCATGGCTGAGCGACCAGTGGTACGTGGCGGTCACCGATGACCGCCTCCGTGGCTCGGCGCTGCGGGCCCAGACGCCCGAGCAGATCGCCGACCTGCCAGACGGCGTCGGTCCGCGCTCTGACGAGCCGGGCGACGGTGGTCTGCGCTTCTACCCCGAGCGCTACGCCAAGACCTACCAGACCTGGCACGAGAACATCCGCGATTGGTGCATCTCTCGCCAGCTGTGGTGGGGCCACCAGATCCCGGTGTGGAACCGGCTCGTCGCCAACGACGACCTCTCCCCCGCACTCAGCGCCTCGCTCGAGGGCGTCGGCATCGACCAAGCCGTCAAGGTCACGAGCCGCTGGGCCGACGCCGGTTGTGCCCACATCGTTCGCCGAATCACCGACGACGAGGTCGAGGAATCGGTCTGTGTTCCGCCCGATGCCACACTCCGTCGCGCCGACCGAACCGACGCGACACTCGACGAGACCGGGGTCATTGCTGCACTCGAAGCCGATGGCTTCACTCGCGACCCCGACGTGCTCGACACCTGGTTCTCCTCCGCTCTCTGGCCGATGTCGACGATGGCGTGGCCGTGGACCGAAGACTTCCCCGAGACCGATGGACTGCTCGACGCGTTCAACCCCACCTCGGTCCTGACAACCGCACGCGAGATCATCACACTGTGGGTCAGCCGCATGGTGATGTTCAACCGCTACTTCATGAACGGCCAACTCCCGTTCACCGACGTGTTCATCCACGCCATGATCCAAGACGGCCACGGCCAGAAGATGTCCAAGACCCTCGGCAATGGCGTCGATCCTCGAGACATCATCCACAGTCACGGCGCTGACGCCATGCGTTTCACGCTCGTGCAGATGACCACCGACACCCAAGACGTTCGCTTGCCGGTCGACATGGTGTGCCCCCACACCGGCGATGCGTTCACCCCGACGTTCGTCAAGACGCCGTCGGGTCACATGGTGGCCACTCCCATCCAGACCTCACCGAGTGACGCAACCAGGACCGGCGATCCCAGAACCGGCGCTCCCAGGACCATGGTCTCTGCCTTCGGTGCTGCCACCGGCGCAGCAACGCCAACCGCCCAGCAACCGCTGGCCCGCAACACCTCGTCCAAGTTCGACGTCGGCCGCAACTTCGCCAACAAGACGTGGAACGCAACACGGTTCGCGCTACGACGACTGGCAGAACCGTCATCGGTCACCGAACCCGTGGCGGTCACCGACACCCGCTTCGTCGACCGCTGGATCCTTGCCCGATTGGGCGAGACACTCGACACCGCCGAGGCTGCGCTCGACAACTATCAGTTCAACTTCTTCGTCGATGCGCTCTACGACTTCGTGTGGCGAGATGTCTGCGATCGCTATCTCGAAGCGGTGAAGCCGACCATCGACGACGACCCGACCCAGCAGGTCGTGTTGGGAACCGTGCTCGACTCGGTTTTGCGCATTCTCCACCCGGTCACCCCGTTCGTCACCGAAGCGCTGTGGCCCCACGTCAGTGCCGCTCGGACCGGATCGATCATCGGCGTCGATCTCCCCGCCGCCGAGATCCTGGCCGGCGCCGCTTGGCCCCAGGTGGCGATCGACGTGATCGACCGGTCGGTCATCGCCGATTTCGAGCGAGCCGACGCGTTGGTCGCCGCCATCCGCTCGTTGCGATCCAGCCAAGGCGTCAAGCCGAAGCAGCGCATCACCGTGCACGCACCGGCCGAGGTCCTCGCCTTGATCAGCACCGCCGACGGCTACATCGAAGCACTCGCCGGCATCGGCGAGGTCACCGGCGTCGAAGCCAAGGCTGCGGTTGCCAGTCCCATTGCGTTCGAGGGTCACCAAGTCTTCCTTTCCGGGCTGACCGACGAGATCGATCTCGACGCCGAGCGTGCCCGCATCACCAAGGTGATCGATGCGAAGTCCGCTCAGATCAAGGGTTTCGAGGGCAAGCTCGGCAACGCCGGCTACGTCAACAACGCAAAACCCGAACTGGTCGAAGAGACCCGAGAGAAACTCGCTGCGGCCCAGGCCGATCTGGCAGCAGCGCAGAGCGCGCTCGACGCGCTGGCCGACGCATGACTCCACCCAAGAACCAGCGAGCGAACGAGACGATCCTCGTTCGCATCTCGGGACCCGATCAGCCCGGCATCACCGCCGGGCTGATGGACGTGCTCGGTCTGGCTGATGCCCACATCCAAGACGTCGAACAGATCATCATTCGCGGTCGGCTGTCGCTGAGCCTCGTCATCACCGTCCCCGAGGGCAAAGACCTGCTCAAGGAACTGCTCCTGTTCGGGTGGGAGTACCACGTCGATGTCGACTTCGACGTTGTCGAGGAAAGCAGCGCTCGACGACACCAAGGGCTCATCGTCACGCTGATCGCACCCGACGTCCACCCGACCGAGTTCGGTGCTGTTGCCTCGATCATCTCGGCCAACCACGGCAACATCGACCGCATCGTCCGACTGGCCAAGTATCCAGTCATGGCGTACGAACTGGTGGTATCGGGCGATGATGTCGAGCCGATTCGTTCGGCCCTCCTCACCGTGGCCAAGGATCTCGTCTGCGATCTTGCCGTCCACCGAGAGGGTCTCGGCCGCCGCGCCGCCCGCCTCGTGGTGCTCGATGTCGACTCCACGCTCATCGCCGACGAGGTCATCGAACTCATTGCCGACGAAGTTGGGTGCCTCGCTGAGGTGGCCACCATCACCGAGCGAGCGATGCGGGGCGAGATCGATTTCGCCGATTCGCTCCGGGCGCGAGTAGCGCTCCTCGCCGGACTCGATGCTGCTCGGATCGATGCCGTTCGTGACCGGGTCATGCTCACCCCAGGCGCCCGCACGTTCATTCGAACGCTCAAGCGACTTGGCTATCGCACCGCCATCGTGAGCGGTGGGTTCACCGCTGTGACCGACGGACTGGCTGCCGATCTGGGCATCGATCACTCTCACGCCAACGAACTCGAGATCATCGACGGCAGGCTCACCGGCCGAGTCGTCGGTGACATCGTCGACCGGGCGGCAAAGGCCGACTTCGTTCGCCACATCGCTGCGCTCGAAGGCATCCCTCTCGATCAGGTGGTGGCAGTCGGCGACGGTGCCAACGACCTCGACATGCTCAGTACGGCTGGGCTCGGCATTGCGTTCAATGCCAAACCGATCGTTGCCGAGCGAGCCGACACCTCGGTCAATGTTCCCTACCTCGACGCGGTGCTGTTCGTTCTCGGCATCAGCCGAGACGAGATCGAAGCGGCCGACGAAGCCGAAGGGCGAGACCCGGGTTGCCCCGAGCTCTAGTGTCCTGACACAGAAGGCCGCCCGCTCATCGAAGCTGCCCTCCCGACCGCCCGACACGTCATCCGGGCCACCGGCCGCCGATCGCCGCATCGACCGCATTGAGCGCGTCCTCGCCTGGTTCGGCGAACACCTGACCTGACGTCACTCGAAATTCATTTCCCGTATTCGGGAAGGCTTGTTCCTCGTGGTGAGTTCCTTTGGGGCACGTTCCGCATCAACGGCACGGTCGGCGTCCTCACCACGCACCAGTACGGCCTGCTCCCGGTCGGTGCCCAGGCGCGTGTGGGAACCGTCTTCACACAGAGCACCCTTGACACCACCCTGCTCGGTGTCGGGACGGCTCGCTACACCGTGCTCGACACCGACAACGTCCGCGGCAACGCCAGCGCGCTCGGCGAGGAGCTTGTCATGGTGGGTGAGCCGGCGCCGGCCTACAACAGCCGCATCGGCGCAGGTGTCGAGGCGCTCGCCACGGTGAACCTGCGCAACGGGGCCACGGTGACGGTGCGCGGTCTGCACGTCGACCTCGGCTTCGACCTCGCCTGAGTCCACTGACGTCCGGGCGTCCGGGTGGGTTCCGCCGACCGTGGCCACCCGAGAGGCCTGAGCCGGCGATCGGCGACGCGGAGCCGGATAGCCGCGATGCCGGGCCCTGCTGAGGCCCCGGCTCAAACCAAAATTCCGTTCCACCAAAGTACTTCAACAAATTCTGTGTCAGAACACCAGTCAGGTGAGGTGCCAGGTGGCGACCAGGCTGGGCTCGCCGGTGTCGGTGGTGGCTCGGCCTTCGCGGTGCAGCGCCAACAGATGGGAGTACACCGAGTTCGCCGCGGCACGCCACAGCTGTTTGGTGGTCTCGGCGTACATCACCGGCACCATGTCTTTGATCGTGCTCGGGCTGGTTTCGAGCGCCGTCACGATCTGCGCCTCGCGGCTGGCCCGGTGATCGAGGAACGATTGCACATAGGTCTTTGGATCCTCGATGGCCGGGCCGTGGGTCGGCCAGAATCGTTCGTCGTCACGGTCGAGCAGCTTGCGAAGCGAGGCCATGTAGTCGAACAGGTCGCCGTCGGGTGGTGAGATG
>JBBQUN010000091.1:0-16101 GCA_038212405.1 Acidimicrobiales bacterium | reverse complement strand
ACGACCACCGGTTCGATCAGCGACGCGCTCCATCTGCGCTCGATCAGTGGGGCGAGGCGCGTACTCTGCGGGGTAGGAACGAGTGGTCAGTCCAATGCCGGACCAGACCGTTTCCTCGCCGTCATCGACGGTGGCGCCGATCGCATAGGTACCGGCCTCGCTGACGGGCACCGTTGCCGCAAAGGTCGTCCCATTGATTCGTTCGAGCGGAACCACCGTCGAACTCCCGGCCGGCCCGGCAATGCTCGCGCTGGCAACACCATCGACCGGCCAGTCTTCGGCTCCTTCGAGCCGGAGCTCCAGTTGGCCGTCGACGACGTTGGCAACGATGCCACCGCCATCGCCAACAACGGGGAAGGTGTCCTTGATGACCCCGGCCCAAAAGTCTGGGGCGCCCGACCATGCAGACCATGGCGTCGCCCAGCGTTCGCCGCCGTCGCTGGTCCACGCCGCGACCCGGCCAAGACCAACCTGCCACGACGCAAGCAGTGGATCCTCGTCGGGACCGATCCGCAGATCGACTCGGGCAGTCGGCTTCGCCGTCGTTGCAATGTAGCCCTGCAACGACGGGCTCTGACTGAGGTCGCGAACCGTCGATGCCGATGACGCGATGAGCGGCAGGAACTCACCTTCGTTCACGAAATCTCGTGATGCGATCACCGCCTCTTCCACGATCAACTCGGGAATCTGATCGAGGTTCTTGCCCGGGTAGAACCGACCACCCCCCGCATCAGCGATTGGCCGCAGATCTTCCGCCGCTCCTTCGCCAGTGGCGACGACCGACACCGTGATGCCCTCGGCAAACAGATCGGCGGCTTGGTCGGCGATGATCGTCAGACTCCCGGGCTCGGTGAAACCGTCACTGAAGAAGATGATGTGCTTCAAGCTGGCGTCAGAAGCTCGAAGCGCTTCGGCTGCGGTGAGGAGCCCGGTGTCGAGAAATGTCGGACCGTCGGGGACGATCTGGTTGAGTCCGTCGTCGATGTCTTGCTGAGCTGGTGCCGGTTGGAGGTCGATCAGCCAGCTGTCATTGGCATCCATCGAAAGCACACCGACCTCGTCGGTTGCTTCGAGCGCAGCAATGGCACGGGCTGCTGCGTTGCGGGCGATGGCGGTCTTGGAGACGCCACCGTCGATTCGGTTCCCGCCTCCCATGCCATTCTGACCCTCCTCGTTGCAGTGGCACGCTCCCATCGAGCCGCTCGAATCGATGGCCAGGACTTCGGCAACGGTCTGGCGCCGCAACGGATCGGTGATCTCACTGATGACAGGAAGAATGTCTTCGAGGGCCGACTCGCGGTAGCCGCCAAGGGCATACGAGTGCGTTCCGCCAACGACGAGCATCCCTCGCCCGAGGTCTCGCACCGCCGCGGTCAGTGCCTCGAGCTGGCCGTCGCTGAGGTCTCGACGATCGACATCGGCCAGCACCACCGACGCATAGCGAGTAAGTTCGTCGAGGGCAGGCACTCGTCCTGGCGTCACCACGTCGTTGGCGATACCGGCTGCGGTCAGGGCACCGATCAGTGGTGCTCCGGCGCCGCTGCGGCCCTCGACGATCAAGACCCGCTCAGCCCCGGCGACGGGAACGGCGGCATAGCCAACATCATTGGCAGCAACACTGTCGCCAACTGCGTCGACACTCGCCTGGTAGCGAAGTATCCCTTGGTCAGCAGCAACGTCGATGAAACGAATGGTGTTCTCGCCGGCGTCCAAGAGGACCGTTCTCGACTCGACGTTCTCGCCATCTCTGCTCAGGGTGACGATCGCCTGCCCTGCGTTGGGGGCGGCAATACGGACATCGATGGAGACCTGCTCGCCGTCACGGGCCAACGACGGCGCATCGACCCCGGCAATCGCCAGGTCATTGCCGATGGCGGAGTCGATGACAACGACGTCGACGGGGATGTCCTCGTCGGCCAGTCGCGCGATCTCGTCATCGACGTCGCCGGTGGTTGCCCGACCGTCGCTGATCAGCACCAGCCTCTTGCGGGCGTCGTTCGGCAGGGCCGCAGCACCTAGTCGGAGCGCAGCTGACAGGTCGGTGCCGGAGGAATCGATGCGCACGCTCACGTTCGCAAACGATGATTCGTTGCGCACCAGTTGTTCGAGGCGGGCATCGCTGCCAAAGACCACGACACCGGCCAGATCCCCGTCAGGCTGGCTGAGGAGTGCATCGCGAACGACCCCGACCGCACTCGCAGCACCGACTCGTCCCATCGAGTCACTGGCATCGATCAGGAACATCGTTGCGACCCGATCGGTCGAACGAGTGATGACCGGACTGAGGAGGGACAGCACGAGAGTTCCAGCCACCAGACCACGCAGCGCCATGGCCATCTGCCACTGACGCTTGCCGACACCCCGACGACGCCGGGCGAGCAACACCTCGGCCACGATGATGCTGAGCAGCGCAATGATCGGGATCGTCCGCCATGGCAACTCACCCTTCTCCTCGGCCAGCGCCGTGCCTTCGAACGCCGCCTCGAGAGGAAGATCGGGCACCGGGGCGATGACTGATTCGGCTCGTTCGATCCCAACGGCGATCGTCACTTCGGGCCGACCGGCTTGTTCGACCCGCCAGAACCCAACGGTGTCAGCGGCCGGGTACGACGAACCGGGAGGGATCTGCTCGCTCGTGCCGTTCGGCGAGGTGATGGTGGCCGCATACTGCGGGTCGATTGGGAGGTCGGCGCCGACCGTCAATCGAGGTGGAGGCGACACGCGCTCGGCGACGTCACTGAGCAGACGGTCGAACAACACCGGGAACGCTGCCTGCAATGGCAAGGTCGACTGATCCAGATCGAAGGCGAGATACGCCATCGTTCCTGCCGGTCCGTCCGCAAGCACCAACAGGGGCGCCCCTTCAGCGCCGAGCACGACCTCGGCGTCGATGGGGACGCTGAGCTGCTGCGACTCAGCGATGCCCACTTGTGAAAGATCGAGGTCTTGGACCAGGGGAATGTCGGATCGAATGAGCGTGAGAATCGGACGCTCGACCGTTCCTGTTGCCTCGATCCCGCGGGCTCCGCCGGGCGGGGCAATGGCGACGAGGGGAATCGGCTCGGCATTGGTGGGGATGGCAACACCAGCCACCACGACGACGTCGACTACCGGGTCGAGTGTGGGCGGATACGTCGCGACTCGCTCGACGGTCAACCCGGGATTGGCAGCCAGCGCCGCGCCGATGAACGGATCGTCGTCACCAACCCAGAGCACGTCGAGTTCCGGTCGGCGAGACACCGTTGCCACTGCCCGATTGTCGATCGACAACGCGTCCTCGCCTTCGAGGAAGGCCTCGACGAGTTCGCCTGAGGGCACCGACAAACCGACGTTGACCACACCGCCCGATTCGAGTTCGACCATGGCGCGAGCAGCGGTCACCCCGTCGACGTCGATGCGCAGCTCCTGCGTCGCAGCCGGTCCGCCGAAGTGCACCACCGTCACCCGGGCAAGGAGACCGCCTTCGACCGGTTCGACGCTCAACTGGGTGATGCCCCGGTTCGTTGCCGAGGACCCGATTCGCTCATACCTGGCGCCGACCGGTGCCGCCCGAAGGTCGGCATCGCTCACACCGCCATCGGAGATCAGCACGACACGACTCACCACGTCGCCAGTGTCGAGGCCTGACGCCAGGGCGAAGGCACCGGCAAAGTCAGCGGCACCGTCACTGGCTTGGATCTGGCCCAGCGCAGCATCAAAGGCCGACACATCGGCCGAACGCGACAGCAGCGCTCGAGCCCGAGGGCCGGCAACGATGAGACTGGCTTCACCCTCCTCGGGCACCTGACGGCGCAGCTCCTCGGCCCGATCGACGGCACTGGTGAGTCGATCAGGGGCGCCGTCGGTCGCTCGCATCGACGCCGACGCGTCGATCACGAAGATGGTGTGCTGGGCCAGCGGAAGATCGCTCAACTGCACTGGACGGGCGGCGAGCAATGCCAGCAACAACGCCGCCAGGACCTGGGCGGCCAGGAGCCAGCTGGGAACGAGTCGTTGCCACGGAGTGGCGGCAGTGACGGGAATGTCCACCTTGCGCCAAAGGAACACCGCCGAGACCGCGGCCTGGACTCGGCGGGGCCGCAGGATGTGCAACGCAATGATCGGCAGGGCGAGCAGTCCCCACAGCAGTCCCATCGGATTGGCGAGACCCCATCCGGCGATGTTCATCGCAACACTCCCGCGTCTCGGGCGCGACCGAGGAGCAGGCTTTCGAGGTCGTCAGTGGTGAAGGTGCGGAGATAGGCGCCGCCGGTGGCCCGCACCCGCTGGGCCACATCGTCGGCCCACGAAGCCGCCAGGGTTCGGTAGTCCTGGAGGGCCTTCGCCGACAACGACACTTCGAGCCGTTCACCAGTCTCGGCGTCGACCAACTCGAGGTCGCCAACCAGTTCGGGGTTGGCTGACGGATCGATGTCGGTCGGTTCGAGAAGATGGACGACGATGAACTCGCCGCGTCGCGCCGGGAGCCGTGAGATACCTGCGTCCCAATCTGGGGTGAGGAGATCGGAGATGACGACGGTGAGACCGGGAGGACCGGGCTGGGCCAGCACTCGATCGGCCGCAGCAGAGAATCCAGTGGTCCCGGCCGCATCGAGCCGTGCGAGATGATCGAACAGCGCCTGTGAGGCAGTACGACCGTGGAACCGGGGCCCACCGACACTGGCAGGGAAGGTGTGCACCGTGACGACGTCTCGTCGCACCAGCGCCGAGAAACCGAGTGCAGCGGCGAGTTCCCGGGTGCGCTGCAACTTGGCACCCTGCATCGATCCCGACGTGTCGATGAGCAAGCGCAGCGTCATGTCGTCTTCGGCATCGAAGAGCTTGACGAGGAGGCGGTCCAGCCGAGCGAGCGCGCTGATGTCGAGTCGACGCAGATCATCACCCGGGTAGTACTCACGAAAGTCGGCGAAGTCGAGCGACGATCCGTGACGCGGCGAACGATGCTCACCGGCCAGTCCACCGGCAAGCCGCCGCCGATTGACCAGCTGCAGCCGTTCGAGCCGAGCCAGCAGACTCGGTGAGAGAAGATCGGCCACGATCGTTACTGCGCGCCGCGAATGCCAGAGGTGGGTGCAGGAACCGCGTCGAGAACGATCCTCACCAGGTCATCGGCCGTGGTGGCATCAGCGGTTGCCTCGTACCCGACGACGAGACGGTGACGCATGGCCGCAGTGGCAACGCCACGGACATCGTCGATCGACACCGACGGTCGGCCATCGAGAATTGCTCGCGCCTTGCCGGCCAGGATCATGGCCTGGACGCCGCGGGGCGATGCTCCAAAGCGCACGTAACGCCGAATGGGATCAGGAGCGGTGGGCTGGTTCGGGTGCGACGCAATGACGAGGTCGACGGCATGTCGAACGACGTGATCGGGCACCGGCACTTCACGAGTGAGCGCGATCATCGTTCGGAGTGTCGGGGCATCACAGACCGTGTCGGGCGTCGGGGTCGCTGCTCCGGTCGTTCGCTCGATCACGGTCACCAGATCCTCCGCTGAGGGAAAGGGCACCAGCGCCTTCAGGAGAAAGCGGTCGAGCTGCGCCTCTGGCAACGGATAGGTGCCCTCCATCTCGAGTGGATTCTGGGTTGCCATCACCATGAACGGTCGAGGCAACGGTCGGGTCTCTCCCGCCACTGTGACCGCCCGTTCCTGCATCGCTTCGAGCATGGCCGCCTGCGTCTTTGGCGTTGCCCGGTTCACCTCATCGGCGAGCACCAGATTGGCAGTGATCGGACCGGGCCGGAACTGCAATTCGCGAGCCCCGTCTTCGCTCTGCTGCAGGATCTGGGTGCCGACGATGTCGGCCGGCATCAGGTCGGGAGTGAACTGGATGCGCGACCATGGCATGTCGACCGTCTCGGCCAGCGTCTTCAACAGTTGGGTCTTGCCGAGCCCCGGTACGCCCTCGAGCAGCACGTGCCCCTCGGCGAGAAGGCACAGCAAGACATCGTCGATCAGCTCGCGCTGCCCAACGATCACACGGCTGACCTGGTGGGCGATGGCGGCTGCGTGGTCGGCGCATTCTTCGGGGGTCATGGCGGCCTTTCGCTCGTTACTGGGAGAGCAGATCGAAATAGGAACCCACCAGCTGTTGCTGGCTGGGAGGAAGCTGGCTGTTGTTGGCGGCGCTGGTTGCCCGGTTGGCGTAGTCGCCAACAACATCGGCCAGCGCCACTCGGGCAGGACCGGCGGTGGTCGGCCCATCGCCCTGCCCCACGACGTCACCCGGCGCGCCGGTCGGTGAACCGCCGAGCCCAGTGGGGTCACCGGGGCTGAGCACGAGCGGGTCGACGATGGTGGCACCGGCATTGGTGTCGATGCGAGCCTGATCAGTGCCGCCTGGCGTGCCGACCCCACCCTGACCTGAACCGGTACCACCTTGGGCGCCGCCGACGTTGCCCTGGGCCCCGCTGCCGTTGCCACCCTGACCACTCCCCGAGCCCTGACCCGCTCCCTGTCCCTCACCCTGTCCCTCACCCTGTCCCTGTCCTTGCCCCTGTCCTTGCCCCTGTCCTTGCCCCTCACCCTGTCCCTGTCCCTGGCCCAGTGCCGCTTGGGCCTGTTGCAGTGACTGAGCTGCGGTCGCCGTTGCGAGCTGGGTGGCAACGGCGTCAGAGGCGAGGCCCTGTGCCAGCGCCGCTTCGCCGAGCGCGGCCGACGCGGCGGCAACGTCACCATTCTTCAGTGCAGCGGCGGCATCGGCGAGTGCTGCGGCGACGTCAGGGTTCCCGACCGACTGCGCTTCGGCCAGACTCTCGAGCCGTTCAGCCAACGCCGACTGCTCCTCGGCCGTCATCGCATCGACCGACTCGGCGAGCGCTGCCAATTGCTCCTCGGCCGTTGTCCCCTCGGCTGCCACCGGCCGCTCGGCGACCCCGGCATCGAGACCCTCGACCGCTGCTCGCTGGGAAGCGAAGTCGTTGGGCTTGGACTGTTCGAGCAACTCTTGGGCCTCGGCCAGCAGCTCTTGGGCCTCGGCCAGGTCGTTCGTCGATCGGAGCTCCTCGACGAGGTCGTGGAGTTGATCGGCGAGTGCCTCGGTGTCTGGTTCCTCGGCGAGCGCTTCGGCTTCGGCTTCGAGATCGTCGGCGACGGCGTCGATGAGCTCCTGGGCCTGCTCGCGTTCGGCCCGCACATCGTCTTGCGGATTGGGTGCGAACGCCATGCCGAGCGACGCCACTGCGAACACACCGGCAACGGCCCAGCGTCGCCCGGTTGGTGGAAGCGGGGCAGCTTCTTCGACCGAGGCGCCTCGGCCGAGATGCTCAGCCCGTTCTCGGATTCGGTCCCCGAAGGGTCCCCCCAGTTCGCCGAACTGCAATGCGGCGCTGAAGGCGTCACGCGTCGAGAGGCCCCGGTCGGCAGCAACCGCCACCGACGTGTCGCTGAGTCGCTGCACGATCGCTGTCACCGCAACGGCGACGACGGCAACGCCGACGAAGCCGAGCGCGACCGGCTCCGGCCAAGCCCAGGGACCAATGAATCCGAGGCCGACGATCAGCGCAGCGACTCCGAAGACCGCCGGGGCGACCCACGCGGCCGTTGCGTAGGCCCAGACCACACGCAAGCGACGGCGCATCAGGCCGAGGAACTCGCTCATGTCGAATGCAATTCTCGGTTTGGAGCACGAAGCCTGCGAACCCCCACGACTCCGAGCACGAGGGCCAGAGCAGCTTGAGTGAGCAAGCTCCTGGCCCAGATAGGCAGGCCGTCGACTCCTTGGGCTTCGAACTGCTCGCCCGTGTTGGGGTCGAAGGCGATGCCGTTCTCGATGAGGACGTCGTTGCCGACCTGACTGCGGAGGAAGACCTCTTTGATCGGGCTGAACGGTCCGTCACCGATGCCACCGAGGTCGCCCGCGGCGTCGGCGATGCCGACGAACGGATTTGGGTAGATCGCAACGAGCCTCGGTTCGACGGTGTCGATGCCTCGTGAACTGTCGATGACCGCCAACACGGCCAAGCCGACGAGCGTTCCGAGGGTCAACGCCAGGGTGAGTCCGTAGGCCGCGAGCGTTGCGGTCTGGGTTCGACGGAAGATCGCCGAGCAGGCAACTCCCATGACCGCGAAGAGCAGGCCGGTGACCATCAAGGTCAACAACGCAAGGATGACCTGGCGAAGCGAGATACCACCCACCAGATAGGGCACCGCCATGATGGGGAAGGACGCAACGAGGAGGAGGAGCACGAAGCTCGACGACGACATCACCTTGCCCATGAAGATGGCTCGGGGCGACATGAGCGTCACCTGAAGCGGGATCAGGGTCTGACGATCGCGTTCACCGGCGATAGCGCCGGCGCTGATGCCGGGAATGATGAAGAGCAGTACCGCCATTTGCGCAGCCAGCACCCACTCGAACATCGAACGACCGACCCGGTTGGTGAGCGCCGAGATCGGATCATTGTTGAAGGCCTGGGTGGACTCGGTTCCTTTGTAGACCACGTACAAGACCACGACGAGCAGGGCGAGGTAGAGCGTCATCATGATCATCGACCGCATCGAACGACTGCGCTGGCGAAGCTCACGATCGAAGACCGGATTGAGTTGTTGGGTGAGGCTCATTGCACGATCCCCTTGGTGATCTGGAGGAACAGATCCTCCAGGTCGTGACTGGCAACGGTGAACTCGGCAATCTCAGCCCCCTCGCTGATCAAGCGCTTCAGCAGCGTTGCCTGCTCGTGCTCATCGGCCACCGGATAGTCGGCGGTCGCGCCACCGACGAAGGTGACCGTGACTCGCCGTCCGCTGCCCAACTGTTCGAGGATGGCTCGGGGCACTCCCGACGCGAGGAGTCGGCCGGCCTCGATGACCGCGATGTCGGTACACATCTGTTGCAACTCGGCGAGGATGTGGGAGCTGATCAAAATGGTCTTGCCCATCGTTCGCAACGCCAAAAGCAGCTCACGGAACTCGATCCTCGCTCGAGGGTCGAGACCCGACGCCGGTTCGTCGAGGATCAGCAGTTGAGGATCGTGCACCATCGACCGGGCCAGAGAAAGCCGTTGCTTCATGCCACGGGAGAGCCCGTCGACCATGGCGGCTTTCTTGACGTCGAGGTCGACCAGTTCGAGTAATCCGGGGATCAACTCGCTCCACTCGTCACGGGGCACGCCGTAGGCCGCAGCATGGAACTCGAGGTACTCATCGACCCGGAGGCGGTCGTAGACCCCCATCACGTCGGGCATGTAACCCATGCATTTGCGAACGGCTCGGGGGTCGGTGACCGGATCGAAGCCACACACCCTGGCCGTCCCGGCAGTCGGAATGAGCAGGGTGGCGAGAATGGCGAAG
Organism: Acidimicrobiales bacterium; assembly: GCA_038212405.1. Classification (GTDB taxonomy): domain Bacteria; phylum Actinomycetota; class Acidimicrobiia; order Acidimicrobiales; family SZUA-35; genus JBBQUN01. The sequence continues at coordinate 6,809 of JBBQUN010000091.1, read as the reverse complement.
GTGGTGGACTTTCCGGCCCCATTGGGACCGATGATGCCGTAGACCGCCCCTTTCTCGACGTCGAGATCGAGTTGATCGAGGGCGGTGAGCGGGCCGTATCGCTTACTCAACCCGCGAGTCGAGATCACCAGATCGGGAGCGGGGATCAGTGGATCGATGAGCTCAGGCATCGGCGTCGTCCTTCCCGGCTGCGACCTCACCAAGAGGAATGACCTGGTCCTCTGCCGTCGCCAAGCGAAGCTCGGGAAGTGGATCGGCAACGCTCCACATGTCGCAGGTCATCTGCACCCGGATGTAGATGACGCCGGAGTCAATGGCCGATGCCGGCAGCCCGATCACCGGTTGATCCTCTTCCAGACTTGCCATCTGACCGGCCAGCCACGTGCTGCCGTCCCAAACGTCGAAGGCGGCAACCGCTCGACGCTGGAGCGTGAGCACCGCGGTGTCGCCCGCCGTGATCGCTTCGGCGGGGCGAACAGCGAAGGTGAGCGGGAAGTCGGTACAGACACCACCCGCTGGCACATCGGTCACCCGGGAGGAGTTGTAACCCCGAAGGTAGGTGATCTGATTGGTGAGAGACGAGATGCCCCGGGTCTCGAGCGGAACGACGGTGACGAAGGCCGTCCGGCCTGCCTCGACAATGGCACCGCTATCGGTACGAAGCGGACCAGGTGCTTCCCTGGTCCATCCAACCGCCATGGCCAAACCGGGTGAGCGAACGGCGGGCCGTTTCGCCAGCCAATTGAGTAGCACGCCGGGGTTCGAGACGCCGTCGTTGCCAGACCACGGGTCGCCCTGCATCATGCGCTCTGCGACGGGGTCACCGTTGAATGGCGATCGATTCATACCGGTGATCTTGATCGCTTTGGTCTCGCCGGCAGCGAGCGAACCAACGTTGGCAATGCCCTGGCCCGAGGTCACCAGCGTTTCGGACAAGTCATAGGCGGTGAGGTTGGTGACCGTCCCCACCAGCGATTCGCCATCGAGTTGCACGTCGATGGCGAACGATGCAGCCTCGACAGGCTGGGTGGTCTCTGCTGCAAGTACGCCGATGCCGCCGGGGTCGAGTTGCGTCATGAGCTCACCGTCTCGTTGCACCGGTGCCGTGGTCATCGACATCGGGCCGCCCCAGTTCGATTCATCGGTCGAGACCGAGCGCCAGCCGACGGGTAGGTCGATGCCCTCGAGCCCGCCATTGGCCGAGGTCACCAAGACGTGCGACAGGACTTGGCGGGCCGTCGGTAGATCGGCGACGACGGTGGTGTGCGCGGTGTTGGCCCCCTCCCGCAGTTGTAGCCCGACGACCCACACGCCGACCGCGGTGGCAACGGCCAGTGCTGGCACGGCCAGCCACATGCCCGGTTCCTGCCTGCGGCGCTTCAGGACGAACCACATGACAGGCCCGGCCACCAGCGTGTAGCCAAGCAGCCCGACGGCCAACGCTCCAATGGCGGGAATGCGAACACCGGCATCACGAGCCAGGTTGATCGAGGTGGGGAACCCTCCGAAAAATCCGCCCCAGGGAAAGTCCTCAGCCGCTCGCGGCGCCGTGGGTTCGAAGAGATCGTCGAACGCCCCACTGGCCGCAGCGTCACCGCTATAGCGAACGGTCCCGAGACCATAGGAGTAGCGACCATTCCCCGAATCGGCGATTGGCAGAGCCACCGGCGTTCCAGCAGGAGCGTCGATCGTCAGCAAACCGCCTGACGAGCCAAGCCATCCCTCGAGGCTTGCCCGCTGGTTCGCGGTCAGTGCTTCGAGGTCACCCGGCGTGAGCAGGATCTGACTGAATGGCGACAGCACATCGGGGCCATGATCGAGCAGGTTGGCGGCGATCGGATAGAGCCTGGCCTGGCCAAGATCAACGGTCAGTTCTGCCGTTGCCGGCAAGTCCCGGGCGGCGAGCTCGGGGAAGACGCCCACGATCTCGTCGCCGTTCGGGGCGGTGATATTGGCTCGGACCGTCTTGTCGTCTTCTTTGCCCTCGGCATCGAATGACACCGATGCCGAGGTGGTCCACGGAAGCGTGGTCACCATCATCACGACTTCCTTTTCGCTTCCGCCCGGTACCTCGACCTGCTGCGATGCCGATGCCTGGCCGTCGAAGGACACCCTGAGCGTGCCCTCGACCGCACCGTCGGCACTGATGGTGATGATCAGCGGTGTCGTGGTTCCTGGCTGATAACGGCCGTCTGCCGGGGTCGTGACCACCAGATCGGTGGCGGCTCCAGCAACTGCGGAGAGGCCAACGACACTCAGGATTACCAGACTCAGAATCAACCCGAGCCACCTCATTCGAACCACGGAACCTCACGATCGGGCCAACCAGCCATCATCATGGCACTGCACAGACGATCGGGACCGCGCTTCGGTTCCCTCATTGGTGAGAAAGGTTGCATTCGTTGCGACGTCAGTTCACGACATCAACGAGCGACGAAACACCGAACCGTCGTGCCGCTCGGCCCGACGATCGTTTCGCGATCGTTGGCCAACCTGTCGACGATGGCGAGCCCCCGATGGCGTGGCGTCAGTGGATCGGGCATCGAACTCCATGACGGAATGGCGAGATCGGCAATTCCCACATGAGTCAGCTCGATGGCAATGCGATGCTCATCGACGGCGACTCGCACCTCGACCTCGGTGGCCCCGCCGTGTTCGAATCCGTTCACGGCAAGTTCGGTGACGACCAGGTTCGTGTCAGCAGCGGCGTTCGTCGGCACTCCACGACGGTCGAGGAGGGCATCGATCTCGCCGCGAAGGCGCCCGAGTTCCCTCACCGACTGGATCGTGGTGCTCAACATGGCGGGACTCGAAACGATTGGTAGAGGGGCCGACGACTTCACGTTCTCGCATCGGCAGCCGCTGCGACCAATTGACGCTTCGCAGAGATCAGCCGATCGGAGCAGCAGCGCCGGTGAACTGCGCGTTGTACAGCGCAGCGTAGGCACCCTTCGCCGCAAGCAGCGAGCCGTGCGAACCCTGCTCGACGATCTTGCCGTCTTCCATGACCAGGATCACGTCGGCACCACGAATCGTGGACAGACGGTGAGCAATGACGAAACTGGTGCGATTGGCGCGGAGCACGTTCATCGCCTCTTGGATGAGGACTTCGGTGCGGGTATCAACCGAGCTCGTTGCCTCGTCGAGGATGAGGATCGCCGGGTCGGCGAGGAAGGCACGGGCAATGGTCATCAGCTGCTTCTCACCGGTGCTGATGTTGTCGCCTTCATCGTTGATCACGGTGTCGTAGCCGTCAGGGAGCGAGCGCACGAAGCGGTCGACGTAGGTGACTCGGGCCGCCTCGATGATCTGCTCCTCGGTGGCCTGGGGGTTGCCATAGGCCACGTTCTCGCGGATCGTGCCGCCGAACAGCCAGGTGTCTTGCAACACCATGCCGATCTGCGACCTCAGCTCGTTGCGAGGGAACGACGCGATGTCTCGGCCGTCGATCGTGATCGTGCCGCCGTCGAGATCGTAGAAACGCATGATCAGATTGACGAGCGTGGTCTTGCCGGCGCCGGTCGGACCGACGATGGCGATGGTCTGGCCGGGCTCGGCAACGACCGACAGATGTTCGATGAGGGGCTCGTCAGCGAGGTACGAGAACGTCACATCGTCGAACTCGACTCGACCGGCCACCAGCTGACCGGCGGGGCTCGGCGCTTGCTCCGGCGACTGCTCCTCGGCATCGACGAACTCGAGTACTCGCTCCAACGAGGCAATACCCGACTGAAACACCGTCGCCATGGACGCCAAGTGGCTGAGCGGCTGTGAGAACTGGCGAGCGTATTGGATCATGGCCTGCATGTCGCCGACGGTGATTGCCCCGCTGGCGATGCGCAAACCGCCAACGACCGCGATCAATACGTACTGGATGTTGCCCATGAACATCATGGCCGGTTGGATCAGGCTCGAGGTGAACTGCGCACCGAAGCTGGCTTCGTACACCCGGTCGTTCTCTTCGCTGAACCGGGCCTCGGCCTCGCGTTGGCGACCGAAGCTCTTGACGATGGCATGTCCGGTGAAGACCTCTTCGACCTGGGCGTTGAGCTGGCCGGTGTGCTTCCACTGTTGCATGTACTGGGGTCGTGCTCTCCCGCCGATCTTCTTCATCAACCAAACCGAAAGCGGCACCGTGATGAGGGCCACAGCGGCAAGCAGCGGGGAGATCACGAACATCATGACGGTGACGCCGATGAGCGTCAGCAACGACGTGAGGATCTGACTGAGCGACTGTTGAAGGCTTTGGGCCAGATTGTCGATGTCGTTGGTGACTCGACTCAGGAGATCGCCACGAGGCTGAGCGTCGATGTAGCTGAGCGGCAGTCGAGTCAGCTTCTCTTCGACCGATTCGCGCAGCGCGTACATCGAGCGCTGCACCACACCGGCAAGAACATAGGCCTGGAGATAGCCCAGCACCCACGAAGCGAAGTAGAGACCGGCGACGAAGAGCAGTGTGCGGTGCAGCGCATCGAAGTCGATGCCGCCGCCCGCACCGGTTCCCTGCCCGATGACACCTCGGTAGATGATGTCGGTGGCCTCACCGAGCAGCCGCGGCCCCAGCACGACCAGTGTGACGCTGATGATCGTGACCAACACGATGGATCCGAGGGCGAGACGCTCGCCCGAAAGCAAACCGCCGAGACGTCGAACCGCGGCGCCGAAGTCGTTGCTCTTTTCGACCGGCATGCCAACACCCGAGCCGAAGGCACCACGATTGCGCTCCGAACCCGTGCCTGCGTTGTTGAGGATCTTGCGATCCTCATCTGACGTGCCCTTTGCCTTGTCCGGCTTCATGCCGCTACCTCTTCACGGTTTTGCGACGCAACGATCTCGGCATAGGTCGGACAGTTCTCGATCAGCTCTCGATGTTTGCCCCGGCCGACGATCTGGCCATTTTCCAACACCAGGATCTGGTCGGCGTCGGCGATCGTGGAGACGCGTTGGGCAACCACGATCACCGCGGAGGCTCGGGTATGAGGTGCGAGTGCGTCGCGAAGGCGAGCGTCGGTCAGCAGATCGAGAGCCGAGAAGGAATCATCGAACACGTACAGCTCAGGCTTGACGACCAAGGCCCGGGCGATGGCGAGGCGCTGGCGTTGACCGCCCGAAACGTTGGTGCCGCCCTGGGCGATCGGGCTGTCGAGACCGTTGGGCATGTCACGAACGAAGTCGGCAGCTTGGGCCACCTCGAGGGCTTCCCACATCTCGGCATCGGTTGCCTCGGGACGCCCGTACCTCAGATTGCTGGCAACGGTTCCGGAGAACAGATAGGGCTTCTGGGGGACGTAGCCGACCTTGCTCCACAACAGATCGGGATCGAGTTGGCGAACGTCGACACCGTCGACCAAGACCCTTCCTGCCGTCGCGTCGAACAACCGTGGAATCAAATCGACCATCGTGGTCTTGCCCGATCCGGTACTGCCGATGATGGCCGTCGTCTGTCCGGCCTCGGCTCGGAACGAGATGTTCGACAACACCGGCTGGTCAGCACCCGCATAGTGGAAGCTGACATCATCGAATTCGAGCGTGCCGTGTTCGAGCACGGTGGTGATCGGGTTCGCTGGCATCTCGACCGATGACGGCGTTTCCAGGACCTCGGTGATCCGATCGGCCGCCACTGCGGCTCGGGGAATCATCGAGATCATGAACGTGGCCATCACCACCGCCATGAGGATCTGGATGACATAGGTCAAGTAGGCAACGAGCGACCCGAGTTCGAGCTGACCGGCATTGATGCGGTTGGCGCCAACCCAGAGGACCGCGATGCTCGAGATGTTGATGATGAACATCACGGTCGGGAACATGCCGGCCATCAGGCGCCCGGTTCGCAGCGACGTCTCGGTCAGATCGGCATTCGCCTCGGCGAACCGCAAGCGTTCCTGGGGTTCGCGCACGAAGGCTCGCACGACTCTGATTCCCGTGATCTGCTCCCGCAGCACACGGTTGACCCGGTCGATTCGCACCTGCATTTGCTGGAACGAAGGCACCATCTTCGATACCAGGAACCCAAGTACGACAACGGCCGACGGAATGGCGAACAACAACACCACCGACAACCCGACGTCTTCGCGCAACGCCATGACGAGCCCGATCACCAGCGTGAGAGGGGCGGCCACCATCATGGTGCACACCAGCACCACCAGCGTCTGGACCTGCTGAACGTCGTTGGTGATGCGGGTGATCAGCGATGGGGCACCGAACTGGCCGACCTCTCGAGCCGAGAAGCCAGTGACCTGGTGGAAGAGATCGCGGCGAAGGTCCCGGCCGAACCCCATGGCCGCTTTCGCCCCGTACCAAACAGCACCGGCCGAAAAGATGATCTGCAGTAGCGAGAACCCCAGCATGATCGCGCCGGTGCGTCGGATGTAGCCGTTGTCGCCGGCCAGCACGCCGTTGTCGATGATGCGGGCGTTGAGGGTTGGCAAGGTGAGCGAGGCAAATGTTTGCACGGCCTGGAGCACAACGACGATCGTGAGGATCTTGCGGTAGGGGCCAAGATGGCTGGCGAGGAGCTGTCGGAGTTTCATGGGCGGAGTTTCATGGTCGAGTCTCGATGCCGTTGAGGAAGAAGTGCACGATGTCGGTTGCCGAGTGTGGAACACCGGCGACCATGGGATGGGTGAGAGCGAGGGTGAGTCCCCGCAGAAGACGCGCGGCCTCGGCCGGGCTCGTCGACAGCCGATCGGCGTTGGCGGCCATCATGGCAACGAGCGCATCGGAGTCCGCCATCGGGCGAGCAGCTCGGGCCCGCAGTTCCGGACCGAGACCCGACAGGAGGTTCCATACGTGGGTGATCCGACGCTGGA
>JBBQUN010000090.1:0-16103 GCA_038212405.1 Acidimicrobiales bacterium | reverse complement strand
TCGACAATCGCTCCGGCGCCAGGGAGAAGACCCGACCGGAGCTCGATCTCAGAAGACGGGTTGCTGTAGGGGACCGACGCGAGCCGCAGCTCGATCGGAGACGACGGCACCAGCTCGACGGTCCAACTGTCGCGGCCTCGGCCTTTGAAGGTCTGGTCACCGCACCTCGCTTCGGCCTGATCGAACACGAAGGCGAAGGATTCGTCGCCGTCGCTGTCGAGCACTGCAGCAACACCGGATGGACCGAACTCGACCACCAACTGTTGCAGGGTGGCCGCGACTTCGTCGAAGCCCCAGGATCGAGAACTCCCAAGCACGTCGGTTGCGGCGAGCGTCGCTTGGCCAACCATCGAGCTGCCACCGATCACGATGGTGAGTGGCCCGTTCTTGATGACGGACCCGAGCCCGAGGACGATTCGGGCTCCGCTCGAGGACGGGGATGGGGGAGAAGCGCTCATGCCGTCATCGTTGCATGCTCGGGCGACGGCCGCTCGTATCGTGTCGACTGTGTCCACCAACGATCTGATTTTTCCCGCCCGCTGGCACCGCGATCCGACCCATGTGTCGAGTGGACGACTCGATCCTCACGGACTCGATCTTCCCGAACGAGCCCTCTCACTCGATGGATCCTGGCAATTCCGGATGTGGACCGGCTTGGCGCCCGATGACGGTTGGCAGCTGGCCGACGCCGACGTTTCGAGCTTCGACACGCTTCCCGTGCCGAGCTCGTGGGTGCTGCACGGTCACGGTATTCCGATCTACACCAACGTCGTCTACCCCTTCGATCCGTCGGACTATCCAGCGATTCCCACACCCGACGAGGGCGGCGATCATCGTCGCGTCGTCGACGTTCCCGTTTCATGGTCGGGTGAAAGGGTCGTGCTGAGGGTTGGGGCGGCCGAGTCTTCGCTCGAGGTCTACGTCAACGGTCAGGCAGTCGGCACCGCGACCGACTCGAGGCTTCCGAGCGAGTTCGACGTGACTGAGGTCGTCACCCCCGGAGAGCCGGCAACGGTTGCGCTGCGGGTCCATCGTTGGTCGGCCTCGACCTGGATCGAGGATCAGGACATGTGGTGGATGGCGGGACTGCATCGCTCGGTGATGCTGTATCCGCAGCCACAAACCTCGATCGCCGATGTGTTCTTCCGGACCACCTCGTTGTCGGGGGCCGATGCCGACGTGGCGCTGTCGGTCAAGGTCGATGGCGATCGTCCTGCCGGCCTGAGAATCGAAGCTCGATTGAGCGATGGTGAGGGCAACCTGGCAGCCGAACTTGGTTGTCCGATTGACGACCATGGTTCGGTCGAGTTGGTGGCCCTCGTCGCGGAGCCGGCACTGTGGTCGGCCGAGACTCCACACCTCTACCGGCTCGAGGTGTCGTTGGTCGATGCCGCAGGATCGGTTGTCGATGCCACGCAGAAACTCGTTGGTATCCGTACCGTTTCGATCGATGCCGGCCAGCTGTGCGTGAACGGCACCGCCATCACCATCTATGGGGTCAACCGACACGAGCATTCCGCCGACGACGGTCGGTATCAGTCCGACGAGCTACTCGAGTCCGACCTGGCACTGCTGGCCGCGAGCAACATCAACGCGGTGCGAACCGCTCACTACCCCAATGACGAACGCTTCTATGACCTGTGTGATCGCTTCGGTCTCTATGTGATGGACGAGGCCAACGTCGAGGCGCACGGCCAAGTCCATCATGAGCGGCGTGCCGGTGGCGCTGGCCTCATCCCGGCGAACGATCCGCTCTTCGCCGATGCCTTCGTCGCCCGCGGCGAACGCATGGCGGTGCGAGACCGCAACCACCCATGTGTCGTTGCCTGGTCGCTCGGAAATGAGTCCAGCTTCGGTCCGAACCACCGGGCAATGGCCGCCGCCATTCGAGCCGTCGACCCTGAACGACCCATTGCGTACCATCCGGCCGAGACCGACCCGCTGGTCGACATCATCGGGCAGATGTATCCGACGCTTCGAGAGCTGGAAGACCTCGCCGACGACGCCGACGAGCGACCCTCGATCATGTGTGAGTACAGCCACGCCATGGGCAACTCCAACGGTGGCATCGAGGACTACTGGGAGCGCATTCATCGCACGCCTCGCTTGGGTGGCGGTTTCATCTGGGACTGGGTCGATCAGGGAATCGCACAATACGACGCTGATGGCACTCGCTGGTGGGCCTACGGCGGCGACTTCGGTGATTCGCCGAACGATCTGAACTTCAACTGCAACGGGTTGGTCGATGCCGATCGGCGCCCCCACCCGGGCCTTGCTCACGTCCGCTGGGTCTACCAGCCGATCTCGACCGAATGGGCCTCGACCTCCTCGGCGGAAGAGGGGAGCGGGCGGTCGCTGGCGATCACCAATCGACGTTCGTTCGCCGTCTCGAGCGATCTGGTGCTCGACCTCGACCTGCTGTTGGATGGGGCCGTCGCCCGCCAGTGGCCCGATCTCGTCGTTCTCGCGATCGAACCGGGCTCGACGGTCGAGTTCGCGCTGGGTTCTGAGATCGATGCAGCAATCGATGAACTGATCCAACAGAGGTCGAGCAACGGTGGCGGCGAGCTGAGCTTGAGCGCACGTTGGTCGCTGCGATCGGACTGTCGGCGACCGGGACTCGACGGACAGCTCATGACGGTGTTGGCCGCCGATCACGAGGTTGCCTTCGACCAGATGGCGGTGCCTGCCGGCCGTTTCGCCACCAACCTGACGGTGGCACCAGAGCGGCTGGTCCCGACGTCGGTGGCGACAGCTGATGTCGCCGATGACTGCATGGTCGACGATGACGGAGTGGTGCATCTGAGCGCAGGAGGCAGCCGGCTCGCGCTCGGCCTGCATGGGGCACCGATCGAGCTGGTCTTGAACGGCGAGACGGTACCGATCGGGCCGTCGGCGCTCTCGTGCTGGCGTCCACCAACCGACAACGACAACGCCGTCTTCGGCGCCGAACGACTGGTGTATCGATGGGACAACCGAGGCAGGCCGACCCCGGCGTCGACCTCGAACCGACCACCCCATCTCGAGGTACGGGACTCCGGAGTGGTTGCGGCAACGTTCACCATCGAGGCCGGCGCCGATCTGACACTGGGTGTCACCTGGCTCGTCGGCCCCGATGGTGACGTCGCCTTCGACATTGCCCCTGACGCCAGTCTCGATCTTCCGCCGTTGCTTCGCATCGGTCTCGACCTCGAGCTTCCCGCCGCCTATGACACCGTGAGCTGGTTCGGTCCTGGTCCCGAAGAGTCGTACCCCGATCGCTGGCACGGCCTCGAGGTCGCCACCTACATCCGCTCGGTTGCCGAACAGTTCTTCCCTTACGCCCGACCGCAAGAGACGGGCAACCACACACAATTGCGTTGGTTCGCGGTTGGAGGATCTGAGCCTGGTCTCGTGCCGTCGGTGCTGGCGATTGGCGATCCGTTGTTCGACGCGGCTGCGTTGCCCTATCGTCCCGCGGCTATCGAGCAGGCTCAACACCTGAACGAGCTGCCGACGTCGAACGTCACGGCGCTGCGACTCGACATCGCCCATTCGGGAATTGGAACTGCCAGCTGCGGGCCCGGCATCGGCGATCGTTTCCGGTTGCACCCCTATCACGTGCGTAACCGGATCGTCCTGCGCAACGGCGGCAGCGACCCCGCTGCTGCAGCGCGACGCCAGAGCTCGCTCGGTCGTCACCGCCGCTGGGGTTACTGAGCACTGGGGTTATTGAGCACTGGGGTTATTGAGGGGTAACTCTGCCCACCGAGGTGGTTTGGCATCCAGGCGTGGGGCAGGATGGTTGCCTGCGGAGCGTGTGGGAGGGCCTGATGGTCGTGCGGAGTGAGCAAGCGGTGTCGGCAAATGCTGTCACCAAACCCATTCGAGGTAAGCGTGCTGCGGTGGTTGCCGCCATCGCCGCCACCCTGATGCTGCTGGTCGGCCTGGTGTCCCCGGTCGCCGCTGCTGCTCCGGATGCGCCGACGGGCAGCGACATTGCTCAGCCCGCAGCCCTGACTGCCGACATCACCTGGGATGCCGCAGCTACTGGTGACCTAGCGACGAGCTTCGACCTCTCGATTTCGCCACCGGTTGCTGGAGCCCCGTCCACCAACGTCACTTCGCCTCTCGTCATTTCCGGACTTGCTGGAGCTACCGAGTACACCGTCACCATCGTCGCTCAGAACGCCGACGGAACGTCCCTTCCATTGACTCGAACCTTCACGACCCATGGCGTTCCGAATGCGCCTGTCATCGGCGCGGCGTCACCGGTCGGATCGACGTCTGCATCGGTTGCCTGGACTGCTTCGACCAACGACGGCGGTTCGCCGATCACTGCCTATGAAGTGCGGGTCGATGGGGCCGGCAACTGGACCCCAGTTGGAGTCACCTCTCCCGTGCAGGTCGACGGTCTCGCTGTTGGATCACACACCTTCGAGATTCGCGCAGCCAATGCGATCGGCAAGAGTGGCCCCTCTCAGCCGTCGAACGCTGTTCTGGTCAATGCTCCTGTCACTCCGCCCGGCAAGCCAACGAACGTTTCCGCAGCCCGCATCGGGATCACATCATCAGCGAACATCACCTGGATTGCACCGGCGGTGACCGGTGGGGCCTCGATCACGAGTTATGACGTACGGATCGATGGAGCGGGTGGCTGGTCGAGTGCTGGTACAGCCTCGCCGCACACCGTCTCCGGGCTTGCGGTCGGCAGCCACACGTTCGAGATCCGCGCCGTGAACAGTGCGGGCCCTGGCGCTGCGTCAGATGCGTCCGATCCTGTGAGCATCACGGCCCCACCGCCAGCCGTCCCCGGCACGCCGGGTACGCCAACGGTGACCAATACTGGGTCGACGATCAACGTTTCGTGGACTGTCGCGACGGGGACGGTGGATGACTATGTCGTGACGCTCGACCGAGCTGGGCAGACAACGCAGACACGCACCGTGACGGGAACCTCTGCTTCGTTCACCCTGCAAGCAGCTGGCGACTACGCCATCACGGTCACCGCTCGAAATGCCGGTGGGCCAGGGTTGTCGTCGACCAAGACGTTCACGCTGACGCTCGCTGCCGAGGCCGTTGTCAACCTCGCCGCATCGGTCGATGGAGCGAACCAGGTCAACGCCAGTTGGGACGCTCCGGGTCAGACGGGTGGCGGTGTCGCTCAGTACATCGTCAGTGTCGTGCTTGACGCCGGCGGTGCGGTGGTGCAACAGCAAACCGTCTCGGGCTCCACCTTCAGTGCGTCGTTCACGGGTCTGCCGAGCGGCAACTATCGAATGACGGTCGTTCCGGTGAATGCTGCCGGTAGCGGATCCCCTGCCGAGTCGGGTGTCTTCAGCATCGTCGTGGCACCAGGCTCGCCATTGAACGTCAGGACCAGCGCCGCCTCGACCATCGACGGTACGGCCACCGTTACCTGGGACCCGCCTGCCAACAACGGCAACGGCACCATCTCTGCCTATGTCGTCACGATGAGCCCCTGCACGCTTGCGGCATGCTCAGTCGAGGTTGCCGCAACGGCTCGGTCGGCTACCTTCGCCGGACTGCCGATTGGCAAGCTGACCGCCAGGGTGCAAGCCCGAAATGCTCAGGGTCTCAGCGCTGCCGGGACTGCTGCTGAGTTCCGCTCGAACCGGGCGGTCCATCCGTTCGATACTCGTGACGCGTTCGTCCGACAGGCCTTCCAGGACCTGTACAAGACCACCCCAACGGCGCAGGAACTGTCCGATTGGATGGGGGTCACGACGGCAGACGGATCGAACGCCCCTGGGATCATCACGATCATGATGCAGCGAGATCGGTTCGAGACCCGACGTCAAGTGTCACGGCTCTACTTCGCCTACTTCTTGCGAGTGCCCGATGAGCTTGGTCAGAACTATTGGGCCGATCTGATGGATCGGGGAGTACTCGACTTGCAGGGTGTCTCTGACGAGTTCGCCCGGTCGCCCGAGTTCATCAACACGTACGGCGGCCTGAACGATGCCGAGTTCGTCGTCGTCGTCTACAACAACGTGCTGCTTCGCACTCCCGACATCGGTGGTTTCAACTATTGGCTGGGGCAGCGCAACAACGGCCTCACTCGGGGTGGCGTGATGACCTGGTTCACCGAGGGCGACGAGTACATCGCGTTGAGTTTGCCGGCAATCGACACCTCGCTGGCTCATATCTCGTTGCTGGGTCGTGCGCCGACCAAGGCCGAGTACGACATCTGGCTCACGCGAATCAATGCTTCGACTGCCTCTCTGCAGACACTCGTGGCAGCGATCTGGGCCTCTGACGAGTACGCCGCACGCGTCACGCCAAACTGATCGCTGGCATCGGGATCACTTCCCGCTATTCTTCCCACAACCCGCGGCAAGAGGAGCACCTAGCGTGAGCGTCATCGAGCAGATCCTTGGACGAGAAGTTCTGGACTCGAGAGGAAATCCGACGGTCGAGGTCGAAGTCCTCCTTGCTTCCGGTGCCTACGGGCGAGCGATTGTCCCTTCCGGTGCCTCCACCGGACAGTTCGAAGCAGTCGAACTTCGTGACGGTGGCGACCGCTACATGGGCAAGGGTGTGCTGACGGCCGTCGGCAATGTCAACTCTTCCATCGCCAACGCCCTGATCGGTGTCGACGCCTACAACCAGCGAGAGGTCGACTCGATCCTTTTCGAACTCGACGGAACACCCAACAAGGCCAACCTGGGGGCCAACGCCATTCTCGGCGTCTCGCTCGCTGTGGCGAGTGCCGCTGCCGACGACCTCGACCTTCCCCTCTATCGGTATGTCGGGGGTGCCAATGCCCACGTGCTGCCCGTGCCGATGATGAACGTGCTCAACGGCGGCGAGCACGCCGACAACAACATCGACTTCCAGGAATTCATGATCATGCCGGTGGGTGCGGCGTCGTTCTCCGAAGCGCTGCGGTGGGGTGTGGAGACCTACCACCAGCTGAAGAAGGTCCTGCACGATCGAGGGCTGTCAACGGCAATCGGCGACGAGGGCGGCTTCGCCCCGAACCTGGGCTCCAATGAGGAAGCACTCCAGCTGCTGATGCACGCCATCGAGGCTGCCGGTCTCACGCCAGGCACCGACATGGCGCTCGCGATGGACGTCGCCTCCACCGAGTTCTACAACGGTTCGGTCTACGACCTTGCCGGCGAGGGCCGCGAGCTGTCGTCGCAGGGGATGGCAGAGTTGTTGGCCGAGCTGGCCACCAAGTACCCGATCGTGTCGATCGAAGATGGCATGTCCGAAGAGGACTGGGACGGTTGGGCCATCCACACCACGCTTTCTGGCGACACCTGCCAACTCGTTGGCGACGATTTGTTCGTCACCAACACCGAACGTCTCCAGCGAGGCATCGACGCCGAAGTAGCCAACGCCATTCTGGTGAAGGTCAACCAAATCGGTTCGCTCACCGAAACGCTCGATGCTGTCGCTCTGGCGACCGCCAACCGCTACGGCTCGGTCATGTCGCACCGTTCGGGCGAGACCGAAGACACCACGATCGCCGATCTCGCCGTCGCCACCAACTGCGGTCAGATCAAGACCGGCGCTCCGGCCCGCTCGGATCGGGTGGCCAAATACAACCAGCTGCTGCGGATCGAGGCCGACCTCGGCGATGCCGCTCGCTACCCGGGCGCCAAGGCACTCTCTCGAGTAGCCCCGTCTCGAGTAGCCCCGTCAACCGCCCAGTAGGCCACGTCGTGGAGCTCCTCAGCCGTTTCCCAAAGATCGGCGATCATGTCTCGCCGCGTGTGCAACGCGCGGCGATGCTTGGCACCGTGTTCGGTGTCTCCGTGCTCGTCATCGGGGCCCTCGCCATCCTGCCGACCCGCACCTGGCTCGGCCAGAACGATGAGCGTGACGGCGTGCAAGCCGAGCTGGATCAGGTCAATGCCGACATCGAGCAACTCGACGCGATGCTCGATCTGCTCGAGACCGATGCCGAGATCGAGCGACGTGCCCGAGAGAATTTCGACCTCGTCTACCCGGGCGAGGAGAGCTATCGGATCCTGGAAAAGGCCGAAGGCTGAACCCTTCCGGCAGCGCCTCGTCGATCGACTTGGGTAAATGGGTTCATTTCGTGCCACACTCGGCCGGTACATCGAACTCGAACCTATATGGGGGTTGCCGTGGAGATAACGGTGGAGGTCAACGGAACGAGTCACACCAGTGACGTCGAGCCGCGCACGTTGCTCGTGCATTACATCCGAGATGCCGTTGGGCTGACCGGCACCAACATCGGCTGCGACACCTCGTCATGCGGCGCCTGCACGTTGCATTTGAACGGCGAAGCCGTCAAGTCGTGCACGTTGCTGGCGGTCCAAGCCGACGGGCAAGCGATCACCACGATCGAGGGGCTTGCCAACGGCGACGAACTGCACCCGATGCAGCAGGCGTTTATGGAGTGCCACGGCCTCCAGTGTGGTTACTGCACACCGGGCATGGTCATGGCGTCGGTATCGCTTCTGGACGAGGTTCCCAATCCCACCGAGGCTCAGGTCCGCGAGGGACTCGAAGGCAACCTCTGTCGTTGCACCGGCTACCACAACATCGTGAAAGCCGTGCTCAGCGCCGCCGGAGGTGAGAAATGATTCCCGTTGCGTTCGAGTATGAGCGCGCCGAGTCTGCCGAACAGGCCTTGGCCCTGCTCGCCGAGCACGGTGACGAGGCGAAGCTTCTCGCTGGTGGTCATTCGCTGATCCCCATCATGAAGCTGCGCCTGGCCTACCCGTCGGTGCTGATCGATATCGGCAGGCTCAGCGACCTGTCGTACGTGCGTGACGCCGGTGACCACCTGGCCATCGGAGCGCTCACCCGCCACCGCGACGTCGAGATCAGCGAACTCGTTCTCCAGCACGCGCCGCTTCTGGCTCATGCCACCGGCTACGTCGGTGATCCCCAGGTTCGCCACCGCGGCACCCTTGGCGGTTCGCTGGCTCACGCCGACGCCTCTGGCGATCACCCTTCCACGCTGCTCGCGCTCGGTGGTTCGGTTGTTGCCCGCAGTGCCGACGGTGGCGAGCGAGTGATCGAAGCCACTGACCTGTTCGCCGGTTTCCTCGAGTCGAGCATCGAGCCGAACGAGATGATCACCGAGATCCGTATCCCCAAGCACACCGGTGCCGGCTGGGGATTCGAGAAGTTCAACCGTCGAGCCCAGGATTGGGCCATCGTTGGTGTCTCGGCTCAAAAGACCGACGAGGGCGCAAAGGTCGCCTTGGTCAGCATGCACCCGACACCCATCCGGGCGACGGCCGTCGAAGACGCCCTGGCGGGCGGTGCGTCGGCAGCTGAAGCAGCAGAGCTCGCAGCAGAAGGCGTCGAACCTTCGCCCGATCTCAATGCCAGCGTCGAGTACCGTCAGCATCTGGCTCGGGTGCTCACCCGACGGGCGTTGACCAGCGCTGGTATTGCTTAGTTTGTTCCCAACTCCATCTCGGTGATCGAGGACCAGCATGGCTGAACGAATCGTTTCGCTCCTGCCCTCGGCCACCGAGGTGTTGTATTTTTTGGGCCTCGGTGACCGAGTCGTCGGGGTCACCTTCGAGTGCAACGTTCCCGCCAGAGCGGCGACGCTGCCGCATGTCACCGACACCATCATCGAGCATGGTGCAACACCGGCCGAGATCGATGCTGCGATCCGGTCGGCGGTGGCCGAAGGTCGTGAGCTCTACACGCTCGATCGCGATCTGCTCGCAGCACTCGACCCCGACCTGATCGTCAGCCAGGATCTGTGCCGAGTCTGCGCCCTGCCCTTCGACGACGTCGATCGTGCCGTCACCGAACTCGGCTGCACCGCGGTCGTGCACAACTACGATCCGATGGATCTGGCGGCAGTCCTCGATGGAATCGAGACGCTCGGCCGTTTGGCCGGGGCAAGCACCGAGGCGATCGCCGGCGTCGATGCGCTGCGTCAACGTCTCGACGCCGTTCGCGAAGCAGTGGCTGGTCGACAACGACCCAAAGTCCTGCTGCTGGAATGGCCCGACCCGCCCTTCACTCCGGGACACTGGATTCCTGACCAGATCGAGATCGCCGGTGGCGAGGCGCTCCTCGCCCATCCTGGTGGCCGGTCGTCGGCCACCACCTGGGATGAGGTCGTCGCCAGCAACGCCGACGTACTCATCGTCGCTCCCTGCGGGTTCGATGCAGCAGCGGCCCGTGAGCAGCTCGAGCACGTCATCGCCCGACCCGAGCTGGCATCGCTGCCAGCCATCGTCAATGGCCGAGTGCACGCCGTCGATGGCGACGCGTTCATCGTGCGCCCCGGCCCTCGACTGGTCGATGGCGTCGAACACCTTGCGTGCCTGTTCCATCCCGAGGCCGGCATCGCGGCCGTGGTCGAGCAGCGGTAGCCTGCTCTGATGCGAGAGATCCTCTCCGACCTCGATCGATGGAAACGACAGGGCAAGCGCGTCGCGGTTGCTCGTGTGGTCGATATCGAGGGATCGGGCCCACGGCTGCCAGGTGCAGCGATGGCGGTCAACGAAGACGGCGACGTTGCCGGGTCGGTGAGTGGCGGTTGCGTCGAAGGTGCAGTGGTCGTCGAAGCGTTGCAATCGCTCGAAGACGGCTCACGTCGGATCGTCACGTTCGGCTATTCCGATGACGAAGCGTTCTCGGTCGGACTCACCTGCGGTGGCACCATTCACCTCTTCATCGAAGAACTCGACTGGTGACGAACACTCCGGGCCCTGACCAGCCGTCGCTCTATGACGAACTCCGCGCTGCGATCGCCAACGAAGAGCCGATCGCCCTCGCCACGGTCGTTTCGGGTACGGGTGTCGGCAGCAAGATCCTGATTCGCCCCGATGGGTCGGCCAAGGGCACGCTCGGCAACGACGACCTCGATCGTGTGGTCAGCCGCGATTTGCTGGGGGAGTTGGCTGCTGGCACTTCCGGTATCCGCCACTATGGCGAACGAGGCGAGGCCCGAGAAGAAGCAGTTTCGGTTTTCATCGAGAGCTTCGCTCCGCCCCCGCACATGCTCATCTTCGGTGCTGTGGATTTCACTGCGTCGCTGTGCCGAGTGGCGAAAGTCCTCGGCTATCGAGTCACGGTCTGCGACGCTCGGGCCGTCTTCGCCACTCGCCAGCGCTTCCCACACGCCGACGAGGTCGTGGTCGACTGGCCCCATCGGCTGCTCGAAAAAGTGGGACCCAGCCTCGGTCAGCGTGACGCTGTCTGCGTGCTCACCCACGACGCGAAGTTCGACGTGCCAGCAGTGATCGAAGCCCTCAAGACCAATGTCGGGTATCTCGGGGCGATGGGATCTCGGCGAACCACTGATGATCGCAACGCTCGCCTCCGAGGCGAAGGCGTGACCGACGAACAAATCGATCGCATCATGGCGCCGATTGGTCTCGACCTCGGCGCCCGCACACCGGAGGAGACCGCCATCTCGATCTGCGGTGAGATCATTGCCAAGCGGTCCGGACGGCTGGCACCGTCGCTGCGAGACACCGAGGGTGATATCCATCGCTGAGGCCGAGTCGGTTCGTTCGGCCCAACTATTCGGATTCTGACGAAAAAGCTTTCACACCTGCCCCGATTGCCGATGGACCGGGGTGAGTTCCGTTTCCGGGTCTGGCGGCCCCTTCCAATTCGTGCATCATCTGCGCCTCGGCCAGAAGGTCACGCTCACGATGCTGGCGTCGTGCCTGCCGCTGGTGTTCTTGGGAATCCAGGTCGCCAACATTGCCGGCAACTTGGTGAAGGGTGAGACGCTCAAAGCGGTCGAGTTGGCTGCTGAGGTCGAGGCGAATCGCGTCGACGCCGAGCTGCAAAGCGTGGCCGTTTTGCTCCAGGCTGCAGCAACCGACGCCGAATTCGTCAACAACGTTGCCGCGTTGAGCGGCGCGGGAGGCAAGGAGGCCAACCGGGCGGTTCGAGAGCGACTCACCGAGCTCCGTCAGCAGACTGACCCCAATGGCAACACAGGGATGATGCTGATTCTCGACACCGCGAACCAAATCGAGCCGGACTCGGTCGAGAACTCGATCTCAACAGAGTCATTCGTCGCGGGCAATGCCGCCGAGTTCGATGCGCCGTACTTCATTTCAGCGCCGTTCGCCGATGACAATCGTGACTATCGAGTGTCGGTCATCGTGCCGATCCGCCAAGGTTCGGCCAACTTCCGCCTCGTCTCGGAATGGAAGTTGGAAACCCTGCTCGCCGGCGTGTTCGGCGTCGACTCGCTCGACAGCCAGTCCGAGCGAATGCTGCTCCTGTCGAACCCGAACGGCACGCAAACCGTGCTGCTTTCCGACGAAGCCGCTGATATCGGTCAGAACGAAACACTCGACTCGAACCCGGTGCACGGTGAGCCGCAAGTCGGCGAGACCAACAAGCCTGATGGCACCATCGTGCGGGCAACGGCTCGTACGCAAGAACTCGGCTGGATCGTCGTCATCGACGCCGACCCGAGCGTGCTGTTCGCCAAGCTCGGGCGAGTACGTCTTGGCATCATCGGCGTGTTCGTGTCGGCGGGCCTGGTCATCATCTCGGTGATCGCCGTGCTCCTGCGATCGTTCGTTCAACGGCTCGCCCGCATGACCGAACTGGCCGAGGCTGTTGCCGATGGTGACCTGACGGTGCGAACCGGCGATGAGCGCTTCGATGAGCTTGGCCGTCTGTCGATGGCCTTCGACGACATGACCGAAGCGTTGGCGCAAGACATCGCTCGCCGGGAACGAGTCGAGGCGCAGCTCGCCTACCAAGCAACCCACGACGCGCTCACGGGTCTACCGAATCGCCAGCAGCTGATCGAGGAACTCGATCGGTTGATGGTCGAGTCCGAAGACCTCGTCAGTGTGTTGTTCGTCGACCTCGACGGGTTCAAAGCCGTCAATGACCGTCTCGGCCACGGTGCTGGTGACGAGCTCTTGGTCCGGGTCGGTGACCGCCTTCGTGGCGTGCTGCGTCCGAGCGACTTCGTCGCCCGTCTCGGCGGCGACGAGTTCGTCGTGGTGCTACGCGGCCTGGGTCTGCTCGAAGCCGAGCGAATGGCCGAACGCATTGTTGCCGCGCTCGAACTGCCGTTCATCGTCAGCAACGACGAGGCCCAGATCTCGGCGTCGATCGGTGTTTCATCGGCGTCAGATGAGCGTTCGACCGAACGCCTCATCAAAGAGGCCGACATCGCCATGTACCGGGCGAAGGCCATGGGCAAGGGCCGTGCCGTCCGGGTGACCAACGAGACGCTCGCGGACAACGAGGAACATCTCACCATCCTCAACGAGTTGCGTGAAGCGACCTCGAACAATCAATTGGAGCTGCTGCTCTGGCCGATCGCCGACCTTCGAGACGGCTCGTTGCGGGGGCTCGAATCGACCGTTCGATGGCGCCATCCCGAACGTGGTCTTCTTGCCCCAGCCGAGTTCATGCCGATGGCAAAGGCCACCGGTACCTCCGGACAGATCGACGAGTGGGTCATCACCGCGTCGATCGCCCAGTTCGCCGCCTGGTCACAGGCCGGCCTTCCCGTCTCCGATCTCGAAATGGCGATCAACCTGACCACCGAGATGTTCCTTTCGAGTCGTTCTCGACAGCTGATCTCGGGTGAGCTCGAACGCCACAAACTGCGTCCGAGCAACTTCCGCATCGAGGTCCCCGAAGACGTCTTGCGGGGCGACGGCACCGTGCTCCGACAGGTCTTCGATACCTACCGAGCCATGGGCATGCCAGTGACGCTCGATCGCTTCGGATCCGACTATGCGAACCTCGACCGCTTGCCTCGCTTCGCAATCGATGCGGTGAAGGTCGATCTGAATCTCATCTCTGACCTGTCGAACCGGCTGTCGAGTCGAGCACTCGTCAGTTCGTTGATCACATTGGCCAAGACCGCCGGGCTGCGTGTGGCTGCCGCTGGCGTCGATGACGACCTCCTGCGCGAAGAGGTGCTCGAGCTGGGCTGTGTCACCGGTCAGGGACTGTGGCTCTCGCAAGCGATCAGTCCTGACGAGGCGGCCGAGATGCTGCGCACCCGTTACCTCATCGAAGCGGGCTGAGCTAGCTTCCGGGGATGGACTTTGCCCCCGATCCGGACCACGAATCGATTCGAGACGGCGTCCGTCGAGTCTGTGCCGGGTTCGACAACGACTACTGGCGACGTCATGACGCCGAGCACGAATTCCCGTGGGACTTCTACCAAGCAATGGCCGACGGTGGCTGGATCGGCATAGCGATTCCCGAGGAGTTCGGCGGGGGAGGGCGCGGCATCACCGAGGCGTCGATCGTGCTGGAGGAGGTAGCGGCATCAGGAGCCGCCATGAACGGTTGCAGTGCCATCCACATCTCGATGTTCGGCATCAACCCGATCACCAAGCACGGCACTCCGGAGCAGAAGGCGACGTATCTCCCTCAGGTAGCCGATGGGCGATTGCACGTCGCCTTCGGTGTCACCGAGCCCGATGCCGGAACCGATACCACCTCGATCAAGACACGGGCATGGCGAGACGGTGACCACTACGTGGTGCGTGGCGCCAAGGTCTGGACCTCGAAGGCCGAGTACTGCCAGAAGGTGCTCCTCCTCGTGCGGACCACGCCGATCGAGGAATGCAAACGCCGCACGGACGGGCTGACATTGCTTCTCGCCGACCTCCAGCGGCCCGAGGTCACGATCACCGCCATTCCCAAAGCGGGACGCAACGCCGTGGTGTCGTGCGAAACGGTCTATGCCGACCTACCTGTCTCGCTCGACGATCGGATCGGCGAAGAGGGCGCCGGCTTCACGTATCTGCTCGATGGGCTCAATCCCGAGCGAGTACTGATCGCCGCCGAAGCGTTGGGTATCGGCCGGGTCGCGGTCAAGACCGCGGTTGCCTACGCCAATCAGCGTGAAATCTTTGGCAGGCCAATTGGAAAGAACCAGGGTCTGGCCTTCCCGCTCGCCGCCGCGCACGCACGGTTGAATGCCGCGGAACTGGCCATTCGTGAGGCGTCGTGGCGCTATGACAACGGGCTGCCCTGTGGCGAGCAGGCAAACATCGCCAAGTGGTTGGCCGCAGACGCTGGCTACGAAGCGGCGGACTGGGCGATGCAGGTGCATGGCGGATTCGGCTACGCATCGGAGTACCACGTCGAGCGCTATTGGCGTGAAGCTCGCCTCATGCGGATCGCACCGGTCAGCCAAGAAATGGTGATGAACTACGTTTCCGAGCACGTGCTCGGTCTGCCTCGCTCATACTGATCAACGCAGCGGCGAGCGGTCCATACTGTCGGCATGACTGTTGCTGCCATCGTGCTCGCCGCCGGAGCCGGTTCCCGATTCGAGGGCGATGACCACAAGCTCCGCGCTGACTTCCGAGGCCGGCCGATATGCAGCTGGGTCTTCGAGGCGGTCGCCACTGCCTCCTTCAACCAGGTCTATGTCATCACCGGAGCGGTCGATCTGACCGACCTCGTCCCCGCCGGGTTCACCATCGTCACGGCCGATGATTGGGCCGAAGGCCAAGCGCACACCATTGCTGCTGGTATTCGTCGGGCTGATGTCGATGGTCACCGTGCCGTGGTGATAGGTCTCGCCGATCAGCCGCTCGTTCCTGCCTCTGCTTGGCGCTCGGTTGGCGCTTCGATGGGTGACATCGTGGTCGCCACGTTCGACGGCGAACGCCGGCCGCCGGTCAAGTTCGAACGATCAGTCTGGCCGCTGCTCCCAACGACGGGAGACGAGGGCGCTCGAGCGGTGCTACAGACTCACCGTGAGCGTGTTTCCGAGGTAGCGTGCAGTGGCAATCCGATCGATATCGACACGCAAAAGGACCTCGCCCAATGGAGCTGACCAACGAGTTCAACATCGACCGTCCCATCGACGAAACGTGGCGGATTCTCAACGATCTCGAATTCATCGCCCCTTGCATGCCGGGCGCACAGCTGCAAGAAATCGAAGGCGAGGAATACCGTGGCATCGTCAAGATCAAAGTTGGCCCGATCACGGCGAAGTACTCCGGCAAGGCCAGCTTCATCGAGCAGAACGAGCCCGAGAAGACCGCTCGCCTGAAGGCCGAGGGTCGCGATCCCCGCCAGGGCAACGCCAACGCGATCATCACCGCCACGATGGTGCCGGTCTCGGATGCGGCCACCACGGTCAAGATCCATACCGACCTCAGCCTGAGCGGAAAGATCGCCAG
>JBBQUN010000089.1:0-16108 GCA_038212405.1 Acidimicrobiales bacterium | reverse complement strand
CCGAATGAACCCGGCAATATCGGGCGTTGCAGGAACGGCGCTGCTCAGCTGCTCGAGTTGCGCGTTCATCGCAACGAGTTGCGCATCTCCGGTACGCGAGTCTTCGAGCACCAGGGCGAGCGCGCCCAGTTCGGCATCGCTCGCATCGAGACGATCTTGCAGATCGTTCGCACTGCTCCCGGTCGGCAACACCACGACACCAAGCCACAAGCCGACAACCGCAAGTGGCGCCAGCGCGGCGATACCAATCGATCGAAACCTCATTCGTCCGCCCCCTCTGCTGGGGCCGGCAAGGGGGCAATGGCGAGAGCAGTCACGCTCGCTGTTGCCTGAAAGACCGCCACGTCTTGTTCGTCGGCTCCGTATGGACCGACTGACGTGCCCAACAAGCGAACATCGGCGAGTACCCCACTCGCACTGACGGCATCAATCCATCGGGCAACGCCATCGAGGTCGGGAGCAGCCCCGTCGATGGCCACGACCGGCCCACTCTCAGCATCAGCCACGCTGATCTGTAGCGACCGCAGGACCGAGTCTGCCGGCATGGCCTCGGCGAGCTGACCGACCAGCGACGGCACCGCAACGCGATCGGCCGCCAGGGTGGCAACCAGGTCTTGTCGACGGGCGATCTCGGATGCCATCGACCGTTCGTCGCCGTAGCGCTCGACCTCAGTGCGTACGCGCGCGACTGCAGATTCGGCTGCTTCGACGGCCAGTTCTTGCTGGTCGATCGCCGTTGATCGGCTCTCGAAACTGGCCACCGAGACCACAGCCAGCACGGCCGCAATCCCAACGCCCACCAGGGCAGAGCGGATGTCGCGCCGTTTGGCCACGACCGATGCCGGGACGAGCGAGAGATCTCGCAGGTGATCATTGTGCGATGTCTGCACAAGCCGAGCGACCGCGAAAGCGGTGTCGAAGCGTTCTGGCTGTTCGAACGAAGGCCAGTTGGCATGTTCGAGGAGCACCACCGACGCATTCGGAAGTGCCTCCGTCACCCGTTCGAGAAGCCCACTGGCGCGACTGCTCGCTCCGCAGAGCACGACATGGTCGATCGATCGTTTGTCGATGTCGGTCGAGTGGAAGAGCAGTGTTCGGCGAATGCCTTCGGCAACGACCCCGACGCCAGGCGCATCGCTGTTCGGCACGATGGCGTCACCCTCCGAAGCGTGGCCACCGGTGCGCAGGCTCTCGACTTCAGCCAGTTGACTTTCGAGTTCGTGCGAGAGCGAAGCGATCTCGCCGACGCCGGTCATCAGCACGCGGGCGAAGAGGAGTCCTTCTCCGTCGTGCACGGCGACGGTTGTTGTCGTCTCGCCGATCGAGACGATCGCTCCGAGCCTTGCGGTTCCCGAATCGATGTCTGGCGACTCGACGTCGTGGTCGGTGTTGAGGAAGACGTTCTTGGGAAGCAGCGAAACGTTGGCGGCGGGAGCGAGTTCGGCGCGTACCCAACGCAAACCGGCGAGTTTGGCGGCTGCGGTGAAGGCGTCAATGGTTTCGCGGCGAACCGCGACGACCAGGGTCTCGATGGACGGTGCGTCGAGACCACCATCGACGACGGACTCCGAACGTGCGACTTGCGCCTTGACGGCAGCGGCGTTCAGAACCGCATGGTCGATGACTGCCTCAGCAGCCGGGTAGGCAAGGATCTCTGCGATGTCGTAGGCCGCAGCCTCGGCGACGTCGTCAACGACCGCACCCGGCAGTGAGACTCGCCGAATCGTGGCCGCTTCGGTTTCGATCGCCAGAGCGACGCGCTTGGACGAGAAACCCGCAGTCTTCCAGAGCTCGCTGAGCGAAGCGGCGAATGCTGCGGTATCGACGACGACACCTTGATCGATGACGCCCGGTGGGAGCGCGACCTCGCCCCAGTGCCGAGGCTGATCGCGACTGATCTCCAAGCCGCGCAACATGTCGTCATGGACCGTCACGCCCACTACTGATCGTGCCATCAGGGCCGATCCTTCGTCGTCGTCAGAGCGCTCATCGGTACACCATCGGATGATGTGTGTCGCTGTTTAGACAATCATCAGCAAACTCCTTTCGCAGAGGGAACTGCCGCCGAGACTGACGACGTGCCCCCCTGCCCCGAAGCGTCTTCGCGTTCCGAATGCGACAACACCGCCGGCTTCACCGTGACCGAGATGTTGGTGGCCATGATGCTCCTCACCATCGGCGCGCTGGCGATCTTCCACTCGATGGGGGCTTCCAGTGTCCTCGCCGAGAACAGCGACCGCCACAGCACCGCAACCCAGCTCACTGCATCGGAGCTCGAAAAGGCTCGGGCGATCTCGTACAACAAGCTCGCAATGCAACTGGCGACAGCCGGAACGACCTACTTCGAGGGTGCGACCCAGGTGACCGACGCCGCAAGCGGCCGAGTGATCCCGTCATCCTCGGTCGTGATCGATGGCGTCGCCTACAAGGTGCATCGGTACGTCACCTGGCGTTCCACCACCGTCAACGCCAGAACGGTCACCCAGGCGTACAAACAGGTGACGGTCATTGTTTCATGGGCGGACACGAGTGGAACCCACGACGTGCGTTCCGATTACGCAGTGTCGAAGACCTTGGCGCCCTCATCGAGCGAGAACCTCGCGCTGCGCAGCACGCCGACGATGTCGAGCGAGCAGAGCCCGCCTCACCCGGCCTCGAAGTTGATCGATGGCATCACGAGCGGATCAACCATCAACCTGGCTCACACGAAGTCCGAAACCAATCCCTGGTTTGCGTTCGATCTGACCGCCTCCGCAGTGATCACGGAAATCTCGCTCTGGAACCGGAGCAACTGCTGCGCCGACCGGGCAACCAACCTGTGGATCTTCGTGAGCGACACACCGATCTCCGACTCTCTCGCAACGGCAAAGTCGAGCGGAGCAGCATCGTTCAACATTCCCGGCCAAGTCGGTCGGCCATCGACGGTGGTCGTGAACAGCACCGGCCGCTACGTCAAGGTCTTCCTCGAGGGGAAGGACTTCCTGCACCTTTCCGAAGTCCAGATCATGGGCACCTTCCGATGAACGCCGATCGGTCCCCCAACCATGACGAAACAGCGGCGCGACATGAGCGGCGCCACAGCGCCGGATTCACGGTGGTCGAGGTCCTGGTGGCGCTGTCGATCATGGTCGTTGTGAGCATTCCGATCCTGATGGTGCTGCGCAGCGCGACCACCGCCGACGCAGCTCATACAGCCAAGATCGATGCGACCAGGTCGGGAGCGATCGCCGTCGAGCAACTGAGCGCAGACATTCGTTCGGCGACAACCGTGCAGATCTCGCCGACCGGCCTGCTCCAGTTGAGCGTGGTCGATCGCGCCGGGGCTTCGTCCACCGTCACGTGGGGTCGCAACGACGAGCTGCTCGTGAGGACCACGACCGTTGGCGGAAAGCCCATTGCAGCGGTTGTTCTCGACGATCTCGCAACCCTGGAGCCCGCCACGCCCTTCACGGCCTATGACCAAAACGGCACTCGAATCATGACGAGCACCGCGAACTGTCCGGGCTATATCAGTGTCGACGTCGAACGCCAGACCCGTACGGGCACGACCCATCTCGTCTTCGATGCAGCGAGCCGAAATCTGAACGCGGGGAGCGGCTCATGTTGACGCGAGACAGCGAGCGAGGTTCGGTCATCATGTCGATGCTGGTCGTCATGGTGATCGGCCTGCTCGCCGCCTCGATGTTCACGTACAGCCAGGCGAATGCCCGGGCAACACTGCGCCAGGAGGCACAGCGCTCGGTGACCGACGGCCTCGATGCCGCAATGGCGAACGCGATTAGCCGGATCGAGCTCGGCGACACCGCCAGCTTCAGTGGCTCGGGCACCATCAACGGCGTTTCCTACACCTACGCCGCAACGAAGAACGCCACGCTGAAGTGGGCCATCCAGGCAACAGCGACCCGCTCGACTCCGGTTTCGGGATCGATCACGCGAGCAGCGACCACCACGATGACCGGCACCTACGCCGGCAAGTCCCCCTACGCCCTCTTCGCAAGCAGATCCCTCCAAATCTCGAACGACAACTTTGCCTTGTCGGAACCAATCGGTAGCAACGGCGCGGTCACGGTGTCCGGCGATGCTCGAGCCTTGGCGATGCACACGTTCGCCCCAGCCGGTTCGTGCACCGGCTGCACGAACCAAACCACCCAATCACCGGCGTGGCCAACACCTCAACCGGCGAATCCCACCACCTATCAGAATTGCCCGACAGCAACATTGACGGATGCGAACGGCAACCGGAGTCAGGTGTATGGGTTCCTCGGCACGGTCGACGGCAAGAACGGCAACCCCTTTCGGTGCACGTTCCGAACGGGCAATCCCTATTTCGGGCACTATCCGACGATTCTCTACCAGACCGTCAACGTCATCAATCCTCCGGTCATCATCCACATCGACTCGAAGGTCACGCTGTGGTTCCTTCGTGCCGATCTCAACCCCGGTGGTGATCCGCGGAACTTCATCGTCCAGGCCGTTGATGGCCCAACCAGCGGAGGCGGGTTCGAGTACGGACGGTTCTTCGACGACGGCACGAAGATGACCGGCATCCTCAATGCACCGTCACGAGACGTCACCGTCGACACCGGCGTCGACGTGACCGGCCAGATGACGGTCGGCTCGCTGACCTTCAAGGGCACGTCTCTCGAGGTCACCGCTGACGCTCGAGTCGTCGATGCAACGATCAACTGGAAGAGCAGCGAGTGGCACGCGGTCAACCCGTGACACCCCGTCATGATCCGAAGTCACCCAGGCTGTTCGGCTGCATGGTGACATGAGCCTGCTCCACGTCTACGGCCCGCTCATCGTTGCCACGCCCGTGCTGGGGCTGATCAGCGACATCGACCGGCGAACCAAGCGAATTCCCGATCGACTCTCGCTGTTGGTCTTGGCCATGACGGCATCGACGATCACGCTGCTCACGCTCGTCGGCGACCAACGAGCAGACGCAACGAATGCCGCAATCGGCGCAGTTGTGCTCGGGTCGATTCTCGGCGCGCTGCACGCGATCAGACCGGACGGGTTGGGTATGGGCGACGTGAAGCTGGCACTCACGCTTGGCCTGCTGCTCGGTTGGACTCGGAGCAACGCACTCGATGTCGCGCTGATGATCGCCTGGTGCCTGATGCTCGCAAGCGCGCTCGGACTTCTCAGCGTCGCCACCATGATGCGTCGTCAGGACATCTCGGCCAGGGGAACTGCTGTGCCGTTCGGTCCCTCACTGTGTGCAGGGGCCGTGGTCGTCACCATCGTTGGACCATCGCTGATCCTCGGCTGAGACCGCGATTCTCACCAACACACAGATGCTGGGTGCGCGAGTGCTCAGGTCGTGACCCGGAGGAGCTCCTGCACGGTGGTGAGGCCCTGCGAAACCTTGATGAGCCCGTCGGCTCGCAGCGAGATCATGCCCTGCGATATCGCAAGGCGATGCACCTCTTCGGCGCTCTTGCGTTCGAGGATGGCGGTACGCAGCTCGTCGGTGATCGTCATGACTTCATGCATGGCGAAACGGCCCTGGAAACCAGTGCCATTGCACGCCTCGCAGCCGGTGGCCTCATGGACGACCACGGGATCGTCGGACCCGATCTCGACGCCATCGAGCGACGCGATCCCGAGTTGACTCAACGTCGTCGAGCGGGGTGTCTTGCAACGATCGCACAACCGGCGGGCCAGACGCTGGGCCACCACGGCGGTGAGTGCGGAGGTGACGAGGAACGGTTCGACACCCATCTCGATGAGGCGCATCGGTGTGGCGGCCGCATTGTTGGTGTGCAGCGTCGACAGCACGAGGTGGCCGGTGAGCGATGCCTCGACGGCGATCGTTGCCGTCTCGGCATCACGAATCTCACCAACCAACATCACGTCGGGGTCGGCACGCAAGAACGAGCGCAGCGCTCGGGCGAAGGTCATCCCGGCCTTGTTGTTCACCTGCACTTGCTTGATCCCATCGATCTTGTACTCGACGGGGTCCTCGGCAGTGATGATGTTCCTCGTTGGATCCTTCAGCGCTTCGAGCGCGCCGTAGAGGGTGGTCGATTTCCCAGAACCGGTCGGGCCGGTCACCAGGATCGCTCCCCATGGCCGCTCGTAGGCTGCCTTGAATCGCTCGAGTTGGGCGGGCAGGAAGCCCATCTTCTCGATCGAGATCATCTCACTACCACTGCGCAGAATTCGCAGCACTGCCGCTTCGCCGTAGATCGTTGGAATCGTTGCGACACGAATGTCGACCGGCTGACCACCGACCACGGTCGACATGCGACCGTCCTGGGCGATGCGGCGCTCGGCGATGTCGATCTCGGCCATCACCTTCACTCGGCTGATGATGCCGGCCTGGAGCGAACTGGGGGGCGTCATGGCCTCATGCAAGACCCCGTCGACCCGGAAGCGCACCCGAAGGTCGTTCTTTCCCGGCTCGATGTGAATATCCGACGCCCGCTCCTGGACCGCTTTCGACAACAGCAGGTCGACGAAGGCGACGATCGGTGCTCGTTCCTCGTTGACCTCGTTGGCGACGATTTCGACTGTCGTCGGTTCGGTCTCCCCCACCGCTGCTTGGATTGCTTCTTGGACTCGTGAATCGCTCAGGCCGAGGCGGGCAATGGCCGCCAAGATCTGCTCGCTGTCAGCCATGACCGGTAGCACCGGCCGGCGAAGCGCGTCGCGAATGTCGTCGAGGGCGAGGACATCGACCGGGTTGGCCATCGCAACCACGATCTTGCCGTCGCGGTGCCAGACCGGAAGTGCCCGGTGGTGTCGTGCCAACTGCGGCGGGATCTGCTGGGCGAGTTCGAGGTCGATCTTGCGTTCGGAGAGGTCGACGAATTCGAGTTCGAACTGCACCGCGAGGGCTCGCAACAGATCGCGCGGTTTCACGATGCCCTCGGACAAGAGCACGTCGCCGAGCTTCTTACCGGTTGAACGCTGGAGGTCGAGGGCGCGCCCGACATCATCGTCGCTGACGATGCCAAGCTCTACGAGGATTTCGCCGATCCGGCGTCTGGTACCGACCGCGCTGATAGTCACGCCCACCCATCGGCCGCCATACCTCGCTATTGAGACAACCACCCAAAAGGATGTGGCTGCTGAGTCATCCTCACGTTCTACCGCATGACACCGAAGCTCAGTGCCGTGTCAGATCTCACGGGAACCAGCAACGACGAGTGGTACGGACTTGATGAGGAGAGTCGCGCATTCCTCTCCGAGACCCTCGGCTCGACCACGCTCGCCACAGGTTCCTCGACCTCGCTGGCCGATCAGCTGCCAGCGTCTGGTTCCCCTCTCGCCCCGACCGATGCGTCGGCGGGACTCAACGAACTCCTCGTTGCCACCGTCGACGCTCGAGCCTCAGACCTTCACCTCGCGGCCGGTCAACCACCACACATTCGGGTCCAGGGCGAACTGCGACCTGTTGCCGGTGCTGGGCCGATCGGGCCCAAGCAGCTCGAGGCGATGCTCTTCGCTCACCTCGACGCCGACCAGCGACAGACGCTGCTGCGCCGTGGCGACCTCGAGCTCGCCTTGAGTAGCGGTAGCCGACGATTTCGTGCTGCGCTCTTTCGTCAGTCCGGCTCGCTCGCCGCAGCAATGCGTCTGATTCCCTCGAACAAGCCGAGTCTCGATCAGCTGGGACTTCCGCCGGCGGTACGCGAGTTCGCTGACCACCACAGTGGATTGGTCCTCGTCACCGGTCGCACCGGCTCGGGAAAGTCCACCACGCTCGCGGCAGCAATCGAGCACATCAATCAGACTCGGGCCGCGCACATCATCACGATCGAAGATCCGATCGAGTACCGCTACACCCCAGCCAGGTCGGTGATCCAGCAACGCGAAGTCGGAGCCGACACCGAATCGTTCGCTTCGGCGCTGCGCTATGCGCTGCGGCAAGACCCCGACGTCATCCTGCTCGGCGAGCTGCGTGATCTCGAAACGATCAGTACCGCCCTGACCGCCGCCGAAACCGGACACCTGGTCTTTGCCACTCTCCACAGCTCCGACGCAACGGGCTCCATCACCCGCATCGTCGATGCCTTTCCCGAGGGGCAGCAGAACCAGGTGCGAGCCCAGCTCGCACTGTCCATCCGGGGCTGCGTCAGCCAGCAGTTGGTACCTGACGTCAATGGTCGACTCATGCTCGTGAGCGAGGTCCTCACCGCCACCTCGGGCATCCGGGCAATGATCCGCGACCAAAAGACACACCAGCTCCATGCCGCACTGGAGACCGGAGGTGTCGAAGGAATGCATACCTTCGACCAAGCGCTCGCTGCCGCCGTCCGCAACGGCCGTCTTTCGTTCGATGTTGCTCGCAGCGTCGCCCACCGGCCGTCGAGCCTCGACAACCTCCTGCGCCGATGACGACCCCAACGATCGACCAGTCATCGTCGAAAACATCGACGTCGCGTTCGGCAGGGAAGCCAGGTAGCCAAGACCACTCCGACCGCCTTCGATCGACCAGGGGCAAGCGGAAGCCGGTCAACTCGAAGCCAACCCAGGCGGCGAAACCTGCACCTCGCTCGCTCGAAACGTTCGACTACATGGCCGTCGATGCTCGCGGTCAGCGAGTGAGCGGTCAGCTCACCGCCGGCTCGGCGCAGGAAGCAATCGATCGGATTCGGCGGCAGCAGCTTCGTCCGGTGCGATTGCGTACCGCCAGGAGCTCGATATTTGCTCGCGAGTTCTCGATGCCGGGTGTTGGATCCTCGGTCAAGCCACGGGAACTCGCGGCATTCACGCGACAGTTCGCCACCATGGTGGGCGCCGGCATTCCGCTCATTCGTACGCTGACGGTGCTGGCCCAGCAAAACGAGAACCCCACCATGGTGAAGGTGCTCGAGCAGACCCGATTCGACGTCGAGGCGGGCGACTCGCTCAGCCGGTCGATCGCTCGACACCCCAAGGTGTTCGATCATCTCTACTGCTCGATGGTTGCTGCCGGTGAGGAATCAGGAGCGCCCGAAGAAGTGCTTCGCCAGCTAGCGATTTCACAGGAACGCGCGGTCGTCGTACGACAGAAGATTCGCTCGGCCATGGCGTACCCGACCGCCGTCCTCGTGATGGTGACCGGTGTGATCGCCGTGATGCTGCGATTCGTCGTTCCGCGTTTCGCAACGATCTATACCGACCTCGGGGGGACACTGCCGCTGCCGACCCGCATGCTGGTGTCGGCCTCGGACCTGGTCGTGCAGCGCTCGATCCCTCTTCTCGTCGTGATCGGCCTCACCATCTTCGGCACTCGGAAATGGCTTGGGACCGATGACGGCCGCTTGCGATGGGACACCATCAAACTGCGGCTCCCACTCATTGGCACGCTGATCCACAAGACCGTGCTCGCCCGATTCGGCCGCACCATGGCAGTACTCACTGCTGCCGGCGTACCCGTGCTCGACACCTTCGCCATCGCCGCTCAAACGGTTGGCAACGCTGCGGTCACCCGATCACTCGAACGAGTGCGCGATGCAATCCAACGAGGCGAGGCCATCGGTCCGACCATGCTCGAGGAGCCGCTCTTTCCCGTCACGATGGTGCAACTGATCAGCGTCGGCGAGGAGTCGGGTTCGCTCGATCAGATGTTCTCGATCGTCGGCGACACCTACGAGGAAGAAGTTGCCGCGGCAGTCGATGGCTTCTCTTCATTGATCGAACCGCTCTTGATGGCGCTCATTGGTTTGGTCGTTGGCGGCATGGTCATCTCGCTCTACCTCCCGATGTTCCGCATCATCGACTTCGTGCAGTAGCGACTGATCCGACCGCTCGGCTCACGATCAGCAGAATTTCTCCACCGCACCCTCACACCCTCCGATGCCTTTCCGAGACTTGCTCGGGAACAGCTCCCCCTACGGGACGAACGAATGAAGGCTCCAATGAATCGAACCAAGAAACGCGACGGCGAAGGTGGCTTCACCCTCATCGAGGTCATGGTGGTGGTGTTGATCATCGGCATCCTCCTTGCCATCGGCGTGCCGACCTTCCTCGGTGCTCGCACCCGGGCGCAGGATCGCGCCGCCCAGACGTCGCTGCGCATCGCTCAGAGCTCGGCGATGGTGATCTTCACCGACAACTCCAACTTGGCCGAAGCCACCCCCGCCTCTCTTGCGGCGACCGAGCCGAGCATCGAGTGGATTGCGCCAGATGAGGCATCTGATGCGCCGACCGTGGTCAGCGTGCTTCCAGACGACGCCACCAACTGGTGGGGCGCGGCGATGTCGGCATCCGGCACCTGCTTCACCATTCATCTGGATGCCCAAGGAGCCGTCGGGTACGGCAGTACGACCGACCAGTGCACCGGCACCGCGGCAAAGGCAGTAACCCCCGCCGGTTGGTAGTTTGCGCCAACTCAGTTCGTTCGGTCGATGATGACCGCAGCGGCATTGCGGCCCGACGCTCCCCACACTCCCGCCCCCGGGAAGGTGGCGGCGCCAGTGAGAAAGAGTCCCCCGATCGGCGTGAGGTACCGGGTGAGTTCACGATCCCGTCCGAGGATCGCCGCCAATGGGCCTCCGGAAAACGACGTGGCATGACCCTTTGGTAGGTGAAGGTCACGCTCGTAGACCGCAGGCGTCATGGCACGCCAGTCGAGAATCGAATCGGTGAACCCGGGTGCAAACAGGGTCGACGCAACGTCGAGCCAGCGCTCGGGTTCACTCGCGTCATCCCACCCGCCCCTGAATGAATAGGGGGTGAAGAGCACCTCGATACTGAGGACGTGCTCGCCTTCGGGGGCGAGGGTGGCGTCGTTGATCGACGGCACGTTGACGAACAGCATGGGCCGCTCGAGGATTTCACCCTTCTGCATGAGTTCGAAACCTCGGTGGATCTCGGCCAGCGACGGCGCCACGAGCGTCGACGCCGAGGCCGGATCGACCAGGCCCGCCTTGGCGTAGCGCTCGTCGTGGTACTGCCACGTGGGGACCGTCGAGATTCGGGCGTCGATCTTCGATTCGTAGCCCTCCTGCGGCGTGCGCTCGCGCCACTTCTGAACGAACGATCTTGCCGAAGCCGGGGGGTTGCTCAGGTAGCGAACGATCGCTTCTCGTGGGTCACAGGCGACAACGACGGTGGGTGCTCGGAACTCACGACCATCAGCTGTGGCAATGCCGACCACCGACTCGCCCTCGCACAGAATCGAACCAACCGGGGTTCCGGTGAGAATCGATCCGCCCATCGACCGCAGCGACGCTGCGATTGCGTCGGTGAGGGCGCCGCTCCCGCCAACCGGTCGACCGGTATGCAGCACGTGTTTGAACGCCCACGGCAGTGCACCGAGTCCCGTCCCCGGTGTCTCGGGCGAGAGGCCCCACACCGCTGGGCCGGCGGCCATGGCCGGCCCGAGGAGCCCATCGGAGGAGAAGAAGCTGCGGAGCACGTCGCCGACCGACCGGCGCGACCACTGGGCAAGAGTGATCGCCGCCCGAGAGTTCCTGCCAATCGCGCTGTTGAGGAGGCCTTTGGCCGAAGGCGGCGTCGATGCCATCTCGGTGAGCAGTTGGGCAGCGGGGACGGCGACGTTGGCATAGCGCCGATAGCTGTCGACCTCGTTGGGGTGACTGACGGCGAGCACCTCGAGCGTCTGCTCGACGTCGTGGAAAATGGCGATCGGACCCGGGGCATCCCAGCCCAGCCCGAGCATGGACGGTGTGAGATCGATGTACTCGAGCCCAAACTGATCGAGGCGGAGCTCCTCGACGAGTGGCACCGAGCGGACCATCGCATGGTCACAGTTGCAGAGGTTGACCTTTGCCCCAACGGCGTGTTCAGTCCCGGCGCAGCCACCGAGGGTGTCACGGGCCTCGACGACCAAGACTCGCTGGCCCGAACGAGCGAGGTACGCGCCGCACACGAGACCGTTGTGCCCGCCACCAACGACGATCGCATCGAACACTGTCACTCCGAAGGACGCCATTCCGAAGGACGCCATTCCGAAGGACGCCGTTCCGAAGGACGCCGTTCCGGTTGGCCCGCTATCGAATCGATCTGTTGGGACTTCGCTCACTGGCCGACCTCCGTTACCGTGACCGCATGACTCGGCCTGCATCGACACCTGGCGATACCCGGCGGCTTTCTGAACTTCGTGCTTCTGACCTCGGCGACCACATCACCGCGGAGTCGATCCTCGTGTTGCCGGTTGGCGCCGTGGAACAGCACGGTCCGCACCTTCCGTTCAACACCGATCTGGTCATCGCCTCGGAGTGTGCCAACGCTGTGGTCGAACGCGTTGGCGTTGCGCTCGATCTCTGGTTGCTCGAACCACTGGCATACACCAAGTCCAATGAACATGCGGGTACGCCAGGCACGGTTTGGCTTGGGCCACAGACGATGCTGGCCGTGCTCGACGACATCGGCCGTTCGATTGCGGCAACGCCGGCTCGCAAGTTGGCGTTCCTCAATGGCCACGGCGGGAACTCGTCGCTGCTCAACGTGGCGTGCCGGGAACTGCGGCTGCACCACGGGCTGGAGACGTTCCTGCTGCACCCATCGATCCCTCCCGATCAGGGCGGACCGTCGGCGGAAGAGGAACTCGGTATGGGCATCCATGGCGGCATCGACGAGACCTCGCTGATGCTGCACCTGCGACCCGAGTTGGTCCGCATGGATCTCGCTTCTCGCAACGTGCCCGAGCACCTGGCCGACAACGACCATGTTCGTTTCGGTGGCGGTGTGTCGTTCGGCTGGCTGGCATCGGACTTCGGACCTGACGGCCACATCGGCGATCCCACGCTCGCTTCGGCCGAGCGTGGAGCGTTGGCCTATGCCGCCACCATCGATCGTTTGGTCGAGGCATTCACCGAAGTGAAGCACTTCCGCTACCGCTCCTGACGTGGAGCGCCGATCACGACGCCATTCTTGACCACGATGCGATCGGCGGGGGCCGAGGCGATCGCCTCGCGAAGTGAGTTGGCGCGGACAGCGAGCAGGTCGTTGGTCGGTCCAAGGCCCATGGCCCGACGAGCGCTCGTCGACACGGCCTCGTAGGCGGCCTCCGGTGTGAGGTGTGCCGTCATCACCATGAGTGCCGCGGTCTCGAAGGCATCGGCCCGACCAACCAGGCAGAACGGGTCTTGCAGGTTGTCCGCCCCGGCAGCGACGTTCACCCCTGCCGCGCTGAGCGCCGCGACGGCGGTGAGTCCTCGAGGCGGAGCGGTGGTGATCCCTCGGGCTTGAAGGAACAGATTCGTCTGAGGCAGGGCAACGACGCTGATGCCGGCAGCGGCAACCTTGTCGGCCACCCGACGTTGGACGGCCTCGGCCTGCATCCCAAGGCTGACGCAGTGGCTGGCCACGACGCCGTGCTCGAAACCGTTCGCAACGACGGCCTCGGCCAGACTCTCGAGATCGAGTGATTCGAGTTCGAGATTCTCATCGGTGTGAAGGTCGAGCGGAAGGCCACGGGTGCTCGCCTGCTCCATCAACCAGTCCAGCGCAGCGCGCCGGTTCGGTTCGAGGTGGGGAACGCCCCCAACGATGTCGACGCCGAGGTCGAGCGCATCGACCATCGCCGCTCGATTCGCTGGTCCGATGGCAGGGTCGGTGATCGATCCGACCAAGCCGACCAGTTGCACCTCGACCCGGCCGGCCATCGCGGCCTTCACCTCGAGGAGGGCCTCGACACCATTGGTGCCGATGTCGGATCCGATGTCGACGTGGGTTCGTACCGCAGTTGTGCCGTTGGCCAGCCCCATTTCGAGCGCACGGGTGGCACGCTCGACGAAGTCGGCTTTGGCGATCGTCGAGCGATGCTCGATCCAGGCCATGATCGCTCCCATCAGATCACCGGCTGGGTTGAGCACCCGGTCGGCCGTCAACGCCTTGTCGAGGTGGGCGTGTGGTTCCGCAGGGGCCGCCAGCACCAGGTAGCCTGCCGCCTCGAGTGATTGCCGGTCGGCGGTGTCGCCGACCTTCATCCGAGGTGAGGCAGAACCAGCTCGGAGAAGCGGGTCATCTGCTCGGCGGTCTTCGCGTAGGGATCTCCGACCATGTTCGGGAAGATCACCAGGTCCTTGATGCCCCCGAGGGCCTCGTCGTAGGACTTGATGCCTTCGATGACGTCGTCAGCGGTACCAACGATCCAGGTCTTGTTGTCGAGAGAGTCTTCGAGTGTGGGGATGAGACCAGGCTCGGCCGGCTTGCCGTCGGCGCCCATGTAGCCCCGGCTCCAGCCGTAGGGTCCGAGGAACTTCCAGAACTCGTCGTGCCCGTTGCGCACCGACTCTTTGGCGGCCTCGTAGGAATCCTCGATGCAGACGTTCAGCACGAGGAGCCGCTTTTCGCCGGTCTCGAGCTCGCGGCCGTGGGCTTGGGAATAGGTGGCGGCGTACTTCTCCCACCACTGGCGGGTGAACTCGTGGTGCTTGAGCCAGAACACACCGCCCCAGCCGTTGCGGGGAACAGCGTCGAGCGATGGCGGCGAGGTGATGGCCTGCCAGGTTTCGAACGGGTAGAGGGGGCGAGGTACCAACGTGAGCTTTTCGACGAAACCGCCGCGGTCGGGGATGCCCGGCGGCGGGTACTCGAAGATGTCGCCCTTGAAGGAGAACTCTTCCTCCGACATGGCGAGCATCATGACTTGCATCGCTTCGTCGAACTGCTTGCGGTTCAACGTGTCGGCAGCCGCTGAGTCGGGGTTGTCGAAGCTACCGATGTCGGTACCGAGCGTACGGGCCTCACGTGGCACGGTGCCCCGGCCGACGCCGAAGATGCCTCGACCGCCGGAGATGTTGTGCAGGATCGAGAAGTCTTCGGCCAGCTTGAGCGGGTGCCACTGGCCAACGATGTTGAACATGGCACCGATGCGAATGTTCTCGGTCCGTTCCGCCAGGATCGAACTGAAGAGCATCCCGTTGGGTACGACCTCGTAGCCCTCGTATTGGAAGTGGTGCTCAGTCAGCCAGTAGCTGTCGAATCCGAGCCTGTCGGCAAGCACACCCATGTCGAGCAATTGCTCAGTGGCTCGCCACATTTCCTCATTGGTGTAGCGACGATCCGTCGGTGCCGGCGGGCCGGCACCAGCGTCGTCCATCTCGACACCACCGAACATGAACACTCCAACACGCATGGCTCGAAAGCTAGCGCCGGTGGCACGTCGTCAACTGATCGAAACACGCTGTTCTCGAACTTTGCGGGGGCAAGAACGCGCATCTCTCCCTAAAGATGGGTGGACAACGGTCGAAACTACTTTAGAGTTCTTGGCGCTAGCGCTCGTAGCTCAATTGGATAGAGCATCTGACTACGGATCAGAAGGTTGGGGTTTCGAGTACCTCCGAGCGCGCTACATAACCGCAGGTCAGCGACCGCCGAAACGGCGTGACTCCACTGGACGCGCCGTCGAGACGTCAAGAGTCGACACTGAAGCCCACGTCGGTGAACCGTTGACACTCAAGCTCATACCGGGGTTCGTATGGCGACAGTTCGCCGCGAGGGGTTTCAGTGCGGACAGATCGATCGCCGGCGCCCGAACTCGGCCATCGAAGAACCCGAACTCCTCCGCATCGGTCGTCGATGCGACCTCGTGGCCGCGGCCATCGACGAGGCGCACATCTCCGTCCCAGTAGCCTGATCAGCGCTTCGAGCTGTTCGCTACTCGCCATCCAACGAGAATACGCGATCCGCCGAGACGTCAAGCGTCGACACTGAAGCCCACGCCGGCGAACCATCGACACTGAAGCCCATTACGGGGTTCGTACGGCGACAGTTCGCGGCTTTGGGCCTTGAGCCCGAACGAACGAGTCGGACCGGACCTGGATTCGTCCTTCTACTGGTCCGACTTCGAGGGATGTGCTGAAGTCGTGTCATGGGACAACTCGAGGGAACAATCGCACTCGTCACCGGGGCAAGCCGAGGGATCGGTGCAGCAATCGCTGAGCTGTTCGCCAGCGAAGGGGCCGCAGTGGCCATCACCGCCCGAACGGTCGACGACGGCGACAGCCGATTCGAAGGCTCACTCAACGGCACAGCGGCACGAATTCGTGCGGCTGGCGGCATCGCCCACCCTGTCGTTGCCGATCTCTCACGGCCCGCCGACCGGGCCCGGTTGATCGACGAGGTCGTGGCTGAACTCGGACCGATCGACATCCTCGTCAACAACGGCGCAGTCACGTTCTTCGAGCCAGTCTCTGACATC
>JBBQUN010000088.1:0-16237 GCA_038212405.1 Acidimicrobiales bacterium | reverse complement strand
GAGGTGATCCAGGCAAAGGGGCACACCGGGTCCCAGAAGAACTCGATATCGAACGCAGGATCCGACGGTGGGGCGACGGTGGGCGTGGTCATGGGCGGGCTCCAATGGCGGCGAGAACACTGCGACAGTAGTGGACGCACCCCTGCACAGCGAGAAGTCCGATTCGGGGAGGCCTGGCGCAGATGGCTCGTCGTCGCGGCGTCGTGCTGACCAAGACCACGCATTCGACGCATTGCCCGTGGAAAGGTGATGCGTCGTACTACTCGATAGCGGTCGACGGCAAGGAAATCACCAATGCGGCATGGACGTACGAGACGCCAAAGGACGCAGCCGCCGAGATCGAGAACTACGTGGCGTTCTACCCCACCGTCACCATCGAATGAAGCGTCACCAGCGACGCGATGAGCATCATTGTCACCAGTGTGCTCGTACCAGCTTCATGGGTTGACGCCTCCATGGGCGACACCACTCAGATCGTGCAGATCTCGGTCGAATGTGGTCAGGTCGCCGAGCTCGAAGTCGGTGAGCGAGTCGCTCGGCTGCTTCATCGATGACCAGGCGGGAGCGCCGATCGGGGAGGAGCGGCGTTGCTGGTACGAGTCAGGTCCTTTTCGTCGGCCGTCGTTTGGCTCGCAAGCGTAGGCATCGGCTCGCCGCGACATCGCAAGGGCAGAACACGGGAATGGTCCCCGCACATTCCCGGTTCGACCAGTGTGCTTCGAGAACTGTTGCTCCCGACGAGCGATCGATTGGTCTTCATCGAGGTCGTCGTTGTCGCCTCGTGTGGGGTTGCAGCACTTGTGGCCCTTCGCCATCAACGTGAATGGCAACTCCTGGTACTTGGGGTGATACTCCTGCTCTTGGGATGGTTCGCGCTGCGCGCCGTGCACTGAATCACGCTTGGTGTTCGCAAGGGGCCGTTCGACCGGCAAGACTCAGGGGATGGCGTTCTCACAAACCGGACAATCCGTGGATGCGGTCATCGATGCTCTCACCGAAAAGCGGGCCGATGATGCCCGCTGGCAGGATGGCAAGACCTTTGGCATGGTCTACGACGGGGGCCCGTCGGTGCACGACGTTGCCGAGAAGGCCGCAGTGCTCTATCTGCACGAGAACGCACTCAACACCAAGGCCTTCCCATCGTTGGGGGCAATCCAGGCCGAGGTGGTTGGTTGGACCTCGGATCTCCTCAATGGGGGCGACTTCGCTTCTGGTTTCTTGACCAGCGGCGGTACCGAGTCGATCCTCTGCGGCGTCAAAGCCGCCCGAGAGCGCGCCCGAAAGGAACGTGGCATCACTGCTCCCGAGATGATCGTCGCCGAAAGCGCTCACGCCGCCTTCCACAAAGCGGCGCACCTGTTCGGACTGAAGCTGCACAAGACCAAGGTGCTCGACGACTGGACCGCCGACGTCGACGCCATGGCCGAACTCATCAACGAGAACACGGCGCTCCTCGTTGGTTCGGCGCCGCAGTATCCGCAGGGCGTGATCGACGACATTCCCGCCATCGCCGCACTTGCCGCCAGCACCGACGCCAACTGCCATGTGGACGCGTGCATGGGCGGCTTCGTTCTGCCCTTCGTCGAGCGGCTCGGCCGAGAGGTTGCCCCATGGGATTTCCGGGTCGAAGGTGTCACCTCCATCTCGGCCGACATCCACAAACTGGGGTATGCGCCAAAGGGCGTCTCGGTGATCCTGCATCGCAGCAAGAAGCTGCGGAGCTATCAGACATTCCTGTTCGACGATTGGCTGGGCGGGTTCTACGGCTCGCCCAACCTGCAAGGCACGCGGTCGGGACTACCGATGGCTGCCGCATGGGCGGTCATGTCGCACCTCGGCATCGATGGCTACCTCGAACTGACCCGTGCGAATCTCGCCAACGCGGATCAGGTTCGTGCCGGTATCGCGGCCATCGACGGTATTCGGGTACTCGGCGATGGCCAATACCACCTCGTCGCAATGAGCAACGAACCCGATGATCCCGAGCCGATCGACATCTTCGCCCTTGGCGACGCCTTGCTGGCGAGGGGCTGGCATCTCGACCGTCAGGGTCCGCCCGACTCGCTGCACTCGACCATTTCGAACTCCAACACCGGTGTGATCGACCGTTACCTCGAAGACCTCGCTGATTGCGTTGCCGAAGTTCGGGGCACGAACACCGAAGACCGTTCGACCAACTACTCCACGGTCGACTGACGTTCGGCGTCAGAGGTTCAGACGGGCGCAATCACCAGGCCCACCCGCTGCCCAACCGGAACATCGGGATTCGGGAACACGATGCGACGGCCCTCGCCGTCGACGACGATTCCACCGTCGGAGTCACTGGTGATTCGATGACCTGGCTCGATGAGCGAGAAGTTCGGCGCATCGTCGTCGACGTGGAGTGCGAACTCGGTGGCGTGGGTTCGCAGTAACTCGTGCTCCACCTGGTAGACGAGAGGATCAGACACGATCGGCGGCAGGCTCTGTGACGGCCAGCCGTTCTCCAGGATGGCATGCAGACACTGCTCGATGGCCCGAAGGCGGGCCGGGTCGTTCTGGCCGAGAGCCGACACTCGACCGAGTTCGAGTGTCATCGAGACGGCGCCGCACCGATTCGACGAGAAGTACGAGAACGTCGTGCTCGGGCTGTCGTCGAGCAGGATGGCGTGGATGTCGGCCCGACGCAGGAAGTCGAGTTGGTCATCGGTAACGGGCTGCCCGAATGGGAATATTGCGAACCGTTCCAGCTCGGATGCTCGAATGGCGGTGTGCAGTTCGTAGTGGAGGCGATGGTGATGACGAGGCGCTGACTCGAAGAAGTCGGTCACGGCTCGCTCGAGCACGGCTGCTCGTAGCGCTTCGGCGTGCTCTCGCTGCTCGTGCACGCCGCTGAACAGTCGATTGAGGTTCTCATCGACGAACCGGGCGGCGGCGACCAGTGCCGGCGGATTGCCGAGGATGGCCAACAACCGAACAGCGGGAGTCG
Organism: Acidimicrobiales bacterium; assembly: GCA_038212405.1. Lineage (GTDB taxonomy): Bacteria > Actinomycetota > Acidimicrobiia > Acidimicrobiales > SZUA-35 > JBBQUN01. Next base: position 13,269 of record JBBQUN010000088.1, on the reverse strand, counting down.
TGCCCTCGTTGGCCAGGTCGAGCATGAGGTCATTCAGCATCTCGGCCGGTGCCGTTTCGTTGCCGTGGATGCCCGCTGACAACACGATCGACGCACTGACCTCATCGGCGCGGTCGACCGGTTCGATCGAGATGATGCCGTTGTCGATCAGGGTCCAGCGGGAGTGGCCGATGGTCCATGCCGACGGCTCGACGCCGCCATTGGCCACGGTGGAGGTGGCGTGGTCCATGGTGGTTCGGAGGAACTGACCAGCCCAGGCGAGTTCGGTCGTTGAGGGTGCTTCGGACATGGGAATGGCTATCGCTGGAAGGCGTACAGATCGCCGAGACCGAGCAACCCGGTCAGTTCGTCGAGCGCCGATCGCACCTCTTCGATCAGCAAGGGGTCGGCCAAGTCGCCGGCATGGAGCTCGTCTCGATAGTGGCGCTCGACCCAAGCCACGAGCTGGTCGAGTAGCTCGTGGTCGACGATCACATTGGCGCCGAGCGCCGCTCGCTCGTTCTCGGTGAGTACCACCCGCAGTCGCAGGCAGGCGGGGCCACCACCGTTGCTCATCGACTCGCGGATCGACACCGTGTGCACGGCGTCGATTCCCGGCGGTCTCGACGCCAGATACACACGTGTCGATTCCAGTTCGAGAACGTCCTGTGGCGCAATCAACGCAACGGAGTTGTCGGGGAGGGTGACCAACTGTGAGTTGAACAGGTACGACGACACCGCGTCTGCGAGGCTCACGGCTTCGGATGGGACCTCGATCAGTTGCAGCTCGTCGACCGAGGTCAGTCGGTCGGCAATCGATCCGTCGAAGGCCTGCTCGTGACAGAAGAGCGCTTGGCCGTTGGTGACGGAGACGACGTCGTTGTGGAACGCCCCGGCGTCGATGGCCGTCGCCGACTGGGGAACGAAGATCACCCGGTCGGGATCGAGCCCATGGCTCAGCGCGATGGTCTGGGAGGCAAGGAGGGTTTGGCGACGGGGGAAGGAGCCAGGTGGTACGACGGTGGAATCGTCGCGGCCGTAGACGAAGAGCTGAATGCCGCGGTCACCATGACGTGCAGCGAATCGACCGTGATTGGCCGCCCCCTCGTCGGCAAACGATTCGTGCGATGGCAGCGGATCGTGCACCACGAAGTATCGATCGTCAGCGAAGATTCGGCGCAGTGCGTTGGCGGTTGCCGGCCCTTCGAAGGATCGGTGCAGCGTCGAGATGAGGTTGGCCGGGGTGAAATGCACTCTGCCATCGACGGTGTCGGCCGATGGCGACACCGTTGCCGCATTGGCAGCCCACATGGCCGACGACGACATGACGGCGCTCAGTAGCCAGGGTCGATTGTCGGCAAGGTATCGAAGTGCTGCAGCCGGATCGGTGCCCGTTGGAAAACCGAGTGCTCCCAAACCGAGTGCTCCAAGACCCAGTGGGCTCGGCCGCTCGTGGGGAGGGAGAACACCCTGGGTGAGTCCGAGTCGCTGAAGTAGCCGCATCTTGTCGATGCCCTGGAGTGCCGCGGCTTTGGGGTGTGAGACCTGATTGGCGTGGCGTTGCGACGCAACGTTGCCGGGGGACAGGCCGGCGAAGTTGTGGGTTGGACCAACCAAGCCATCGAAGTTCACCTCGACCGCCGCTGGTCGCGGGGAGAGTACGGCCTCAGTCATGGGGAGCCTCGAAGATGTAGGTGACGATGGTGTCGCCTTCGGCAACGTCGAGCGCCGCCGCTTGCGAAGGCGACAACGGCTGGACCGCCTCGCGCGTGATGGCTGCTTCGATCATGACGAAGCCGGCAACCGAGGTGTTGCTGGCGATGCCAGCGTTGCCGGTGGCGGGCCGGTCGGTGATGTGAACGGTTCGCTTGATGGCGCGACGGACGACGTCGATGTCGTCGATGAAGGCATCGAGGCAGGGGCCGGCGTCGAAGATGTCGATGTAGCCATGATCTCGCATGCCGATCTTGGCGAGCATCGCCGCCGCCGGTTCTGAGCCTCGATGCGGCTTGGCGATCACTGCTTGGGCCTCATCGGGCAACAAGTCGACGTGGATCGGTGTGCCGGGAAGGAGGTCTTGCATGAAGCGGAATTCGCGGCTGCTCATACGGTCGGCATCGCCCAGATCCAGGTCGAAGAACTTGTTGCCGACTGCTTCCCAGAATGGTGAGCGCCCGTCGTCGTCGATCCAGCCCCGCATCTCGGCGATCACGACGTCGCCGAAACGTTCGCGGTGCACGGCCAGGTACAGGAAACGAGCGAACGACAGCAGACGGCCACGGCCACCGCCACGGCGCTCAGGCGGCAGGTAGAGCGTACCGACCTCGGTGGTGCCGGTGTAGTCATTGGATGGCTGCAGAATCGTGTAGTCGAACCGGCGATCGATCTCGGGCGAGTACTTGGTCAGTCGGGTGATCTTGTAGTTGTAGAACGGCCGGTCGAGCCCGACGGCTGCGTAGATCGCCGACGTTCCGGCAATCTCGACCGCTTCGTTGTGGGCTTCATCCAGAACGAAGAAGTAGACCTCGCGACCGTCGACGTGGCGCTCTGCGTCGACGCTTTGGAGTGCGGTCGTGATGCGTTCCGCCATGTGGGCGGGGTCTCGCGGCATCGTGGTCATGTGTCCCTCGGTTCCCGAGGCCAATGCCACCAGCTGGTCGAGGTCGGCGTTGTCGACCAAACGAACTCGACGAACCGACGCGGGGTGTGTCGTTGTCGTCGTGTCCATGGTCGCTGATGGTAGGGCACCAGCCATGCAGAAGGGGATGAATCGCCGACGTGCATGCGTGCGTGTTGGGCGCTAAGAAGTGCCATGCCTACCAGCGAGACCACGCTCGACTTCGATCCCGACGCACTACGAGATCGCTACCGCAGCGAACGAGACAAGCGCCGCCGGGCCGACGGCAACGATCAGTACGTCAATGTCGTCGGCGACCTTGCGCACTATCTGACCGACCCCTACGTCGAAGACGCAGGCGAACGCGAGCGGTTCAGCGATGAGGTCGAGATCGTCATCGTCGGCGGTGGTTTCGGCGGGCTCCTGGCCGGTGCCCGGCTTCGTGAGGCAGGGTTCGACGACATCCGCCTGATCGAGAAAGGTGGCGACGTCGGCGGTACCTGGTATTGGAACCGCTATCCGGGAGCGATGTGCGACGTCGAGTCGTACGTGTACTTGCCGCTGCTCGAGGAAATGAACTCCGTGCCGAGCGAGAAGTACGCCAAGGCACCCGAGATCCTCGCCCACAGCCAAGCGATTGCGCACCATTTCGATCTTTACCGCAATGCTTGCTTCGGCACCGAAGTCACCGAGGCAGCGTGGGACTCAGAGTCCCAGCGATGGATCATCTCGACCAACCGCGGCGACCGGATGCGAGCCCGCTACCTGATCATGTCGAACGGACCGCTGCATCGACCGAAGCTGCCCGGGATTCCCGGAGTGACCACCTTCACCGGTCACTCGTTCCACACCAGTCGCTGGGACTATGGCTACACCGGGGGCGATCCCACCGGCGGTTTGGTCGGACTTGCCGACAAGCGGGTGGCGATCATCGGCACCGGGGCAACCGCGGTGCAGTGCATTCCCCATCTCGGCGAGGGAGCGAAGGAACTCTTCGTCTTCCAGCGCACGCCATCGTCGATCGACGTTCGCAACAATCGGCCAACCGCACCTGACTGGGTCGAGTCGCTCGAGCCCGGCTGGCAGAAGAACCGTATGGACAACTTCAACACCCTGGTGTCGGGCGGGTTCGCTGCCGAGGACCTGGTGAGCGATGGCTGGACCGACATCATCGGCAAGCTCTTGTTTCGTGTTGCGACCGACGCCGACGCCGATCTGTCGCCCGAAGGTCTGGCCAAGACCATGGAGCTCGCCGACTTCGAGAAGATGAATCAAGTGCGAGCCCGAGTCGACCAGATCGTCACCGATGTCGCGACCGCCGATGCGCTCAAGCCGTGGTATCGCCAATTCTGCAAGCGCCCGTGTTTCCACGACGAGTACCTCGACACCTACAACCGCGACACCGTCACACTGATCGACACTCGCGGCCAAGGGGTGGACGCCATCACCGAGAACGGCGTGATGTTTGATGGGGTCGAGTACGAGGTCGATTGCATCATCTACGCCACCGGCTTCGAGGTCGGCACTGATTACACCCGACGATCGGGCTACGAACTGATCGGCCGAGACGGTCTCACGCTCACCGACAAGTGGGCTGATGGCGTCTCGACGTTCCACGGCTTGTTCTCCCGTGGCTTCCCCAACTGCTTCATCATGGGCCACCTCCAGTCGGCGTTCACCGTCAACTACCCCCATCTGCTCAACGAGCAGAGTCAGCATCTGGGCCACGTCCTGCGGACCGCGATCGATGCAGCCACGCCGATCATCGAAGCCGAGCAAGGAGCCGAAGACGAGTGGGTGCAGACCATCATCGGTCTTGCTCGCAACGCCCAGGACTTCCTGGAAGAGTGCACCCCTGGCTACTACAACAACGAGGGGCGTCCGGCGGAGCTCTCGGGTCGCAACGGCAGCTACGGCGCCGGCTCCATTGCCTTCTTCCAGCTCCTCGCGGACTGGCGAGCCGAAGGCTCGATGGCAGGCCTCGATCTACTCCCGGGGTAGGGCGACAGGCCGAGCGTCGACACGCGCTGATCCACCCGCACTGTTGACGCAGCCGAAACACTTCCGACACAATCCAACGATTCACTGACATCACTTCGTGTAGCGGGGCTGGTTCCGCACGAAGGTGCTCGGCGTAGGGCCGAGTATCGGTGCACCTCGGTGCTCAAAAGCAGGAGTGACAGATCAATGATCGAGCTATTGGCACAGGCATCGCCTGTGGATCTATTGCGCGCGGATCTCGACAATGTGTGGGTACTCGTTGCCGCCATTCTCGTGATTCTCATGCAGGCAGGCTTTGCCCTCGTCGAGGCGGGCATGACTCGGGCCAAGAGCGTCGCCAACATCTTCATGAAGAACCTCATGGACTTCTGCGTTGGTGCGGTTGCCTTCCTTGCCGTTGGGTTCGCGATTGCCTTCGGCGGTTCCATGGACGGCTCCGGCAAGTTCTTCGGCGCAAGAGGATTCTTCCTCGGGGACGGGGCCGCCACGTACGGGACCCTGACGGTGCCGGTGTTCTTCATGTTCCAGGTCGCCTTCGCCGCAACCGCAGCCACGATCGTCTCCGGAGCAATGGCTGAGCGGACGAAGTTCCGGGCGTATCTGATCTACAGCTTCGTGATCAGTCTCGTGATCTATCCCATCGTGGTGCGCTGGCAATGGGGCGGCGGATGGCTGGCCCAGGGGGTCGGCCTACCGACTGGTTACCATGACTTCGCCGGATCGAGCATCGTCCACATGGTTGGTGGCATCGCCGCCTTTTGGGGAGCACGAGCCCTGGGCCCACGCATTGGCAAGTACGACGCCAACGGCCGGGCCCGCGCCATTCCCGGTCACAGCATTCCGTACGCCATCCTGGGTTGTTTCGTCTTGCTCGTCGGATGGTACGGGTTCAACCCGGGGTCAGAACTTGCCGCTGACTCGGCGATCGGCGCCATCGCGGTGACCACCACTGCGGCGGGGGCGATGGGCGCCATCACCGCCATGATCACCATCTGGCTGAAGAGCGGAAAACCCGATGTTGGCATGACCGGTAACGGCCTGCTTGCCGGTCTGGTCGGCGTCACTGCCAGCTGTGCAGCAGTCACGCCCCAGGCGGCTCTCATCATCGGTGGTCTCTGCGGAGTGCTCGTGGTGTTCTCCATCTCGTTCTTCGATGAAAAGATTCGAGTCGATGATCCGGTCGGTGCCATCAGCGTGCACGGTGTCTGCGGTGCCTTCGGCACGATCTGTGTTGGACTGTTCGCTCGTCAGAACGTCGATGGCGTGTGGAAGCAGGGCCTGTTCTACGGCGGAGGGACCGATCAGTTGATCGCCCAAATCCTCGGTGTGCTTGCCATTGCGACATGGGTCTCGGTCACGGCGTTCGTCTTGTTCGCCGCCCTCAAGACGTTCGGTGGCCTTCGGGTACCCGCCGAGGAAGAAATCGCCGGCCTCGACGTGGTCGAGCACGGATCGTCTGGCTACGGCGAAGGCTTTGGCTCCTTCAGCGGCGGCGACCCCGTCGTCCATCTCGATCACGCGAGCGTGTCTCGAATCGATGCATCGGCCGCTCCGAAGAAGGAGTCGGTGTAGCTTCATCTCATGTCACTGAGCGTCTTCGATCTGTTCAAGATCGGCATCGGCCCGTCGAGTTCTCACACCGTCGGGCCGATGGTGGCGGCCAAGCGTTTCGTCGAGGCGGTAGGCGAACGAGTCGACCCCGACAGTCGGGTACGGCTGGAGTTCTTCGGCAGCCTTGGCCACACCGGGCGCGGGCACGGCACCGACACCGCAGCCATGCTCGGTCTGCGGGGGTTCGAGCCGGCGACGCTCGACCCTGATTCGGTCACCGGACTCGTTGCCGGCATTCGTCAAACCAAGACGATCGAACTCGCCAACGAGACGCTGATTGCCTTCGATCCCGATAGCGACTTGATCTTCCACAAGCGGAGCAGGCTGCCGCACCACTCCAACGGCATGCGATTCACGCTCTTCGACGGAACAGGGAACGAGGTCTCCTCGAGCGACTTCTACTCCGTTGGCGGCGGCTTCGTCGTCAACGCCGACGAAGCGGCAGGCGATCGCATCGTTGCCGACGCAACCCCGCTCCCGCTGCACTTCGCCAGTGGCGACGAACTGCTTCGGCTGTGTGCCGAGCACGACCTTTCGATCGCGCAGCTCATGATGATAAACGAGGATGCGTGGCGACCGCGTGAGGAGACGGTCGAGGGACTCATGTCCATTTGGTCGGCGATGCAAGCCTGCGTCGAACGTGGGATCGAGAGCGACGGCTTCTTGCCCGGTGCCCTCGGCGTACGCCGTCGAGCGCCTTCGATGGCGATCGAGTTGCGAACCAAGGTCGAAGCCGCGATGCACGACCCGCTCACCACCCTCGATTGGGTGAGCCTGTTCGCTCTGGCGGTCAACGAGGAGAACGCAGCCGGCGGTCGAGTGGTGACGGCGCCGACGAACGGGGCCGCGGGAGTGGTGCCGGCGGTGCTCATGTACTACCGCCGATTCATTCCTGGCGCGACCGACGACGGCATCATCGAGTTCCTCCTCACTGCGGCGGCCATCGGCATTCTCTACAAGGAGAACGCCTCGATCTCTGGAGCCGAGGTCGGTTGCCAGGGCGAAGTCGGTGTCGCCTGCTCGATGGCCGCTGCCGGCCTCGCTGCAGTCCGAGGTGGAAGCGTGGCCCAGGTCGAGAATGCGGCAGAGATCGGGATGGAGCACAACCTCGGTCTCACCTGCGATCCCGTTGGTGGGTTGGTGCAGATCCCCTGCATCGAGCGAAACGCCATGGGTGCGGTCAAAGCGATCAACGCGTCACGGCTGGCGCTGCGGGGTGACGGCAGCCATCGAGTGTCGCTCGATCGGGTGATCAAGACGATGCGCGACACTGGGGCCGACATGAAGACCAAGTACAAAGAAACCTCGAGAGGCGGCCTCGCAGTCAACGTGATCGAGTGCTGAACAGCGGCCCGCGGGTGCGTCAGCGGAAAAGCATGGTTCAATCAGCCACTTGCGAAACGCTGCTTCCTCGAACTCTGCTCTTCGAACCAAACGTTCGACCACGTCGAGTGGGCCATTCGGCCTGAATTGGTCAAGGAGAAGTCCCCGCTCGATCGATACTCCGAGCGAGGAGATCAACGTGACACACCACAGGCCACAGCCGACCACGAGCAATCGAGGCAAACGGATGCGCGAATCCGTCGGGCTTGCCTTTGCCGCGGTCGGTATGGCGGCGACCTCGCTCGTCATGACCTCACCCGAGCCTGCGGCTGCGGCGAGCAATCCGGTGACCTCGGTCGTGTGTGGCCAGCCCGGAGCCGATCTCGTTCGGCTCTACCGGGCCTACTTCGGTCGCCAGCCCGATCAAGCCGGCCTTCAATACTGGAGCGACCAGTACCTGATGTCGGACATGGACAACGTGGCCTATTGGATGTCGCAGTCGACCGAATATCAGCAGGAGTGGGCTGGGACGACCGACGAGGACTACGTCCGACGCCTGCTCTACAAGAATCTTCTCCAGCGCGAGCCCGACACAGTGGGGTTCGACTTCTGGCTCGGTGACCTGGCAAAGGCCGGTCGTGTCAATCAGGTGCGCTACTGGGTCCAGCAGCCCGAGTTGGTAGCGAATCATCCGGTGGTCGAACCGGCGGTGTGCGGCCAGAGTGGTGTCACGCTGCGTGACATCCCCGGCGGGCGAGCAGCCGACGTGGACTATCTCGTTGCCGACCTCCAGACCAGCGCGACCCGTTGCGGTGTTGCCTCGATCAATGCCAACTGGCTGACGCTCAGCAACAACCGGCCGATCGGCATTGGGGTCATCAACGCCAAGCTGGTGCCGGGCGGTATCGATGGGCAAGATCGGGGTGTGATCGGCGAACGCTACCGGCCGAACGGGCCGATTGCCGAGCAGACCCATGATTGGGACGGCGCCCATCTCAATCACAACCTTGCCGCAAGAGGAAACTTCGTCCTCGAGGTCGAGCGGGATTGGCAGCGCGACGGCAATACCAATCCGGCTGGTTACCGATGGGCCGCCAGTGGCATTGTCATGGCGATCAAGGGGCAACAGTCGGTGACCGACGCGGTCATCAACTCCCAGACCTACACCATGCTCACGACTCGGCATTCCTTCGTCGCCTTCAAGGCGCCGTCGACGGTCACCTTTGGGTCAACGACCTCGATGACCGCACCACAGATGCGCGACTGGCTCCTGGGCCAGGGCTACACCGACATCGTGAAGATGGACGGCGGCGCCTCGGTCGAGTTCAACGAGGGCGGCAGAGTCACCGTCGCCGGCACCAACCGAAGCATTCCCGTGTGGCTCGGCGTTGGTTGTTGAGTCGAGCCTGTTGAGTCGAGCCTGTTGAGTCGAGCGGGTCAGCGAGCCATCGCGTAGAACTCGTCGTTGGGACGCATGCCGGTGACATTTGCCATCCGATTCGAGAGGGCGAAGAAGGCGGTGATGGCTGCGATGTCCCAGACGTCGTCGTTGGTGAAGCCATGGCTTTCGAGGATGGCAAAGTCATCGGGGCCGACCGATCCTTGGTCGAGACTGACCTGCATCGCGAAGTCGAGCATGGCCTGTTGACGTTCGGTGATGTCAGCCTTGAGGTAGTTGATGGCCACCTGGTCGGCAATCAGCGGGTTCTTTGCCCGTATGCGCAGGATCGCACCGTGAGCGACCACGCAGTATTGACAGCTGTTGGCTGCTGAGGTGGCGACCACGATCATCTCGCGCTCGGCTTTGGTCAGACCGGAATCGCGTTCCATCAGTGCATCGTGATAGGCGAAGAACGCACGGAACTCATCGGGCCGATTGGCCAGCGCCAGGAAGACGTTGGGAATGAAACCCGACTTCGCTTGCACGGCCTCGATCCGTTCACGGATGTCGTCTGGCATGTCGGCCAGCGTGGGGACGGGGAAACGGCTGATGGCGTGGTCGGGGTTCATTGAGGAATCCTGGGTTCGTGGGTGTTTGGCATCATGGTGTGAGACCGCTGTGTCAGCGTTTGACGTCGACGAGCACACGGCCCCGGGTCTTGCCTGCCAGTTGGTCGACCGCCGTCGAAATCACGTCGCCCAGACCGATCTCGACGGCCATGATCTCGAGCAGGTCGGTGTCGAGGTCGGTGACCAGACGTTGCCAGGCTTGGAGTCGTCGAGGTTTGGGGCAGTTCACGCTGTCGATCCCCGCCAGCGTGACGTTGCGGAGAATGAATGGCAAGACGGTGCCGGGGAAGTCGGCGCCCTGAGCCAGACCACAGGCGGCGACGGTGCCACCGTATTTGGTGGCGGCACAGGCGTTGACCAGGGTGTGACTGCCAACGGCATCGACGACGCCGGCCCAACGCTCGCGTCCCAGTGGACGGCCAGGCTCGGACAATTCGTTGCGGTCGATCGTGCTGGTTGCCCCGAGCGAGGTGAGGTAGTCGGCTTCTTCGAGACGGCCGGTCGAGGCAACGACATCGAACCCGAGCTTGGACAACAGAGCGATGGCAACACTGCCAACTCCACCAGCAGCGCCAGTGACCAGCACCTCGCCCTGATCAGGTGCCACCCCATGGTCTTCGAGGGCCATCACGCACAGCATGGCGGTGTACCCGGCGGTACCGATGATCATGGCCTGGCGGGCGGTGAAGCCGTCGGGAAGCGGAACGAGCCAATCACCCGACAACCGAGCCCGCTCGGCGTAGGCGCCCCAGTGCGATTCGCCAACACCCCAACCGTTCAACACGACCTTGTCGCCAATGGCGAACTCGGCATGATCGCTGGCCTCGACGGTGCCGGCCAGATCGATACCGGGCACCATGGGGAAGGTGCGAATGACCGGTGAGGCGCCCGTGATGGCCAGGCTGTCCTTGTAGTTCATCGTCGAATACTCGACGGCAACGGTGACGTCGCCCTCTGGCAGGTCGGCCTCGTCGACCTCGGTGAGGTCGGCTCGGTAGTCGTCGTCTTTGGTGATCACGATGGCGCGCATGGGTGGACCTTACCGCGGCTTGGTTCGCTCACGAAGCAGGACCTCTTGGGCCACGGTGGCGACGTGGGTGCCGTCGGCCGCAAAGAGGTTGCCAACCGTCATGCCACGAGCGCCGGTCAAACCATGACAGTCCCAGTGATAGAGGTGCCACTGGTCGGCTCGAAGAGGTCGGTGGAACCACATCGCATGGTCGAGGCTGGCCCCCATGAACGGGTCTTCGCCCTCTTGTGCGGTGCGTTGTGCCGGATGAATGCTGCGAACTGCTCCGAATTGAATGGCGTCGGAACTCAAGGCCAGGCCACACTCATGGAGTCGGGGATCGTCGTCGAGTTCGTCGGTGAGACGTACCCAACCCATCGAGGCGCCCGCGCCCTGGTAACTCTCGAGCGGGCGACGTTCCATGATCCATGGCCAGTCGTCGGGCTTCGGGCGAACATCTTCGGGATCGGGTGCGAGCGGCATTCGGGCGGTCTGAATCTCTGGCGCGTCCTCCACCACATGGAACGAGGCCGACAGGTGCAGGATCGCCCCGCCGGATTGGCGAACGACCACCGCTCGTGTGCAGAAGCTTCGGCCGTTGCGGAGCCGGTCGACCTCGAACCGCACTGGTTCATCGATGACGCCGCCCCGAATGAAATAGGCGTGGAGGGAGTGGACCGAGAAATCAGCGTCGACGGTCTTGTAGGCGGCCAACAGCGCTTGAGCGACGACCTGTCCACCGTAGATACGACCCCAGGAGTACTCGGCGCTCAGGCCGATCCAGGTGTCGGGACCGTGTCGCTCCAACGCCATCAGTTCGGCAAAGGTGGTCGGCGAACTGTTCATGTCGTCCTCTTCGTGGTCAGAACCCATCCTGCCATTCATCTTCGGGACCGCCGCGATAGTCGGGCAATGGCTCGGACTCATCACGAGGCGGAGGCGGAGGCGTCGATGGTGGCTGCTCGCCCGCCGAAGACGAGCTGCCCGAAGACGAGCTGCTCGAGCGTGAACTGCCGGAGCGAGGATTGGCGGCGGAAGCACTCGCGGTGGAAGCACGGTCGGCCGGGGCTCCAGCGTTGGGATCGCCTTCGTCGTCGTAGCCGTAGACCATGGCGACCCCGTCGACATCGAATGGCCGGCCAAGCGAGACCACCGTGAAGTCGGACCAGTCGCCGGACTTCTTCAAGACCTTGACCTTGCCGTCACCGGCGAGGGCAGCCTGCAAGGCGTCGACGGGGCCCATCACGGCCCACTTGCCCTGTTTGGTCTTACGGAACTGCGGTGCGGGAGCGGCAGGAGAGCCAGCTGCAGAATCGGTCATGGGTGAATGACGCTCCTTGGAGATCAGCTGTCGGAATACTCATGCTCGGGGCCGGGGTAGATCCCCGCCTCGACTTCTTCACGGTAGTTCTTGGCGGCCTCGAGCAGGATCTGCCCGATCTGGGCGTACTGCTTGACGAACTTGGGGATTCGACCGGTGGTGAAGCCTGCCCAATCGGTCCAGACCATCAGCTGGCCGTCACATTCGGGACCGGCCCCGACACTGATGGTCGGAATCGTGAGCTCGGCGGTGACCTGGGCAGCAATCGATGACGGCACCATCTCGAGCACGACAGCGAAGGCGCCGGCATCTTCCACGGCGTGGGCGTCGTCGAGCAACGCCTGACCGGCGTCGCCCCGGCCCTGGATCAAGTGGCCACCGAGGCCGTGCTCGCTCTGCGGTGTGAAACCGATATGGGCCATGACCGGGATCCCGGCACGAACAATGCGCTTGATCTGTTTGGCGCTTCGCTGTCCGCCTTCGAGCTTGACGGCGTGGGCACCAGTTTCTTTCATGAAGCGAATGGCCGAATGGAGCGCTTCCTCGGGGCCGTTCTCATAGGAGCCGAAGGGGAGATCAGCAACGACGAGTGCTCGCTTCACGGCACGAACCACGCCGGCGCACAAAGGGATCAGTTCGTCGATCGTGACCGGGATGGTCGTGTCGTAGCCAAAGACCGTGTTGGCGGCCGAGTCGCCAACGAGCAGGAAGTCGATTCCCGCTTCGTCGAAAATCTGAGCCGACATGAAGTCGTAGCTCGTCAGGCCGCTGATCTTGATTCCCTGTTCCTTGGCTCGTTGGAAGTGCCGTGTGCGCACTCGCTTGAGACCAGGGTTTGTTTCGGGGCTGGATCCATAGGGTCGTTCTTCTCCGCTCACGTCGACACCGTAGCGACCATGGGCCGAGACCGCAGGTTGGCGTCGGGGCCGTCACCGGAAAGACGAACGGTCATTGACCAGATTTCACTGCCGATGATGAGGGAGACTCTCCAACACGGATTGGAGCGTTGGCGTGCGACGCACGCAGGATCGATGAGAGGAGGCTCCATGTGGGTAGCGCTGATGGTGATGCTGGGTCTCGGCTTCGTTGTGTTGCGAATCGTCCCGCCGCTGGGAACAACCCAACGCCACGACGCCGAAGCGGCCTTCTGGCGGAGCACGAGCTGGTCCGAGCGACTGCGCCTCGCCAGCTTGGCCAACCGACTTCCTGATGCAAGCACCACGTTTGCGTCGCTGGAACTGCGTCGGCTGGAGGTGCTGAGTCGCATGGAACTGGTCTGCCCTCGCCGAGTCAGCGTGATGAGGCAGGGTTTGTCACGAGATCTCTGCCTCGTTGATCTCCCCGATGGCACCACACTTCGCTTGACGGTCTTCGATGATCGCAACGCTGCTCGGTTCG
>JBBQUN010000087.1:0-16330 GCA_038212405.1 Acidimicrobiales bacterium | reverse complement strand
GGTCGATGAGGGAGAACACCTCCGGCTCGTAGACATCGATCGCATCGCTCGGATGGTCCGACTCCCGGGCCCGCGCGAGTGCCATGAGCTTGCGGGCATCGCACCCATGCTGTTGGGCCACCGCCCACGCCTCATCGGCTTCGCCCTCGAACATCAACACATCGACCAGCGCATCGGAGGGCCGAGCCTGGAATCGCTGCAGTCCGCCTCCCTGGTTCGCAGTTTCCTGTCGAAGCCGATCGATGCAACGGGCCGACCATGACACTCGATCGTCAGGAACCTCATCGAGCAGGCGACGGTAGGCGGTCAACGATGGCGACGTCACGAACGCGTCCCAGAACAGCTCCACCGACGCGTCGACATCGCCCTGTGAACGAAGGAGCTCGCCCAGGAAGTCACGGAGGCCAGCGAGCTGCCACGGCCGATCGGCGTACTCGGCGAGTCCACGCCGGGCCCAGTCCATGGCCTCGTCCCCCCGACCGGCGAGCGCCAGCATTCGAGCCACCTCGAGGTGGTCATCAGGGATCCGCAGATCGCGTCCTCTGACCTCGATGAGCGAGTCGGGGTCACCGGTCCCCATCGCCCATCCGATCATCGCGTTCCGCACGGTGAAGTCGCCGCCCCAGACCCGATCGTCGTCATCCTCGTCTATGTCGATCGCATTCCAGGCTGGCTCGACCGTACGGCGGAACTCAGCCAGCCCTTCCTCGCCCAGCACCTCGGCGTAGGTCGCTGCAGCTCGGTGGAAGCCGTCGAGCTCGGACGTCAGTTCGAGGTCGACGAGGCGGTGGGCCAAAGCGATCGGGTCGGGGCGGGCCGCTTCACACGCGGCGAGGTGCAGTTCGCTGATTCGCGAGGAGATGTCGGTGAGCCATCCGTCGGAGTCGTCGATGTATTGAACGGCTTCGTCGGCACGACGATGGGCATGCTCGGCCAACGTGACCACGATGGCGGCATGGCCAGCGTCGTTCAGCTCCTGCAATGCGTCAATAACCTCGCCGACGTCAGCGGCCCACCCCGCCGCCTCCCGGTACGACACGAAGTCGCCGTACGGAGCGAAGGCACCATCAATGCGACGCTTCCACTTCTCCATCGATGGTCCCCCACCCGAAGCGGCCTGCGATTCGGCCACCAACCGCTCGCGCAGTCGCCAATCGGCATCGGCCTGCGCCACGACCAGCTCGACGAGTCGAGCATGATCGAGACCCTCGACGTAGGCGGCGAGGTCCGGCTCGTCCGCCCGTTCCGCTGGCAACCCGCCCGAAGCGAGCGGGAATCTCGATGCCCCGGGCTCGGCGACCTCGAGGGCAACTGCCACAGCGTGCTTGCAGAACGAGCCATCCTCGGCCGCAGGACAGCCGCACGACCACGCCGGCTCCCCTCCCTCGATCCACAGCTCCACGGGATAGGGCATCGAGCCCCGCACCGCAGCGACCACCCGTGCACCGGAAGCCGCAACTATCTCGACTCGCCCATCCGACTGATAGCCAAGGCCGCGGGCGTAAGAGTTGTGGCCGGCAAGCTCCAGCACTACGCCAGTATCGAACAGCTCTGAGAGATCGCTCACCGCTCCATCATCGCAGCCGAGCGCGAGCGCGGGACGATCTGATCGGTAGGCCGATCAGGGAAGGCGACCACCCGACCGCGCCATTCGCGACCGAGTTTCGCACCGCAAAATCGTCGACCGCTACCGGCTCATCTCTCCACCGAAATTCTGTCAGACACAACTGCAGGTCCTGCGGACCTACGCGCAGAGAGATGCCAGAGCCAGCATCTCTCCATCACTCTCCACTATCTCTCGCAGCTCCCGACCCGGGAAGGAGAGCCTTCGGTTAGGTCGCTGCGCCGCCCTGCGGCAACTCCACCCCGACCTCCTGAAACCACGCCGCCAGAAGATCCGGCGACGAGACAGGCACGTCGCCATCCCAGAGTTGCTCGCACCGCAGGTACGGAAAGATGCAGATGACGGCGGCGAGGACCTCGCTTCCTTGGCAGAGAACCATCGTCGGCGACCCAGGAGTCATCCAGTGGTAGCTCTCGTCGGACTCGTACAAGCGGAGGAACTCCCCGAGCCGACTCACCAGCTCCGGGTCCTTGACCTCCCCAAGGACCTCATTGCTCTCTCGATGTCTCGGGTCGTAGCCCGCTCCTTGGACGAGTAGCACGCGATCAGCATCTTCGAGCGAGAAGCTTGTCGGAATCACGTCGCGCCACCAGCGAACCGAAGCGAAACGGCCGAGCTCCTTGGAGAGTCGCCGGGTGAGTGCACGGCCGGTGTCCTCGAATCGGAGCTCGTCCTCAGTCGTTTCGAAACCGGACGACGACGGGTCATCCCAGTTCAGGGTCGCGTCGTACTCACGAGCCCACGCCACAGGCGCTCGGCGAGCTCACGAGAGATCGGCAACTCGTTTGGGTCGATGGGCCCCACGTCCTCGTCGTCCCAGATGGGGGCGCACTCGTAGTCGGGCATCACGCGAACCTTCACGTCGGCCACACCCCGGTCGGCCGCGCCACGATGCCATTGCGGAGAACCAGCTTTTGGCCGCGCTCCACCGGCTTGCCCTCATGAAGCAGTCGGTGGTCGAACACGACGACTCGTCCGTCAGCGACCGGAACGGTCTCGCCGTCGATCACCGTCTCGCCACCCTGGCAACCGCCAGCCGGGAGATAGACAAGCACCGTCAACATCGAACGAGTGTCGGCATCGGGTCTCCATGGCTCGTCAACATGCTCCGAGAACGCAGCACCCATCCCGTCGCGGTAGACCCGCGACCTCGGATTGCAGCCGAACGCCACCCATTGCTCGACGGGCGGTTCCAAGCGCGGCGCGTGAGGCCCACTGAACCACGAGGACATCGGAGGCAGGTGCGGCCCGATTCGTTCCCACAACACCGCAGCTACTGCTTCATCGACCAATTCCGCCCGTTCTCGGCGGGCCATCGATCCCCGGCCAAGGTCTTGGGCCTCGAACATCGCTGATTCCCCCGCTGCGCACAGCGAGGCCACTTCTTCGGGCGCGAAGCAGTCGTCCAGAACGAGGAGATCGCGGCGGTGCTGGTCAACGATCGGCATCCCATCAGCGTGACACCCCTAGTCGAGCAACGCCCGTCAGTTTCAAAATGGCACGCTGAGCTACAACCGCAAGGCCACACGGGAGACGTGGTGACGACCACCCTTTGCCGACCAGTCGGGCAACCGAAACTCGACCTCATGGCCGCCAGTAAGTGGCGGCGCTTCCCGCCGCGCCTCGACTGGCGGCCGATCTTCTACCCCGTGCTCAACGAGGCCTACGCAACCCGCATCGCCCGCAAGTGGAACACGAGAGATGCCGCCAACGGCAACGTCGGCTACGTCCTCAGCTTCGACGTCGATACCGACTTCCCCACTGAGTTCGAGGTCCGCCAGGTCGGCGATGACACGTGTCTCGAGTACTGGATCCCATCCGAGAGCCTCGACGCCTTCAACGACCACCTCGACGGAGAGATCCACCTCTTATCTGAGTGGCGAACGCGCTCGGTGACTGGACGACACGCCTCGTTCGAGATCGCCTGCTCGAACCTTGGACTGAAGCGACGGACCCACCAAAGCACAAAGAGAACCCCGGAGCGCTGCATAGATTTCAACAAGTGTAAGCTTTGCAGCTATGAAGACCACGCCACGGACTGATCTGATCGCAATGATCGAGGAACTCTCCGAGGCACAGCACGGCTACTTCACCCGTGCCCAAGCACACGATGTCGGGGTCAGCGACGTCCAGCTCTCACGTGCAACCGACTACGGACAGATACGACGCCTCGACCACGGCATCTACCGAGTCGCCGGAGCGGGTCACGACGAACACGCTGATCTGCGCACGACATGGATGCGACTCGACCCGAAGCGTCGACCCCGTGAGCGCACCAAGAACCCCACCATCTGGGTCTCTCACCAAAGTGCCGCCGTGCTCCTCGGTCTTGGCACGTTCATCCCGCCCACACATCAGTTCATCTCCACCGTGCGCAAACAACTCCGCACCGACGCGCTGCACGTCCAGGTTCGCCCCGACGGACTCACCCCGGATCAGTGGGTGATCAGAGAAGGCATGGCAGTCACCTCACCGCTACAAACCCTCATCGACCTCGACGCTGCCAGCACCGACGGCGGCCACCTCGGCACCTTCCTCCGAGATGCGATCGACACCGGCGCGATCCGCCCCCAGGAACTCGACCGAGCCCCACTGCGGACCCCCGTTGACGCACTACTCGACATGACCGGCAACGGCATCGGCCGATGACGGTCCCCCATCGCTACGCCACCGCAACCGCGCTGCACGATGCCATCAAGGTGCGCGCCGCAGCCGAAGCCAAGCTCGGTCACCACGACATCAACCAGATCCGGCGGCACTTCGCATACGACAGGTTCCTCACCCGCCTCTTCCTCGACCCAGAATCAACCTGGGTGCTCAAGGGCGGAACCGGCCTCCTCGTCCGCGTGCCCCAGCGAGCGCGCCACACCCAAGACATCGACCTCTACCGTCACGGCGAGATCGAGCGTGCCCACACCGAACTCTCGGCCGCTGCGAACCTGGACCTTGGTGACTTCTTCAGCTTCGATATCGAGCAAACCGGCGCTCTCGCCGGCACCACCTCTGGCCGCAAGTACAAAGTGGTCGCCTACATCGGTGACATCAAGTTCGCCGACTTCCAGATCGATGCCGTCGTCGACTCGAACATGACCGGTGACCCCGACCACGCACCAGGGCTCCGGCCCATCGACATCGACGGGCTCCCCACCACCACCTACCGCGTCTACCCGGTCGTCGACCACCTCGCCGACAAGCTCGTCGCGATGACGAGCAGGTTTGCGGGAGATCGCCCCAGCACCCGCTTCCGTGATCTGGTCGACATCGTGCTGATTGCGCAAACGCAAACGATCGACGCGGAAGCGCTACGCACGGCTGTCGAATCGGAACGACGCCACCGAAACCACCAGATGCCCGAACGACTCGAACTGCCAGACCAGACCTGGATCAACGGCTACGCAACAATCGCTCGAACGGTCACCGGCCTCGATGTGCAGAATGCCAACGACGCCCTCGAGATCGCAGTGACGCTCTATCGCCCAGTCTTCGACGACACGATGGGTACCTGGGAACCATCGACGATGGAGTGGAACTTACACGCAGTCGACCCGGTGGTTCGTGCCTAGAGCGTGCCTAGAACAACGGAAAACAGGGGTCACGGGCGGGGTTCAAGGGACAACTCATCGAGCGTTCGAAACCATCACTGACCTGCACAAACGCTGGTCAGGCGGCTGACGAGCCGAAGCTGCTCAACAGATTCCCAAGCTGAATACGCGGGTTCGATTCCCGTCACCCGCTCCACTGTTTGCCCTGGTCAGCGGCTACGCCGGGCCAATGTATCAAACCGGCCGGGTCCCCGCCGGGTCCTCATCCAGGGACCCGGATACCGGGCTCCTTCGTGGGTGGCAACTCCGGGCCGCCCTCTTCCCGGTGGATTCTGGCCGTCAGGCCCATCAGTTCGGGGTAGGTCACGTCATCGCCACTGGTGGTGACGCAGCCGTGACGACCAGGGGCAGGCACAGCTCGACGACGGCGAGCGTCGAGCACCGACGCCGACGGGCTCGGTGGGTGTCATCCTGGTTCCTTCCGAGAACGATCGAGCCCGGTCAGACCTGGATGGCGGCGACTGCGTACACGCCATCGTCGGGCAGGTAGATGGTCGTGCGGTCGTCGGCGATGCCAGCCGCATGGATGAGGCCGACGAGCTCGTCGACGCTGCGCGGCTGGATGAACGGCCACTGGACGCAGCGCATGACGAAGTCGAGCTGGGGGTGGGTGTCGAGTATGTTTGCGAGCACGACGATGCCCCCGGCTTGACGACGCTCACTGCAGTGGCGATGTAGTCCGACGCCGAGGGGAAACCGGTGCCGGTCTCGGAGGGGAGGTACTCGAAGAAGCCGAGATTGTCGACCATGTCGAAGCGTGCGGGGGTGTCGTGGAGGCTGTCGAGGTCGAGTAGGTCGACGACCGACCCGTCGAGACGATCCGACAGTCCGTGGCGGCCCGCCACCTCGGGAGTGCCCCACCAGTCAGCGAGGACCGGATGTCGCTCGGCGAGGCGGGCGCGCCCCTTCGGTCCGGCGAGGGGAAGTGCGGGTCGTTCGATCCCGTCGGCGATCAGACGCCCGACGTCGCGCTCGACCTTGCGGTTCACGCGCCAGAAGCCGGCGGGATCGCGCTGTGCGGCGAGGTTCACGGTGGCGACGGCCCGCACGTCGACGCCGAGGCCGAGCTCGGGGACGGGCTGGCAGCCGAGCAGCTCGACGGTCTCGTCGCAGTAGCGCAGGTCGTGGCGAGACCGGACGGACCGGTCTTCTTCACAGCTGACGGTCTCGGGGGTGGTGGGTTCCAGAACGCTGGTGTCCATGTCGATCTCTCCTGAATCCGACGTGGCCGGGTCGGACGACACCGGCCCCGTCCACGATGACGACCCGATCTGGTCGAGTCGCAAGGGACCTGTGGGGAAATTCTGAGGACCCGGAGGACGCCTCAGGAGTTCCTCATCCGCTCGCGATGGGTCCGTCAGACCACGTCGTCAGGATGGGCGATGAAGCAACGCACCCGCGGTGCTCACACTCGGATGAAGAGGATCGAATCATCATGAACCACCTGCAGAACCCGGCGAACGGCACGGGATCACGCCGACGAACCGTCGGCGCAGCGCACGGGACCGGAGGCGTTGCGAGCCGGTCATCGGAGTCGGAGTCATGATCGCCGTGCTGGGATGGTTCGGCTCGGCCCTGGTCGTGGGTTCGCTGATCCAGCGCGACGTCCGCCGACTGCGGCAGCTGAACCTCGCCGCAGCCGTTGCGCTCGGGATCTTCAACGTGGTGCTCGGGATCTGGTCGATGATCGTGCTGAACGTCGCCCTCGCCACCGTCAACAGCTTCCACCTTCTGAGGGAGCGACGCTCCGCTGGGAGCGCTGCGTCTCTGCGTCGGCCCGAACAACTGGTCGGGACGTCCGACTCGTCGCTCGTCGCTGACGAGCGTCCCCGCACGCTCGACCTCGCTCACCGTGGCGATCTCGGTCGGTCCTGAGCGACACGGTGCGCACGTGCGCCTCCCGACGCGCGATCGTCGGCGGTCGGACAGGTGCCGGGTCAGTCGCCGTCGGAGCTCCTCGTATATAAAAGTGTCTGTGACCGCCCGATATCGCTTCGATGAGTTCGAGCTCGACACCGGTGCGTACCAGCTGAGCGGCAACGGTGAACCGGTCCATCTGGAACCGCGGGCGCTCGATCTGCTGCACTACCTCGTCCGTCACCGCGATCGCGTGGTCGGCAAGGACGAGCTGCTCGACGCCGTCTGGGGCGACCGGTTCGTCAGCGACGCGGCGTTGACGACGGCGTTGCGAACCGCACGTCGCGCCGTGGGCGACGACGGCAGCCAGCAACGGATCCTGAGAACGGTGCACCGACGCGGATATCAGTTCGTCGCAGAAGTGAGCCTCGACTCCGACAGCGCGCCCGGCGCCCGCACGGCTCCCGCCGGTGAGCAATCGATCCGGTTCTGCCGCGCTGCCGACGGCACACGGATCGCGTGGGCGACGTTGGGAACCGGCCCGGCTCTCCTCAAGGCCGCCAACTGGATGACCCACCTCGTGCTCGAACGCACGAGCCCGGTGTGGGCTCACTGGTTGGACGGTCTTGCCGGCAGCCGCCGTCTGATTCGCTACGACGAACGCGGGTGCGGCATGTCGGACTGGGATGTGTCCACGTTCGGGTTCGAGGCGTGGGTCGACGACCTCGAGACGGTCGTTGATGCGGCCGGGCTCGACCGGTTCCCGCTCCTCGGCGTTTCTCAGGGCGGTGCCGTGGCCATCGCGTACGCAGCGCGGCACCCCGATCGAGTCACACACCTCGTGTTGGCGGGGGCGTACGCCCGGGGTCGCGCCGTCCGAGCGACGTCGGATGCCGAGCGCGCCGAAGCGGCGCTCGACGTCGACCTCGCCCGCGTCGGATGGCAGCGTGAGGACGCGAGCTTCCTCCAGGTGTTCGCGTCGCAGTTCCTGCCCGACGGCACGCCCGAACAGTGGGCAGACTTCATCGGGTTCCAACGACGGACCACGTCGCCCGACAACGCCGTCCGCTTCCTCGAGGAGTTCGCCCGCATCGACGTCTCCACCGTTGCCCGAGCCGTGACCTGCCCAACGATGGTGTTCCACTCGAGCAATGACGTCCGCGTGCCGGCGACACAGGCCATCGAGCTGGCGACGCTCATCCCCGACAGCCAGCTCGTGATGCTCGACAGCGCCAACCACCTCCTGAGCGAGTCCGAGCCCGCTTGGCCCGAGTTCCTCGGACGGATCGATGCCTTTCTCGCCGCCTGATCTCGACCCGACGTCCGGTGCGGGCGCCGACAGCGACCTCGTGCGACGTCACGCTGTCGGCGCCGAGAAGCTTCGCAGCGGCTTCACGACGCTCGCGGTCGGACAGGCGGGCATCGTGGGACAGTGGCTGGGATTCGACCTCTCGAGCAGCTCGGCGGTCCGTGACGTCGCGGGAAACCCCGAGCTCGGCACGATCGCCTTCGGGTACCTCGCCGCGCACATGCAGTCGCTGCTCGCCACCGCGCCCGTTGTGCTCATGTTCGACGACCTGCAGTGGGCGGAGAACGAGTCGCTCGACGTGATCGGTCAGATCGTCGATGCGTTCGCCGAAGCACCGCTGCTGGTCGTCTGAGCGGCGGAACCGTCGTTGTTCGAGCACCGGCCCCACTGGAGCGCAGGACCCGGCGACGCGACCATCGCGATCGAGCTCCGCGACCTCGACGAGGACCACCGATGTGCTCACGCTCGCGCGCTCGTCACAGCTGCCGACGAAGTCTCCGACGCGCTCGTGGAGCTCATCACCGGCTCGGGCAACGGGAACCCGCAGGTCTGCCATCTGATCAGATCGCCGCGTCGTCGGACCCCAGCTCGGCGTAAGGACTGAAGTTGTCGATGACTTCGCTGACAACCGCAGACCAATCCAGCGCTTCGACCTGCTTTCGGCTCCTCCGTCCGGAGATCGAGCGAAGGAAGTCGTACGGCGTGGCGCGGAGCGTGACATCCCCACCTTCGGACCCCGCTACGAATCCGTCGGTCAGCTCGACACGGACAGGCACCCCCGCTGTCGCAAACCAACGTTCCGGTGATCGCATGGCGTAGACGTGGGAAGCACTGATCGTTGCTGCATCGCCCCGATCGATCGGGTGATCGAGCGCGTGTTGGAGGTCGTGCAGGTGGATCACCAGATCGGCAGCAAGCCGTTCCTGCAGCAGAGGCACCTCCGCAGCAATGGCCCGCATTGCCGCATCATGATTCCGCCACTCATCGCAGATTTCACCGACCGTCATCATCGCTCGCCTCGACACTTGCAATGCCGTGCGTTCATCGGCCCCGAGATCCTCCCGGGCCCCACCGACGATGTCCGAGTTGAGACCGCATACGTGGGCAACCACTTGCGTGACCGTCCACTCCGCCGTCGAAGGAACCGGACGAACAAGCTCCTCGGCATCGAGGGAGGAAACCAGAGTGATCACTTGATCGCGCAGTTCGGGATACAGCACCCAGGGTCGGGTCATGACCGAACCCTAGAGCTTGCGTTCGGCCCCACGCTCCCATTCCACGGGCGAAGATCGCCTCTCGCTGGAGCGAGGTGGAAGTATCACCCCGCTCATCGCGTCAGACGCACCCGGGGCGCTCAGTTCGATACGAGTGAGGATTCTGCAATCGGCAAGGAACCGGAAATGGTTGCTCGCCGCATTGACCGCGGGTTCGGCCAATAGTCATGCACTGCGTGGTGCTGCGTGCTGCGGTTGTCCCAGATGGCAACGGTGCCTGGACGCCAACGCAGTCGCACCTGGTACTCGGGGATCATCGCCTGGCTCAACAGATAGTTCATGAGGTGGTTCGCCTCCATCGTGAAGTCGAGTCCGTAGCGAATGCGATCGAACTTCTGGAAGTTCACGAAGTGGGTGGTGAAGCCCTGGTTGACATACAACACCGAGTCGCCCGACTCGGGGTGCTGGAACACGACATCGTGTTCTGCTGCTGGATTTTCGGCCGCGAGTGCAGAACGTTTCTCGGGCGACATCGTGCCGCCGAACGAGTGCTCGATCGAGTGCTTGGCCCTCAGCTCGCCGATCCGTTCCTTCACCCGATCGGGGAGCCGGTCATACGCCATCGCCATGTTTGCCCACAACGTGTCACCCCCGACGGTCGGGCACGCCTCACACTTCAGTACCGCGCCGATCGGCGGGTCGAGCCGGAAGGTTGCATCGGCATGCCACACGTTCTCATAGGTCGTGCGCTCCTCCTGTCGGTCGATGAGGAGCAACGTCGGGTGCTCGGGGTGGGAAGGCTGAATCGGGTGCGCCTCGAGCGGGCCGAAGCGCTCGGCCAGTCGCACGTGCTCAGCCGGTGGAAGCGCTTGGTCTCGAAAGATCAGCAGCTTGTGGGTCAACCACAGCTCACGGATCTCACCGAACAGGTCAGCGTTCGACGCGACCTCGACCAGGTCGACGCCACTCACTTCGACGCCCAACGACGTCGAGATCGGCTCCGTCGTCAGCGAGCGGTTTCGAATGATGGTCATGGTTGCTCCGCCAGATCGAAGATCGACGACCCGGTTGTTGTACGGGCTTCGAGCGCGCGGTGGGCGTCAGCCGCCTCACTCAGTCCATAGCGTGGCCGAAGAGCTCTGCGACGAGTTCGTCACGCTCTTCACCATCAGCCAAGTAGTCGGCGAGCGCCGGCCGGGTCAGAAACAGTGAGCCGCGACGAACCAGCTCCGGCGTCTCGATCGCTCGCACCGGCCCCGAAGCAGACCATCAGACCGCGGCGGGCAAGACAGCGAATCGACGCGTCGAACGTGTCACGTCCAACACCGTCGTAGACCACCTTCACGCCGCGACCGTTCGTGAGCCGACTCACCTCGGCAACGATGTCCGCTTTGCTATCGATCACGTCTGAACAGCCGTGATCGATAGCGATCTCCGCCTTGCGGTCGGTCGACGCCGTCCCGATGACGCGAACCCCAAGCAGCTTCGCCCACTGGCAAAACACCAGGCCGACGCCCCCTGCAGCAGCGTGAAACAAAACGGTGTCACCAGGTTCGAGCGGCCAGATACGTCGAAGGAGATAGCTGGCGGTCAGGCCGCGCATCGTGAGCGACGCAGCGGCATCGAAAGCGACCTCGTCAGGCAGTCGAATCAACGTGTCGGCAGGCATCGTACGGGCGGTGCTGTAGGCCCCGAGCGAACTACCGGTGTAGGTGACCCGATCACCGGGCGCGAAGTCCACGGCGGCTCCAACCGCCTCGACCACGCCGCTTCCCTCGACACCGATGCCACTCGGGAGACTCGATGGGTACAACCCGGTGCGAAAGTAGGTGTCGGCGAAGTTGATGCCGACGGCATGGTGCCGGATGCGCACCTCGCCGGGGCCGGGATCACCGACGTCGACCGTTTCGAGCTCGAGTTGCTCGGGTCCACCGTAGGCGTAGACGCGAATGGCCTGTTCGTTCATGAGTTCCCCCCAAGGGAGTCGTTGCCGGCATCGGCGCTGGTGTTGACTGCTGAGCGGACCACGGCGGCAAGCATGGTTGCAGCCGATGCCGCCAGGCGATCAGGCTTGCGGCCGAGGTCATCGATCATCGAGTGCGTTGCAAACGCCGAGATGGTCAGCCCGACGGCATCGGCGACGGCTTCGGGGACCGAGCCAGCGGCCCCCGCCCGGGTCCAGGCCGCAGCAGCGATCGCTTCGGTCATCTCCAGTCGTGACCGCCGGCGTCGCTGATTGACTGCGGCGAGGGCCGGGGCGAGGTCACCTTCGTAGGAACTGGCGAGTTCCCATAGCCCGCGGCCGGCGCGGCGATGTACGTCGAGCAGGTGAGGCACGAGCTCGTTGAGCCAGGTGTCGAGCGGCTGTTCGGCAGCCACGGTGAGATCGAGGTTCTGCTCGTACCAGTCGAGCGCCGAGCCGAGCGCGGCGGCGACGAGATCCTCGTGCGTACCGAAGTGGCGAAAGACGGTTCGCCGCCCAACTCCTGCTGCGTCAGCAATCTCGGCCATCGACACCGCCAACCCGCGTTCGGCGATGAGGAGACGCGCACTCCGCAAGATGCGCAAGCGGGCAACGAGCCGGGGATCGTCCAACACCGCTTCGAGTTCGATGGTCTTCGCGCTCGACGGGATCTTGGTATTCGACGGGATCTTGGTATTCGACAGAGATTTCTTGCTCGACACGACCACGGTGGCACTATAGAGTGCCGTCTTTGGCACTGTTGAGTGCCGTGTCGATCGACGCTGTTGGCGCCGATCGAACAGGGGTCAAGATGGCACTGCTGATCGCGACCGAACGACTCGATCTCAACCGGCACGTCAGGTGCATTCGGAAGCACGTCAGCCAAGGAGTATCCAGTCAACACCCACCCGGTGATCCGTACTCACCCCATCACCGGCCGCCGAGTGCTCTACGTGAACAGCAGTTTCACCGACCGCGTAAAAGGAGTGACCCGGGCCGAGAGCACCGAACTGGGCATTTGCATGGGAGCCGAACTGGGCATTGCATGAGAAGAGTGGCTGGCGGCGATCCCCGAGTTCGATCAGCCGCCCGATTCAGGCACCAGCGGAACAGCGTGGCTACGGGTAGTCGGGTCGGCGCTTGGGTGGCGGCGGATCGGGCGATCGAGCCAGGCGCTGGTGGTCAACAGCGCAGCCATCACGACGCCGGCGGTCAACCAAGCAGTGCCAGGCCCGGCCCACCCGTAGAGCGGAGCTGAGGTGAAGGCGCCGACCGCTGCTGCGGCCGACCCGGCTGCCTCGCCCAAACCCTGAGCTGCCGCTGCGTCCTTCGGGGGCGCAGCATCGGCCATGGCGGCCTGGGTGCCGGGCGACTGGACCGCCTCGGCCAACCCGTGGGGAATCACCAGCAAGACCAGAAGCGGCACCTCGGAGATGAACCCGTACGACGCCATCAGCGGAACGGTGGCAGCAGCCGACAGGACCGAGGTGTACCGGGCTCCATAGCGATCCGACAGCCTCCCGGCTCGCCGGGCCACCACCAACATGGGTAGCGCAAAGAACGTCAGCGAGAGGGTCACGACCATCGTCGAGGCGCCCAGACGGTCGAGATGAGTTGCCCACAACGGCTCGAACACGCCAATCGAGTAGCGGAACGACACGATCACCAACGCCGCCGCCACCACCTGGCGATTGGTGATCAACCGACGCATCACTCGTCGCTCGGAACGGTCGAGCACCACACCCCGCTCGGCTTCGGGCATGTCGAGGCGGCTGATCGGGTAGAGGGTGACCGCCAACGCCAGGCCGAAGACGATGAACGGCACCCGAACGTCGAACAGCACCGTGAGGGTTCCAGCAATGGGTGGGCCGAGCACGAACCCGGCCAAGTATGCGGCATAGAAGAGTCCGAGCTGCTCTCCCTGGTTCCCCTTCGCCGAGATCAGGATGGCCCGTCGGGCCGGTGGCACGAGCATGCCGACCCCGGCCCCCAGCAGCGACCGGGCCATGATGAACTGCCACAGCTCGGTGGCCGCTGCGAACCAGAAAAGTCCAATGACACAGGCCACAACGCCGGCTCGAAGCACGAGGCGAGCGTGGCCCCGATCGGCGTATCGGGCGATCCACAGCTGGGTGACGAGCGCAGCAGCGAAGGCTGACCCACTGATCCAACCGAGATCTGCCGTGGACAGGTCGTAGCGCTTCTGGAGTTCGGCCAGGAGGGCGAAGACCGAGCTGACCCCGGCCATCGTCACCGCCGCCACCACGTAGAGACCCTTCATGCCGAGAAACTAGTGGTCGGCCTCAGGTCCGGGCGAATGTTGGAGTCGTGTGAACGCCTGATGCTCGCTCGGTCGGCGCCTTGCCGATTCCACCTGCATGTTGTCATGTCGCGCTGGACGTCACTTGATGAAGAGCATCTCCCGATACTTGGGCAACGGCCAGTACTCGTCGGCCACCTCGGTCTCGAGGCGGTCGGCATGCAAGCGCACCTTGTCCATCAGTGGTCGAATCGTGTCGGCGCAGAAGCGCATGTGTGCTTCGCTGGTCGCGAAGTCCTCGACGCTCATGGCTTCGGCCAGTTCGTTGGCAGCTCCGACCATTGCGTCGGTCTCCTCGCTGATCGCCTTGAGCGTTGCAGTGTCGAGGGCAACGCCGAGCGTGGAGGCCTGGTGGATCGCGCCGGCGAGATGCGACAGATAGCCCATCGATGCCGGGTAGAGCGACGTCTTCGCCAGTTCCACCGTCGTTCGTGCCTCGACGGCGATCGACATGACGTACTGCTCGGCGTACACCTCATAGCGACTCTCGAGCTCGACCGGCGAGAGCACCTCGGTGCGTTCGAACAGGCTGACCACGTCATCTTCGAGGAACACCGGAAGCGCATCGGCAGCCGTTGGCAGGTTGCGCAATCCCCGCGCTTCGGCCTCTTGGTGCCAGGCTTCGGAGTAACCATCGCCGGCGAAGATGACCGCGCTGTGCTCCTCCATCAACTCCTTGAGGACCGAGGCGACCGCCTTGATCTTCGACGTCCCGGCCTTCAGCTCGGTTTCGAGCCTCTCGGCGATCCAATCGAGCGAGTCCGCCAACATCGTGTTCATGGCAATGAGCGGTCCGGCGACCGAGTTGGACGAACCAACGGCGCGGAACTCGAATCGGTTGCCGGTGAACGCGAACGGCGACGTGCGATTGCGGTCACCCGGGTCACGACTGAAGGGCAGGATCTCGGCGAGACCGAGGTCCATGGTGTCGTCCTCACGGAAGGCCGAAGAGTTGCCGGCCTTGATGTCGTTGAAGACTTCTTCGAGTTGCTCGCCAAGATCGATCGAGAGAATCGCCGGTGGCGCCTCGTTGGCCCCGAGACGGTGGTCGTTGCTCGCCGTGGCGATGACGGCTCGCAGCAGCGGCCCGTACAAGTGGGTGCCACGAATGACCGCTCCGCAGAACAGCAGGAAGTAGAGGTTCTCGGCCGGCGTGTTGCCGGGGTCGAGCAGGTTGCCCTGTGTCGAGTTCCCGACCGACCAGTTGACGTGCTTGCCCGAGCCATTGAGCCCGGCGAACGGCTTCTCGTGCAGGAGGCACACGAACCCGTGGGCCTTTGCGGTCAACTGCATGGTGGTCATCATCAGCTGCTGATGATCGGCCGCGACGTTGGCCGACTCGAAATATGGGGCGATCTCGAACTGACCGGGCGCGACCTCGTTGTGGTGGGTCTTTGCCGGAATGCCGAGACGGAACAGCTTGTCTTCGAAGTCCTGCATGAACACCTGAACGCGTTCGGGAATCACCCCGAAGTAGTGATCGTCGAACTCCTGGCCCTTTGGCGACGGAGCACCGAAGAGCGTGCGACCGGTCAACAACAGGTCGGGACGACCGTTGGCGAAGTGGGCGTCGACGAGGAAGTACTCCTGCTCGGCACCGCAATTGGCGTTCAACGGCTCGATGTCGGTTTCGCCCATCAGGGAGAGCACCCGTTCGGCCGCACGGCTCATCGCCGCACTGGAACGCAGGAGCGGGATCTTCTTGTCGAGCGACTCACCGGTCCACGCCATGAACACCGACGGAATCATCAGCGTTGCGCCATTGGCCGTATGAATGACGTAGGCAGGGCTGGTCGGATCCCACGAGGTGTAACCGCGAGCGGCGTTGGTGGTTCTCAAACTGCCGTTGGGGAACGACGAGCCATCGGGCTCGCCCTTGATCAGGAGGCTTCCGGTGAATTCGGTGATCGCATGACCGGCGGAATTGATGACGATGAACCCGTCATGCTTTTCGGCTGTGATGTTGGTGAGCGGATAGAAGATGTGCGAGAAGAACTTGACGCCCTTGGCGATGGCCCAGTCCTTCATCGCTGCGGCAACGACGTCGGCGGTTGCCGAATCGAGCGGTGCTCCGGTCTGGCGGGCCGCCTTCATTGCCTTGAAGGCGTTCTTCGAGAGCGACTCCTCCATGGTTGCGAGGTTGAACACATCGCACCCCCAAATCTCGCTCAGAGGTGCGCCAGGCGGTCCGGAAGGTACAGCGCTGCGGCTCGTCACCGCATTGATCGCTCGGAGCCTGGTTTCGTTGCCACTCATACTGAGTTGTCTTCTTTCACCAATGTCGCCGACGCGCCACGAATCTCGCAACGGATGGACCCAAGGGGGCACTCACTTCCGTGGAAGGAGCACCTGTTTGCGTCACCGACGCGTCATGCGTTCAAAGGCTGGATCACTGCGTGTCGGGCCGGCGAGCGGACGAGCAGTTGGTGATCCTGGAGCAA
>JBBQUN010000086.1:0-16341 GCA_038212405.1 Acidimicrobiales bacterium | reverse complement strand
GAGCGATTCGAGCGAACGACTCGGCTTCGAGCGATGCTCCACCGACCAGTGCGCCATCGATGTCGGGCTGGGTGAGTAGTTCGTTGGCATTCACGGGCTTCACGGAGCCGCCGTACTGCACACGAACAGCGTCAGCGGCTTCGTTCCCAAACGCGTCTCGCACTGTCGAGCGAACCAGGGCACACATTGCTTGTGCATCGTCGGCCGTTGCGGTCTTGCCGGTGCCGATCGCCCAGATTGGTTCATAGGCAATCACCAGTGCGCCAACTTGTTCGGCGGTCAGCCCTGACAGACCGGCCAAGACCTGACCCTGCACCTTCGATTCGGCCTGTTCTGCTTCGCGTTCGTCGAGCGTCTCGCCGCAACACAGGATCGGCGTCATGCCCGCAGCGACGATTGCCCTGACCTTCGCATTCACCATCTCGTCAGTCTCGCCAAAGATCTCCCGGCGCTCTGAATGCCCGGCGATCACGTAGGACACGTTGAGCTTGGCCAGCATCGATGGCGCCACTTCTCCCGTGAAGGCTCCCTTCTCTTCGAAGTGGCAGTGCTGCGCGCCAATGGCGAAGGGAAGATTGTCGGAATCGATCGCGGTCTGGACCGTGCGAATGTCGGTGAAGGGCGGGTGAACGGACACGTCGACCGCGTCCACGTCGTCACCGGTGAGGAGATAGCTCAGCTCTTGGATGAGCTTGAGCGCCTCGAAGTGGTTGAGGTGCATCTTCCAGTTGCCGCTGATCAGTGGTTTGCGCTGGCTCATCGTGGGGCTCTCTTCTGCTTGTCGGTTGATTGGGGGTTTCGCTACTGTTGGCGCAGTGCGGCAAGGCCGGGAAGGTCGCCTTGTTCGATGAGTTCGAGCGATGCTCCCCCGCCGGTCGACACGTGGTCGACCTCTCGGTCGATGCCGAACTGCTTGGCCGCAGCCGCTGAGTCGCCACCGCCGACAACGGTGAAGGCGCGAGTCTCGGCGATGGCGGTCGCAACGGCTCGAGTTCCCGCTTCGAAGCGCGGGTCTTCGAACACGCCCATCGGACCGTTCCACAGAACGGTGCCGGCCGCTTCGATCACATCACCAAAGACCGCAGCAGTGCCAGGCCCGATGTCGACGCCCATCCAGCCCGCTGGCAAGTCCACACCTGACTGGCGCACCTCTCCCCCGGCTTCGGGCTCGAACAACTTGCCGCCGTTGCCAAGCGCCGTCACATCTTCTGGCAGGTAGATGGTCGCTCCGCTTGCGAGGAGTCGGGCACAGGTGTCGACCATGTCTTCCTCGAGGAGGCTGTCGCCGATCTGGTGGCCCTGCGCCTTCAAGAACGTAAAGGCCATACCGCCGCCAACGATGATCGAATCGACGATTTCGAGCAGCGCCTCGATCACGCTGAGCTTGTCGGAAACCTTCGCTCCTCCCATGACGGCAACGAACGGGCGACGCGGCTGGTTGCGAACTCCCAGGAGCACCTCGACTTCGCGAGCGAGGAGACGGCCGGCCGCCGACGGGAGGAACTGAGGCGGACCAACGATCGAAGCGTGCGAACGGTGTGACGCGCCGAAGGCGTCGTTCACATAGCAATCGTGGCCAGCGATCAGCTCCTGGACGAAGGCGGGATCGTTACCCTCCTCGCCCGGGTCGAAGCGCAGGTTTTCGAGCAGCTCGACACCGGGGGCAAGTGTTGCGAGGTGAGCTCGAACCGGGTCCATCGAGAACTCGGGGTTCGGCTTCCCCTTCGGACGACCCAGATGCGACATCGCGGTGACGCTTGCCCCCTGCTCTTGCAACCACTTCAGGGTCGGCAATGCTGCCTGGATTCGCAGATCGTCGCTGATCACGCCGTCTCGGATCGGCACGTTGAAGTCGACGCGCACGAGCACCGACTTCCCTTCCAACGATCCCAGATCTTCGAGCTCGGGAACACCAAAAACGGTCATTGCGATACATCCTTTGCAACAGGTTTGGGCGACGACGCGAAACGAGCCCGACATCACCGTTCGTTCGAACAGTGATACCTGGGCTCGGCTCGGTCAATTCGGAGCCAACGCAACGAGTGAATCAGGCCTGGTTGGCCGCGCCGACGATCTGGCTGAGGTCGACGAGACGGTTGGAGTAGCCCCATTCGTTGTCGTACCAGCCGAAGACCTTGGCGAGGGTGCCCTGCGCCATGGTCATGCCGGCGTCGATCGTGCACGACGCAGGCGAGGTGACGATGTCGGAGCTGACGATCGGCGCTTCGGTGTAAACGAGCACGCCAGCCAGCGGGCCCTCGGATGCGGCCGCAGCGTAGGCGGCGTTGATTTCTTCGACCGTCGGCGAGCTCTTGAGCACGGCAGTGAAGTCGGTGATCGAGCCGGTGGGAATCGGGACTCGCAGCGAAGTGCCATCGAGCTTGCCCTGCATCGACTGGAGCACCAGGCCCGTGGCCCGGGCAGCGCCAGTGGAGGTCGGGATGATGTTGATGGCCGCAGCGCGGGCCCGACGCAGATCGCTGTGGGGACCGTCGACGAGTGACTGATCACCGGTATAGGCATGGATGGTGGTCATGAGACCCTGCTCGACACCGAAGGCGTCGTCGAGCACCTTGACCATCGGAACGAAGCAGTTGGTGGTGCACGAGGCGTTCGAGACGACCTTGTGCTTGGCCGGGTCGAAGTCGCCATCGTTCACGCCGACGACGAAGGTGTTGTCGGCTCCGTCGCAAGGGGCCGACACGATGACGAACGGCGCGCCACCCTCGAGGTGCGCAGCTGCAGTGTCGCGCTTGGTGAAGATGCCAGTGGATTCGATGACGACGTCGACACCGAGCTCGCCCCAGGGAAGATCGGCAGGATTGCGTTCGCTGAGGACCTTGAGGATGTCGCCACCAACCGAGATTCCGCCATCGACGGCCTTGATCTCTTCGGGGAGAATGCCAAGAACCGAGTCGTACTTGAGGAGGTGCGCCATGGTCTCGAGCGAACCGAGGTCGTTGACGGCGACGAAGTCGATGTCGGCTCCGGAGAGCTTGGCGGCACGGAAGAAGTTCCGTCCGATTCGGCCGAAGCCGTTGATCCCAACGCGAATGGTCATGTTGTAGTCAGCCTTCTATGAGAGGGAGCTCTTCGATGAGTCGTGGCTCCGCCACGTCAACCTTAACTGGTCAGCAGAGTGCGAAGCACTGATCCAAGTTTCTCTGGATCATGGCCCCAATTGTCGGTACTGGCCAGGTCGGCAACCGTCACCGGAACACCGGCGCGATCAGCACGATGGGTGTCGGTGTGAGCAACGGCCACATCGATGGCGACACCATGCTGGGCAAGAGCATCGAGATGTTCGGGCAGATCGAATCCGCGCCGCTCGGCCTTGTCGTTGGCAACGTTGGCGACAAACACCCGCTGCGCCGAGGTCGCCTCGATCGCGGCACGAAGGTCGGGGACCGCAGCGACGGCGAGCACGCTGGTGAAGAGCGAACCAGGGCCGATGATCACCTGATCGGCATCGAGGATGGCACGAACGGCCGCCGCTGGTGCTTGGGGGTCGGCCGGTTCGAACCGAAGATTGCGAATGTTCGTTGCTCGTTCGATCGTGACCTGGCCGCGTAGAGGTCCACTGTCTGAGTCCGCGAGCAACGTCACGGCTCCGAGCGTCGCTGGGTACAGCGCACCGTGAGCGCCGACGAGCCTTGCGACTTCGGCGATCGCCGCTTCGAAGTCGCCCGTTGCACTCGCCAAGCCGGCAATCAACAGATTCCCGATCGGGTGGCCCCGCAACTCACCGGTCTCGAATCGGTGTTCGAGTGAACGTGCGAGCAGGCTGTCGTTTCCAGCGAGCGCAGAGAGGCATCGACGAACATCGCCCGGTGCCGGGATCCCGAGGTCGCGTCGGATCTTGCCGCTCGATCCGCCGTCATCGGCCACCGACACCACACCAGCGATACTCCCGGCGTAGCAACGCGCCGCTCGCAGCGAAGCTGCGAGTCCGTGACCGCCACCAAGCGCGACAACCCTCGGGCCGACCGAGGTGGTGTGTTGCTTCGTGGTCTCGTCAGCGTTCGACATCTCGATGTTTCACCCTCGGCATCCAGCCCTGTTCTTTGAGGACTGACGCAATATGCTCGGCAACCGCAACCGAGCGATGATGCCCGCCGGTGCACCCGAACGCGATGTTCAGATACGAACGCCCCTCATCGGCGTAGGCAGGCAGCAGTTCCTCGAGTAGCGCTTCGAGCTTCTCGAGAAAGGCTTGGGCTCGCTCCTCGGCGAAGACAAAGGCCTGGATCGATGCATCGGTTCCTCGGAGCGGTCGCAACAGTTCGTCCCAATAGGGATTGGGAAGGAACCGGCAGTCGATCACCATGTCGACATCGAGCGGCACACCGTGCTTGAACCCGAATGAGCTCACGGTGAGGTGGAGACCGTTGGTCGTGGTGGCATCGGAGAACTGAGAAGCGAGACGGGACCGCAACTGATGAGGACTGAGCGAGCTGGTGTCGATGACGAGATCGGCCAACGAGCGAGCGGCCATCAATTGCCCCCGCTCGGCTTGGATCGAGTCGATCAGGGTGCCTCCTGGCGTAGCCGACCCGGGTGGTGCTGCGGGGACTTCGTCCGCCTCGACTGAATCGCTCTCGCGACGAGCACCATGGCCGAATGGGTGACGACGCTTGGTGCTTTCGAAGCGGCGAACCAGCACATCGGTGTTGGCCTCGAGGAAGAGCACGCGAACATCGTGGAGCTCGGTACGGAGCTGGTCGATCTCGCGAGCGAGATCCTCGCCGGCGGCCGCCATGACCAAGGCCACCTTGTCGTAGGCACCGCCGCCAGACGCAAGTTCTGCCACTTTCGGCAACAAGCTCACCGGCAGGTTGTCGATCACGAACCAGCCGAGATCTTGCAGAGCGGCGCCGGCAACCGAGCGACCGGCACCGGAGAGTCCGGTGACGAAAACGAGTTGACCCATGGTCCTCAACCTTCCTTGGTTGCTCGACGACAGTGCAGCACCAGGAGACGGGGCACGGTTGCGGTCTCGGTGTATTCCGGCGCCAGGGCCAAGAAGCCGGGCGGAGGCGCCGGCTCGAGCATGCGATGCAGCAAGAAACCGGCGTCGGCCAGTGCGTTGACGTAGCGCGACAGCGGCCGATGGATGAATCGAACGAAGACGCCTTTTTGGACTTCTTCGATCGTCGCTGCCTCATCGAGGTAGGGACCAATCCGCCAGTACTGCTCGGGAGGCTCGATGATCTGATCGTCGATCCAACCGCTGCCCGGCGTCTGCAACAGCGGATGGTTGAGGAGGAACACGAAATCGCCGCCTGGTCGCACGACACGAGCCACCTCGGCGATGGCCTCGTCGACCTCGTCGATGTGTTCGAACACCAGGCAAGCCACCGCAGCGTCGAAAGCATCATCGGCGAAAGGGAGCCCAGCGGCCGCACCAAGCCCATAGGTCGGACCGCCCGCGCGTTGCACGGCCGTATCGATCTGGGCAGCGAATGGGTCGATGCCGATGACCTCGCTGCCGCTGGCCGCCATGGCCCGAGCGACCTGCCCCTCGCCGGTACCGATGTCGAGCACTCGACGAGCGCCTCCGACTGGTGCGACCACCTCGATTGCGCCAACGATCAGCGGAATGATCTGCTCGGTGTACTCAGGATCAACGCCGTCGGTGAACTCGCGTTGCCACCAGTCAGTCAGTACCGGGTCATTCCACACCCGCTCAGCTTAGGAGCGCTTGGGTGACGCTCGGGTGACCGTTGGGCGAACCCTGCGGAGGGAGTGGGTTGATCTCAGACGCCATGGGTCTTGTCGTAGACCGCCTCGGCCACGTTGTCGGGGAGCCAGGAAAGCGCCTTGAGCGACTCGAGTGTGGCCCGGCGCACCTTGGTGACGCCGCCGAGCTCGTCGAGGAGCCGCTTCTTGCGGGACTTGCCGAGACCGGGAATGTCGTCGAGGACCGACACGGTCATTCGTTTGTCTCGCAGGTTGCGGTGATAGCTGATGGCGAAACGATGCGACTCATCGCGCAATCGTTGCAACATGTAGAGCGCTTCGGACTGTCGAGGAATGCGAACGGGCTCGGATTGGTACGGTAGATAGACCTCCTCGAAGCGCTTTGCCAGCGAGGCGACGGGAATGGTGTCGAAGAGGTCGAGCTCTTCGAGCACTTTGACCGCCGAGGTGAGCTGGCCTTTGCCGCCATCGACGACGAGCAGCTGCGGGGGATACTGGA
This sequence comes from Acidimicrobiales bacterium, assembly GCA_038212405.1. GTDB lineage: Bacteria > Actinomycetota > Acidimicrobiia > Acidimicrobiales > SZUA-35 > JBBQUN01. Next base: position 10,142 of record JBBQUN010000086.1, on the reverse strand, counting down.
ATTTCCCTCGTTCGGATGGCGGCTTGTCGAGATCTTCTTTGTAAGCGGTGAGACGGCGACGAACGACTTCTTCCATCGCCGCGTAGTCGTCGTTTTGTTCGACGGTCTTGATCTTGAATCGGCGGTACTCACGCCGGTTGGCAACACCGTCTTCGACGACCACCATCGAGCCGACATAGTCGGTGCCCTGCAGATGGCTCATGTCGTAACACTCGATGCGAAGCGGTGCGGCAGGGAGTCCCAGCCATTCCTGGAGCTCGTTGAGCGCCTTGGCCCGGGCGTTGTGATCCGATGCTCGCTTCATGCGATGCCGGGTGAACTCTTCTTGGGCGTTCTTGGTGACGGTTGCCAGAAGATCCTTCTTGTCGCCCCGTTGCGGCACCCGTATCTCGACGTTCGAACCTCGAAGCATCGACAGCCACTCTTCGTAGAGCGCCGTTTGCGAGGGCTCGTTGGGAACGAGCACGACCTTGGGCATGCCTTGCACGGGCTCCTCGTCGTAGATCCCTTCGAGCACTTTGTCGATGAGTTCGTTCTCGTCGAGCTCTTCGACTCGGTCGATCACGAAACTCCGGCGACCGACGACTCGGCCCCTCCGGACGACGAAGATGAACACCAACGCCTCGAGCTCGTCTTCGGCAACCCCAACCACGTCGATGTCGTCGGTGTTCTCACCGACCATCATTTGCTTCTCGACTGCCTTTTTCACGGTGGCAATGCGATCGCGCAACCGAGCTGCTTGCTCGAACTCCAGCTCCTTGGCGGCTTTCATCATGGAAGACTCGAGCCGGTGGATGACCGGCTCGGTGTCACCCTCGAGAAATTGGCACAGATCGGTGACCATCGACTGATAGTGCTCTTGGCTGACCTCGCCGACGCACGGACCCGAACACTTCTCGATGTGGAAGAGCAGACAGGGCTTGCCGAGTTTGCGATGCCGTTCGAGCTTCGCATCGGAGCAGGTGCGCACCGGGAAGGTGCGCAGGAGCGAGTCGAGCGTGTCTCGGATGGCGTAGGCGTGGGCGTAAGGGCCGAAGTACCGCGTGCCCTTCTTCCTGCGACCGCGCGTGACTTGGGGTCGGGGCCACTCGTCATCGAGGCTCACCGCGAGATACGGGTAGCTCTTGTCATCGACCAGGCGAACGTTGAACCGAGGGCGGTGCTCCTTGATGAGGTTGTACTCGAGCATCAAGGCCTCGACCTCGTTCTCGACCTGGATCCATTCGACCGATGCTGCGGTCGTGACCATCTGCACCGTTCGGGGATGCATGTTGAACGGATTCTGGAAATAGTTGGACAGTCGAGACCGCAACGACTTCGCCTTCCCGACATAGATCACCCGCCCGTCGACGTCTCGGAACTGATAGGAACCGGGGGCGTCGGGAATCGTTGCGGCTGGAGGACGGGTCACCATCGACGCAAGCCTAGGCAGGTGAGGTGACAGGGCCATTCGAGACAACGATTCGCAAGCGCTCGCTGGTCAAGTCTTGGGCGATTGTGCCGATCATCAGAGAATGGCGATGTGTTCGAGCTGCCAAAATGTCATTCCGCAGTCGGCATCGCGCTGCGCCGTTTGCGGAGCGACGCCGGGCATCAGTGCCGACGATTTCATCGCCTCGCTCGACCCGACCTCCGACCCGGCTGGCAGCGCTGGAAGTGAGCTGAGTCCCGGTAGCGGCGTTGCTACCGCTCCAACCGACCTGGGCGGGCCGACCGCCCCAAGTGGGCGAGTCTTCACACCGCCGCCGCTCCCTTCTTCGGACCAGAACGGCCCGCCGACAGAAGCAGCCTCGATCCTTTTCCCCCAGCGACGCGGATCCAGCCGCTCGACGGTCGCCAGTCCGACGGTCGATATCGATCCATTCAGCAACATCAAGAACGACAGCAACGACGAGGAAGGGGACACCGACGAGATCGTTTGCACGGTCCGTGCCATTTCGAATCGCCTCGATGCCGATATCCGGATAGGACGCCGAAGCGGGCACCGGTTCTTCGTGACTGCGGCCCCACTCGCCGCGGGCGTTGCCTTGGTCTTCGGGACCTATTCGGCCTATTCGTTCGCCGATCTCGAGCGCCCTGACCGAGTCGAGCCCAGCACCGAAGCCGCTCAGCCAGGAACGCTTGCCTTCGGCGAGGAACAGGCGAGTGCAGCGCAAGGACGGGCGGAAGACATTGCTTCGCAGGTCAACGAGATCATTGCGAACAACTGCGGTCTTCCCGTGACGGCGAATGCGATCGCCCTTTCCCCGACCCGACTCGTGACCACGACCTCAGCCGTCGCGAACGATGCGCAACCGTTGGTTCGGTTCGCCGACAACAGCAGCCGAGTAGGCAGGGTCGTCGGATACGACCTGCGGGCCAATCTGGCCGTGATCGAAATCAACGAAGTCGCAGGTACTGGCAACGTCCAATGGGGCGTGACCGATCGGATCCTCGATGATCCACAGGTCGTTGTCGTCGAACGGTTTGGGGCCGCCATCAACGGCACCCCTGCCACCGTCGACCAGATCGACGGTGTTCGTGGGTTGATCAATGCGTTCGGATTCAGCGGTGCCAGCTTCCGCCCGGGTTCCGCAGTCCTCAATAGCGACGGGTTCATCATCGGCATGGTCGATGAAACGGGTCGGTCTGCGCTTGGCGGCAATGAATTGAGCGCCGCGTTTGGGCGAGTCATCGCTCGACCATCGACCCCGGCAACATCGTGTCCGACCGCCCCTGCTCCCGACGGGGCTGTCGACGATACCGGTGAGGCCGCCATCACCGAGTGAACGCTGCCGGTCCCAACGACGCCAGCTCCCTATACTGAGCGGGTGCTCCGACTTCAGCGTCCACTGCCCGACCGTTATTCGAAAGCTTCTGACGCTGAGCTCGCTCAGTGGATCACGGCGGCGAAAGCCGAACTCGGTGATCGCCTGTTCATCCTCGGACACCACTATCAGCGCGACGAAGTCATCGACTTTGCCGACGCCCGTGGTGATTCGTTCAAGCTTTCCGTGCTCGCGCAAGAGCGGCCAGAAGCCGACTACATCGTGTTCTGCGGCGTGCATTTCATGGCCGAGTCCGCCGACATCTTGACGACCGACGCCCAGGCCGTGATCCTGCCCGACCTCAACGCCGGATGTTCGATGGCCGACATGGCCAACCTCGATCAGGTCGAAGAAGCGTGGGAGGTCCTGGGCGAAACGATCGACATCTCACGAGTGGTCCCGATCACCTACATGAACTCGTCAGCCGCGATCAAGAGCTTCGTCGGCAAACACGGCGGCGCAGTCTGCACGTCGTCGAACGCGCAGGCGGTGTTGGAATGGGCACTTGGCACGCCCGATGAGCACGGCGTTCGCCAAGGCGGACAGGGCGACAAGGTCCTGTTCTTCCCCGATCAGCATCTCGGTCGGAACACCGGCCTTGCCATGGGCTTCGACCACACCGACATGCGGTTGTGGAACCCCCGGGCCGATCGTGGTGGCCTCACCGAGGCTGACTGCAAAGAGGCAACACTGCTGCTGTGGAAGGGGCACTGCACCATTCACCAGCGGTTCAGCCCCGAGCAGGTTGCCGACTTCCGAGCCAAGCATCCCGACGGTGTGGTCATCATCCACCCCGAAGCCCCCTACGAGGCGTGCGAAAAGGCCGACTTCACCGGCAGCACCGGCTACATCCTGCGGAAAGTCGCAGAGCTTCCCGCCGGCACCGCCATCGGGATCGGCACCGAGGTCCACCTGGTCTCGCGCCTGGCCCAAGAGCACCCCGACAAGACGATCATCAATCTAGACCCGCTCATCTGTCCGTGCTCCACGATGTCGCGCATCGACCTCCCCCATCTGGCTTGGGTGCTGGAGGAACTGGTCGATGGCGTGGTGATCAATCAGATCTCGGTCGACCCCGAGACCACCGAATGGTCAAAGGTCGCGCTGGAGCGAATGCTCGCCATTACCTGATCTGTGGTGCGTGCCGACTCTGGCATGATCTGGCGAGAACGTCCCGAGATCACTGCGTTCGCCGTCGCTCTGGGCCGTATGCCTCAGTGAAATCTCAAGTTCCGGTGAAAGCGGCCGATCGGAGGGCATGTCATCGCCCGCGGCCGTCGTACTGGTCAACTTCCGCTGTGCCGATCTCGTCGCACAACGAGCTGAAGAGGCAATCGCCGAGCATCACCGCGTTGTCGTCACCGACAACAGCGGTGAGTACACCGGGCCAGGAGACATCGTCCGTCCGGGCCGAAACCTCGGTTTCGGACTCGGATGCAATGCCGCGGTCGACACGCTCACTGACGAGTCGTGGGTCTGTCTCGTGAACCCCGACACGGTGTTGACGAGCACCACACACGAAGGTGGGGTGCTCCAGGTCCTCGTCGATGCCTGCGAGCGTGCTGCACTCGACGCCGGCGCCCCGACACTTCGCACCGACCGAGGAGTGATCCGACGGGGCTACCGGTTCCCGCACGTTCCCCGCGAAGTTCTCTTCACCGCCCAGGCCGTTCGCAGGTATTCGCCCTCGCAGGTTCTTGCGCCCGACACGACTGCGGTCACTCCCCCGCCCGATCGCAAACGCCGCCGTCTCGTCACCGGCCCACGATTTGGATCCGGTGCCTTGTTGGCGGTTCGGCTCGAGTCATGGCGACGTGTGCGCGGGTTCGACGATCGATTCGTGCTGTATGGCGAAGACCTCGACTTCTGGCGCCGCCTGGAGACCTCGGGCGCGTCGGTCGGTTTCGTCGATTCGATCGAGGTCGCTCACCGCCAGGGTCAGGGCAGTCCGACGCAGCGGATCGATCGAGATGTTCTTCGGTGGGCGGGCATCCAGCTCTTCGTCCAACTCCACCATGGATCAGCGTGGCGGCTCTACCGCACGGTCCACTCGGCTGGGCTGTCACGACTCGTCGGAGGAGCTCACTCCTCGACCGTGGTCGACCTCGTCCACGATGCATGGAGCACCGGCACAGATCCGATCGGAACCGGGCTCCGATTGCGTGCGGCATTCGACGACGGCCTGATGGGCAGGCCCGCCGACGCAATCGAATCGACATGATGTCGGACCGACTTCGATCCAACGAGTGCCGATCACGTGCCGACGCGTTGATCGTGACCTTCGAACCTGATCTCGTTCACCTCGAGAGGCTCATCGGGGTGCTGAGGGGTCGGGGGTTGCCTACGACCGTGGCCGACAACGGGAGTTCCAGTCTTTGCTCGATTCGGGAGATCTGCGATCGCCACTGCTGTGCTATGACCGGAGGCGAATCGAATCACGGTCTCCCGACGCATCTGAACAACATGCTCGAATCGAGCATTGCCGACTGGATCCTCTACTTGGACCAAGACTCCGGGTTGACCTCGGATGCTCTGGCCACTCTGCTCTCGCGCCTCCCGGCCCGGGACTCACCGGAGAACCGTGTTGCCGACATCGGTCTGATCTGTCCGACGTACCGACAGGTGTCGACGGGGCGACCGGGCTATTCCGATCGGCACCTACGTCGCGTGATCCACACCCCGATCGGCTCGGGATCGATCTATTCCCGAAAAGCGTGCCAGTCGATCGGCGGCTTCAGCGAACTCTTTCCGCTTGACCTACTCGACTTCGACACCGCCTTGAGACTGCAAGACCACGGATTCGAGGTCCAGATCCAGCCCGACATCGAGGTCGAGCACCAAGTCGGTGACCGTCCCCCGGCGAGCGGGATCGGACAACCTGAGCTCCATGCACCGTGGCGCTACTTCCTGAAAGCAGACGGAACTCGCCGGATGGTCCGCCGACACGGGCTGCGCCATCCCGGCTGGGTGTCCAAGCTCGTCGTGGCCCGAGTGGTCGAGGTGATTCGCTCGTCGAAATTTCAACGAGACCACACGATGGTCGAGGAGTTCGGCCGTGGGCTGATCGGACTTCGCTCTCGGCGGGTCCCGCACGACCTCCTCGTCATGCTGCGGTCTGATCGATGACGATGCAGATCACTCCCGGACGCCTTCGAGCTTCGCCGAGACAGATGCTGACGTGGACCAGCGCAGGTTCACTCACTGCCGCAGTCGCAGCGACGCTCACCGCGGGTCTCGTGGTGTCCAATGCCGAACCCGCCACCTATGGCGATTTCGGCGTGTTGGTGGCCATCGGGCTTCTGATCTCGAACGGCCTCCGTCTCGGTGCCGACAAGATGGTCGCGAGCGAGGTTCGGCGTTCGAGCGGCGACGACGGTTTCCGTTGTGGACAAGATCTGCTGGCGCTCTCCTTGACCGCCGCATTGTTGGGACTCGTCGTGCTGGTCGCGGCGCCGGTCGACCTCGTCCTGAACCTCGCACAATCCACGGCATTGTCCACGACAGACATGGTGTTCTTCGGAACTCTCGTCGGATCCGACATCTTTCGGTTGACCGCGGCCGAGGCGATTCGAGCCCAATTTCGAGCAGCACACGCGTCGATCACCGGCAACGCCGGGCGGGCACTCGCGTTCGGTGGGTTTCTCCTCGCCGCAGCGTTGGGAGGAAAGGACTTCGATCGAACGTTGCTGCTCGCATGCGCAGCTGCGGCTTCGTCGACGTCTGGCATCGCCGGCGCCGTGGTCGCTCGGCAGCACTACCGCCTCACTGCCGGCAGACCCATCGGAAGAGTTCGCGAACAGTGGCGCGGCCACACCGCGATGACTGCCGCCACGCTTTCGGCGACGATCATCGGATCGGCCGACATCTGGCTGGTCGGAGGATTCGTGGGGGCCGAGGCTGCTGCCCGCTACTCCCTCGCCGTCAGCGCAACAGGACTCGTCGGGATCCTGCTCACCGCATCCCACGTGGCCATCCAACCCTACCTTGCCGACCTTCTGGGACGTGGCGCCTCAGACGATGCTCAGCAGATGTCTTCGAAACTCGCGAGGATGGGGAGTGTGGCCGGCGGGCTGGGCCTCGTCGTCGTCGCCCTCGCGGCCGAGCCGCTGGCGGTGGCCGTCGGAGGCGAGGCCTACCGCGGGGTTCGTGTTCTCTGCATGATCCTCGGGCTCGGCATACTCAGTGGGTTGATCATCGGCCCGGCAGGTGTGGCACTGATCGCCGTCGGCCGGTATGCGATCATGGGCCGCCTTGCGGTCACGAGTGCGGTCCTCGCGTTGGTGACCGAGAGTTCGGCCGCCTTCATCACCGGCTCCGAAGTGCCGATTGCGTTCTGCTCGGCCTTCGCCGTGACGGTCCTCCATGGGTCGGCATGGCGACAACTCGTTCGACACGAGGGTTTTCGATCCGATGCACTCGCAAATTACAGGGACCCCGAGCTCCCCTCCACGCACGACCGGTTCCAGAACAAGGCAGCCACATGACCACGATCAACGACCTCGCTCCTCGCCGCTACTTCGAAGCGGTGCGCCACGACCTCATCGAGATCGTGGAAGGTGTCGGACTTCGGATACTGGAGATCGGGTGTGGTACGGGTGCCACGGGCGCTGCCCTGCTCGAGTCTGGCATCGCCAGCGAGGTCGTCGGCATCGAGTTCGAGCCGACGTCAGCTGCCGCAGCCCGCAAGGTGCTGACAGAAGTTCATGAGGTCGACCTCGAGGAGTTCGATCCTGCCACGCTCGGGACCTTCGATGTGGTGCTGATCGGCGACGTGCTGGAACACCTGATCGACCCGTGGCACGTGGTGAAGAACCTCTCGGGAGTCCTGCGGCGTTCAGGGCAGTTCATCGTGTCGATCCCAAATGCCCGCTGCTACGCGTTCTGGGTGCCAATCGTGCTGCGTGGCCGGTTCGACTATGCCGAATCTGGCATCCTCGACCGTACGCACGTCCGATGGTTCACCCGATCGACAGCAATCGAGTTGCTGGCCGACGCCGGCCTGGAGGTGACTGTCGAAGGCACCCGGCTCGTGGCTGAGGGCAGAGGGCCTCTGGCCCGTCTGGTCGCTCGTTCGCTCGGCCCCTTTGGCGTCGTGCAGTACCTGGTCAGCGGGCGCTGCAAGAGCTGACCGGCGACGACACGCCCCGCACCACACCGCTCCACCAGGAGAGGCCGATCAGCACGTTGGTCGCTCCGGCGGCCACACGGACGCCCAGCCCGTCGTCGGCCCCGTGTCCACCACAGGCGTCGACGGCCAAACACGTGGCGACCCCGACAACCGGCGTCGCTGCCAGCACCCAACCGCTTGCAAGGCTCAAGACACCGAGTCCGGAGACCAGACACAGCGTCGGGCCAGCAACCAACACGATCTGGCGCGGTCGAGGGCGATCTGTGGTCGTCCGCCAGTAGCGAGCCTTCCATCGGCCGAAACGGTGGTACTGCTGGGCGATCTCGCGTCGTGTGGATCTCGGGATGTAGGACACGGGGAGGTCGGCCTGGAACCAGACCGATCCACGAGTTGCCATTCGGCGGTTCAGTTCGAAGTCCTGATTCGTGGTGAAGCTCTCGTTCCATCCACCGGCTTCGACGAGTTGCGCACGGCGGAAGACTCCGAGATAGACGGTGTCGGTGGGGCCGCTCGAGGCGCCGACTCGTCGATAGCGAGACCCGCCCATCGCATGACGATGGTTGAGTGCACGAGCGATCGAGCGGTCTCGCCAATGATCAGACCGTGCGGTTGCGACCTGGGATCCCCCGATCACGGCTCGGGACGAGTCTTCGAGTGCCTCGACACACGTCGCGACATAGTGACGTGGGATCAGCGAACGAGCGTCGACTCGCACGATGACATCACCCTCGGCCCAGTCGAGACCTTGGTTCAGGTTCGAAGGCGTTGTTCCGGTCGTGTTCTCGATGACGCTCCACCGGGCGAACGATCCGTCGGCCAACTCCTTCGATGCGACATCCACCGTGTCATCGGTTGCTCCCCCGACCACGACGACGACTTCGATCGACGACGACGGATACGACTGGTCCGACACAGCCCGAAGGGCATCACCGATGGACCTCGCTTCGTTCTTGGCCGGAATCACGACCGTCACCGTCGGCTGCTTGCTCATCGTCCGTTCCCCCTCACGACCGCCCGAATCGTGCGGACGACGATCGACAGATCGACGGCAACGCTTTGGCGCCGAAGATAGTACAGGTCGTACTGGAGCTTCTCTCGAGCGTCGTCGGCATCAGATCCATACCCATACTTGACCTGCGCCCAACCGGTGAGTCCCGGACGAACCAGGTGTCGGACGTCGTAGTACGGGATCTTCGCACGAAGCTCATCGACGTAAGCGGTCTGCTCCGGCCGTGGTCCGACGATCGAAAGGTCACCTCGGAGAATGTTCCAGACCTGGGGAAGTTCGTCGAGGTGCGAGGGACGCAGGAAACGCCCGGCCAACGTGATGCGATCGTCGCCAGCCGAAGTCCAGACCGACGGCCCGTCGCTGACCTTCATCGAGCGGAACTTGATCATCATGAACGGATCTCCCGACTTCCCGACCCGCTCCTGGCGATAGAACAGCGGCCCGCGGTCGGTGAGAAGGTTTGCGGCCGCGATCAGCGGCACCAAGGTGGCGAGAACGGGGAGTCCTGCCAAACCGATGACGAGGTCCACGATTCGCTTTGTCCGCATGTAGCGAGCCCGATGTACCTCGCCGATGTCGAAGAGCAACGAGACCCGCTCGAGATCAGCAACCGGGATCTTGCCGAGATACTCCTCCGAGAACAACGATGCCGTCCGAATCCGGACTCCCCGCTGATGCAACTCTGCCGCTTGCGAGACAACGGCACTGTTGCCCTGCGCCGCGATGCTGAGAACGAGCACCTCCGCTCGAGTCTCGTCGACGACGCCCGACAGTGCCTCGCCGTCTTCCAGCATCTCCTCGACCGTGACATGGCCGACAACCATTGCTGCAGCATCCGGGTTGCTGACGAGCTCTGCCTCGAGACCGGCCCGATCTTCGTTGGACCCGACGACGAAGACACGTGCGAAGCGGCCAGCCGAGACATCGGCCTGCAGGTTCCACGCCATCACCGACCAGGGAATCAATGTCAGCACCGAGCCGGCGATCACTGCACGGGGTAGCAACGGCGCACCCACAGCCAGCTGAAGCATCGATACCACCGTGAGCCCGGCAACGACGGCAACAACGGTCATCCCCAGCGCGCTCGACCTGGTTCGCGGCAGATCCGGTAGGCCCACCCCGTAGGAACTCACCAAGAACGAAATGGCGAAGATCACGGTCCAGGGAAAGCGTGATGTTCCAAAGGGGTCGTACGAGC
>JBBQUN010000085.1:0-16578 GCA_038212405.1 Acidimicrobiales bacterium | reverse complement strand
CCACAGATGGGCAGACTGCCAAGCCCTCTTCGTTTCTTGGGAAGTGTTGGTCGACCCGATCGACCCCAACGAACATGCGGAGCGGGCCTACGCCGATCGCGCCCTGTCCTACACCGACAGCGTCCAGCAACAAGTCCTCATGCAGGTCCTCACCACCACCGCCGTGTTCGCGACTGTCGAACCGGCGATCAAGGTGTTGGTCGATGAACTGTTCGAAGCCGACTGGGCCGAAGCCCGCGCCAGGGTTGGCTACAGCGCCACCATGGACGATCTGCTCCGCACCGACACCCAACGCCGCCACGACGCCCTGTTCCGACTCGTCCGCAACGGCATCGGCGCCGACCCCTCCACCGCGAACCTGGTCGCGAACATCTCCGTCGATCATCAGACCCTGACCGACGAAGCCGAACGTCGCGACGCCGAAGCCCGGGGTGAAGAACCAGAGGTGCGGTGCACAGCTGACGAGGTTCTGCGGCGAGTGGAGTCTCGCCGCTGCGAGACCGCTTCGGGTCGGCCGATCTCACCAGCTGATGCGCTCGACTTCGCTATCGCTGGCCACGTCCGACTGTTCGTGATGAACACCCAGACCCGAGGGTTCGAGAAATCAGCGAAACAACGCCTATTCAGTCGTGAGCAGCGCATCGGGGCAATGATCCGTGACCGTCACTGCCAGAGTCCTGGCTGCGACACCGCCGCCGTGCACTGCCAAGCCGATCACGACATCAGACACACCAACGGCGGCCACACCGTCCCCCACGAACTTGGTCACCCGATGCGCGCCGTGTCACAGACACAAAACCAGGCTCGAAAACCTCGGCCTTTGGCGACCCGCACCCTGACCCTTGCAAGGCCCCCGGTGCACGCAAACCAACGATGACCCCGCACCGAGCGGGGGCATCAACGCGCCCCGAATCAGATCACACCGATCAGGGTGCAGCTTGATCTTGTCGAAGGCTTTGTCGACCCTCGCTTACGCCTCGAGCTGAGCCGCGAGCGATTGGGTGGCTTCGATGAACTCGTCGATCATCTCGAACACCACCTGGGCGGCCGGCTTCGAGGTGTTCATGGTCCCGACGATCTGGCCGACGAAGTAGTTCGCCAGCTTCTCGGCCCCGGTGCCAGACGTATGTGCGGCCCGATCGATCCGGGCAATGGCTTCGTTGATCAGCAACGGCTGGGCTGGCATCCCGAGCGGCATCGGGGTGGCGGGATTCTCCCACTCCTCGGTCCACGCCGACTTGAGTTGCCTGGCGTGTTTGCCGGTGCGTGAACGAGACCGGATGGTGTCGGACGAGGAGGCAGCCAGCATCTTCTGCTTGACCGCAGGATGAGTCTCGGCCTCTTCCGTGGTGAGCCACACCGATCCGCACCAGACGCCCTGCGCGCCAAGCGCCATGGCCGCTGCCATCTGTCGGCCGCGGCCGATGCCACCGGCACCGAGCACCGGGACATTCCCAACGGCATCAACGATCTCGGGAATCAGCACCATCGTGCCGATCTCGCCGGTGTGGCCGCCGGCTTCGGACCCTTGGGCAATCAGCAGGTCGACACCGGCGTTGACGTGGCGAGCGGCGTGCTGCGCCTTGCCGGCCAGCGCCCCGACCTTGCGGCCGGCGCCCTTGACCTGATCGACCATGAATGGCGGCGGTGGCCCCAGGGCGTTGACCACGAGTACCGGGTTGTGGGCCAGCACGATGTCGAGCTGTGGACCGACCTGATCGGCGGAGAATGGCGCAGGCCGATCGGCTCTCGACTCGAACTGGCCACGTGCGGATTCGACCAGCGGTGGCACGTCGTAGCGGGCAAGGATGTCGTCGACGAATGCTTTGTGCTCGGGCGGAATCGTGGCGACGATGTCTCTGACGGTCAGCCCACCGCCGGTGTCAGAACCGGCGTACTTGGCGGGCACGATCACATCGACGCCGTACGGCCGCCCGCCGAGCTCCTCCTCGATCCAGGCCAGGTCTATCTCGAGCTGCTCCTCGGAATGCCCGGCAGCACCGAGCACACCGAGTCCACCGGCCTTGGTGACAGCAACGACGACGTCGCGGCAGTGGGTGAAGGCGAGAATCGGGACGTCGATCCCGAACATGTCAGTGACCTGGTTCTTCATGAGTTGGTTCCTACCTGAATCGCTTCGAGAAGCTCGTTGGGAATGTTGACGACACGCGAACGCAGCCACTCGCCGAGCGCCTTTGCTTGTGCGTCCTGACGGGTGGATGCGGCAACGCCCTCTTCGAGGATGCCGTCGATGACGAAATTGATGGCCAAGACGTTCGGAAGGCGGTGGCGCTCGATCGAGAGGTCCTGCGTTTCGGGCAGGAGTTCTCGCAGGAGCTCGATCGTCAGTGTGTTGTCGATCCAAATCCAGGCGGCGTCGCTGCGTGCGAAGACGCCGATGTTTGCATTGCCACCCTTGTCACCGGATCGGGCCCCGATCACTGAGCCGAGCGTGGCCGCAGTCGTTGGGCCTGCGATCGTTGATGTCACCGGCACGGGCTCAACGACCAATGGCGGCCCAACCGGGGCAACCGAATCGATCTGAGCGGTGTCACCGATCTGCTTGCCATCGGCACCAAGCAACCGCACGTACTGTGGCACCAGCTCCGACGGCACCGTCGCCGGCCGGTAGACACCAAACGCGCTGGCAGCGGATGGACCGCCACCAAGGCCGTACATGCCGGGAATGCCGGCGAGCGCGGTATGGACCATGGCGTCGTTGAACGCACGTCCGACCTTGCGCTCGTCGTGATCTTTGACGGTCACCCGCCAGATCGCTGTTGCTTCCTCCTGCGTGGCTGGGTCTGGCTTGTTCGTATGGATCACTCGGCTGGTGATCGATTCGAAATCGCCCGGCTCGAATGGGCAGGCGTCCCAGAAGGTGGCCTGGGCGAAATCGGCCTTGGCATCGATGTCGAGACCGGTGAGCGCAACCGTGAACGAGTTGCGATAGCCGCCCATCTCGTTCATGGCGACCTTGAGGGTGGTCGGCGGCGCCTCGCCACGAACACCCGACACCAAGACGCGATCGGGAGCGAGCTGTTCGAGCGCCACCGTGTCGAATCGAGCCGTGACGTCTGGTCCGTAGTAGGCCGGGCCGCCGATCTCGTAGAGCAGCTGCGACGTCACCGTGCCGACCGTGACCGCTCCCCCGGTGCCGTCATGCTTGCCGATGACGCTCGAACCGTCGGCCTCGACCTCGGCCCAGGGGAAACCAAAGCGCGGGCGCGTCAGACGGTCAGGGATCTCGTCGAAGAACGAGTAGTTGCCGCCGGTGACCTGGGCGCTGCACTCGATCAGGTGACCGGCAACGACCCCACCGGCGAGCTGATCGAAGTCGTTGCGCTGCCAACCGTGATGCCACGCGGCCGGGCCGCAGACCACCGCTGCGTCGGTGACCCGCCCGGTGATCACGATGTCGGCGCCCTTGGCCAAGGCATCGACGATGCCGAAACAGCCGAGGTACGCGTTGGCGGTCAGATAGTCATTGGGGTCGCCGAGTGATCCGCCCGGCCCGAACGGCTGAAGCGCTCCACTCTCGACGAGTTGGGAAACCCGACTCAGGATGTCATCGCCGCTCACATACGCAATGGTCGGCGACAAGCCGAGCGTGGCTGCCACCTCGGCAACGGCATCGGCACAACCGTCAGGGTCGAGCCCGCCGGCGTTGGAAACGACCTTGATCCCCCGATCGAGGCAGGTGCCCATCACCTGTTCCATCTGCTTGACGAACGTGCCGGCGAAGCCGCCGCTCGGCCGCTTGGTGCGAATCCTGCTGAGAATCAGCATGGTGAGTTCGGCCAACCAGTCACCGGTCAGTACGTCGATCGGGCCGCCCTCGACCATCTCGAGCGCACCCGAGGGGCGATCACCGAAGAACCCCGAGCAATTGGCAATTCTGATGGGCTCGGTCATGCCGACTCCTCCGCGCTCTCGAGACTCACGAGAAGGTCTCCCTGATCGACTCGGTCACCAACGCCGAAGCGAACCTCGGTGACGACGGCGTCGACGGTTGCGATGATCTTGTGTTCCATCTTCATTGCCTCGACGACCATGAGCACCGTGCCGTCACCGACCTGTTGCCCCACCTCGACGTGGACGGCGATCACGGTGCCCGGCAGCGGGCAGACCGGGCCACCCCCGCCGCCGGCAGCAGCTTCGTGATCGACGAAGCGTGGAGCCGATGACCAACGGAGCGAGCCGGCACGACTCGCCGTGGCAATGTCGTGACCGGCGACCGCGTTGGTCGCAGGAGCAACGTCGGTGACGATCATCTGGCGTCGCCCATCGAGTTCGAGAACTTGGCGTGACGCTGTTCGCTCGAACATCCGCACCATCACGCAACGACGATCATCGTCGCCCAGCACTCCGCTCTCGTCGGCTTCAGGCCACGGACCCACCAACACGCGGGCATGGTCGTTCCCACAGATCACCACTTCGATCTGGTGGGTGACATCGGGATCAGCCTCGGTACTCCAGACCGATCGTTGACCTTGGGTTCGCAGATTACGCCAGCCCGATGGAGCAAAACGAGTGACTGCATCGTTGGACCGCGCTGCTGAATCAGCAGCGAAGACCGCTCCGAGCAAGAGGGCGAGGCGATCATCGCCGGTCGGCCCACCGGCCTGGGCGATGTCAGGGTGTTGATCGAGATAGGAGGTGGTGGTCTCGCTTGCGAGGAAGTCGACCTCGCCGAGCATGGCAACCGAGGATGTCAGGTTGGTGGCGACACCGGTCACCTGCGACAGGCGAAGCCCGCGGGCCAAACGTTTAGCAGCATCGGCTCTCGTCTGACCGTGGGAGATCACCTTTGCCAACAGCGAGTCGTAGTCCGGTGTGATTTCGGCGCCGGCCCTGAATCCGGTGTCGACTCGCAAATGGCCCTCGGGGTCGAGATCGAAAGCGGTGATCAAGCCAGTGGAAGGCAACCAGCCAGCAGCAGGATCTTCGGCAACGAGCCTGACTTCGATGGCGTGACCAGTGATGACGACATCGGCCTGACTGATCGGAAGGGGCTCGCCAGCAGCGACCCGGAGCTGCAACTCGACCAGATCGAGTCCGGTCACCGCCTCGGTGACGGGGTGTTCGACCTGGAGCCGAGTGTTGACCTCGAGGAAGTTGATGATCGGTGCCCCATCGCCGCCTTCGGCAACCAAGAACTCGACCGTGCCGGCATTCTCGTAGCCGATGAACCTGGCCAATGCGAGCGCTGCGTCACACAGAATCTGGCGAGTGGACTCGCTGATGCCGGCCGACGGTGACTCTTCGAGGACCTTCTGGTTGCGGCGTTGGATGCTGCACTCGCGCTCGCCCAGGTGCACCACGTTGCCGAACGAGTCGCCAATGATCTGCACTTCGACGTGCCGACCGTTCTCGATGTACGGCTCGATGAAGACCGTGCCGTCGCCGAACGCAGAGAGCGCTTCTCGGGCTGCGGCCTCGATGGCTTCCGGCAATTCCTCGGTGGAGCGGACGATACGCATCCCTCGTCCACCGCCGCCAGCCGCCGCTTTGACCAGCGCCGGCATTGCGACACCCTCGGGAATGTTGCCCGGCGATGCGGCGATCGAGCCTGCGGTCGGCACCCCAGCATCGAGTGCCGCCTTCTTGGCCGCGACCTTGTCGCCGAGGAGCGCGATCTGCTGCGGCGTCGGCCCGACCCAGATGAGTCCGGCGTCGATGACGGCCTGGGCGAACGCTGCGTTCTCAGCCAGGAACCCGTAACCGGGATGGATGGCATCGCACCCAGTATCGAGGGCCGCCTGCACCACGGCATCAGCGCGAAGGTACGACGCTGATGGCGCTGCTCCCCCCAGTGAAACGGCGGAGTCGACCATGTCGACGTGCAATGCGTTTGCGTCGGCGTCGCTGTAGACCCCAACGGTGTCGATGCCCATTCGATGAGCGGTTCGGGCGATCCGAACAGCAATTTCGCCCCGGTTCGCAATCAGCAGTCGGTTGATGTTCGTCATATCAATGCCTCCACACGCCGTACTCGGTGGCGCCAACGACCTCGTTGCTGTGTGCAGCCGAGATGGCCATGCCGAGAACCGTCCGACTGTCGGCAGGATGAATGATCCCGTCGTCCCACAGTCGTCCGGTGGCATACAACGCTGTTGACTCGGTCTCGATCTGGCTCTCGAGCGCCGCAGATTGAGCGGCCAGCGCCTCTTCATCGACGTCGATGCCACGACCGGCCGCCGCGTTCCGAGCAACGATGTCCATCACCCCCGCCAGCTGTTTGGGGCCCATGACGGCAATGCGATGGTTTGGCCAGGTGAAGATGAAGCGAGGATTGTAGGCCTTTCCTGCCATGCCGTAGTTCCCTGCCCCGTAGCTGGCGCCAACCATGAGGTTGAAGTGGGGCACGGTCGAGTTGGAAACAGCGTTGATCAACTTGGCGCCGTTGCGGATGATGCCGCCCTGTTCTGCAGCCGAACCAACCATGAAGCCGGTGATGTTGTGCATGAACACCAGTGACGTGTTCGTCTTGTTGCAGAGCTGGATGAACTGGGCGCCCTTGGCCGCCTCTTCGGAGAAGAGAATGCCGTTGTTGCCAAGTACGCCAACGGGGAAGCCGTGGATCGAGCCCCAGCCGCACACGAGTGTCGAGCCGTAGAGGGGCTTGAACTCCTCGAACCGGCTGCCGTCGAGCACTCGGGCGTACACCTCGCGGATCTCGAATGGGATCCGAACGTCGGCCGAAGCGCAGCCGAGCAATTCCATTGGGTCATACATCGGCTCGTCGGCACTGAGCGACGGACCTGGTCCGAGCTTGCGCCAGCCCAGGTGACGCACGATCTGGCGGGCGAGGCGCAAACCGTCGAGTTCGTCGACCGCGAGATAGTCGGACAAGCCCGAGGTTCGCGAGTGCATCTCGGCGCCACCGAGTGACTCTTCGTCGACGATCTCGTCGATCGCCATCTTCACCAGCGGAGGGCCACCGAGGTAGGCCGTGCCACGACCCTTCACGAAGACGGTGTAGTCGCTCATTCCGGGCACGTACGCCCCACCGGCGGTGTTCGGTCCGAAGGCAACGGTGATGGTGGGGATACCAGCCTTCGACAGCCGGGTGAGGTCTCGGAATTGCTCGCCACCCCTGACGAAGATGTCGGCCTGTCGAGGGAGGTCGGCGCCGGCGGACTCGTTGAGCACGATGACCGGGAGGCGATTCTCACGAGCGATCTCGTAGAAACGGGCCGATTTGATCCAGGAGTTCGGATTGGCCGAACCGCCTCGATACGTCATGTCGGTGCCCAAGATGGCGCACTCGACGCCCTCGACAACGCCGATGCCTGCGCAGATACCAACGCCGATCGGGTCTTGTGTCCCCCACCCGGCGAGCGGACTCAGCTCGAGGTAGGGCGTTCCCGGATCGACGAGCGCTTCGACTCGTTCGCGAACCAGCATCTTGCCCCGTTGGCGATGGCGGTCGACATAGCGCTGACCGCCGATGGCCGGCACTCGGTCGAGTTCGACGGTCACCTGGTCCCAGAGGTCTGACATCGCCGCCAGATTCTGCTGGTAATCAGCGGAGCGGGTGTCGAGGCGCGTTCGCATCGGCGTGCCGATCCGGGTCTGCTCTAAAGACATCCGCGGACGGTACCAGGCTTGCTGGATCGGTACCCAAATGCCAGGATTCCCCGATGGTGAACCTGAGCGTCCTCGTCGATGGAGTCGATTTCGGTGAGGGGCCTCGCTGGCGCGACGGCCGACTCTGGTACTCCGACTTCTATCAGCACACCGTCTTTGCTGTGACCCCCGATGGTGAGCGAGAGGCGATCGTGACCGTCGATGAGCAGCCATCGGGTCTCGGCTGGCTACCCGATGGACAGCTACTGATCGTGTCGATGCGCGATCGTCGAGTCCTGCGTTTCGACGGCAGTGAGCTGCATCTCCACGCCGATCTCGCCGACATTGCTGGCTTCTGGTGCAATGACATGGTGGTCGACGAGCGAGGCAATGCCTATGTCGGCAACTTCGGTTTCGATCTCTTCGCCCGCGACCACGATGCCATCCGCACCGCCACTCTTGCGTTGGTTCGTCCCGACGGCACGGTCGAGGCATCCGCACCGGATATGGGGTTCCCGAACGGTTCGGTGATCACTCCCGATGGCACGACGTTGATCGTCGCCGAGTCGATGGTCAGCCGCTTCTCGGCGTTCGACATCGCCGACGATGCCACCCTCAGCAATCGCCGAGTCTGGGCCGAAACACCAGGCTGTGTTCCCGACGGCTGCACGCTCGATGCCGAGGGGGGCATCTGGGTTGCCGACGCCGGTGGCCGTCGGGTGGTTCGCTATGTCGAAGGCGGCGAACTCACCGACACGATCGAGACCGACCAGCCGGCCTTTGCCTGCATGCTCGGCGGCGACGACGGCACCACCCTCTTCATTCTCACCGCACCAAGCTCCAACCCGAAAGACATTGCCGGCAAGGGGCTGGGCAACATCGTGACCGCCAGCGTTGCCATCCCTCATGCCGGGCACCCTTGAACACTGGACATCCTTGAACACCACGCACACCGATCGAAGCCGGGCCCTGAGCGCAGGAGCTCCCCGACCGTTGCTCTCTCGAACGGCGGAGAATCGACTGGGTCAACGCCACCACGAGATCCTGGAACTCATCGAAGCGCTCTTCATGGAGCGCGGCTTCGCCGACATCACGATCGGTGAGATCGCCTCTGGTGTCGGCTGCTCGCGCCGCACGCTGTACGAGATCGCACCCTCGAAGGAGCAACTCGTCCTCGTCGTGCTCGATCGCTTCCTCAACAAGAAGGGTCGATCGGCGCTGCTGGCCATTGATCACACCGACCCGGCGATCATCCAGCTGCGCAGCTACTTGACCGGGGGCCTCGAGTTCCAACTCAGAGCAACACTGTCGGAAGACCTGGCCGATGATGCCCCCGCCCGTCGACTCGTCGATCGCCACTACCGCTTCGCCATGACCGTGGTCGAGCGACTGGTCGCGCTCGGAATCGAACGGGGCGAGTTCCGCCCCGTCAATGCGGCGGTGGTTGCAGCCACGGTCGCCGGGGCCTCGCTCTACCTCGGACAACCCGAGATCGTGTCCGACATCGGCCTCGGTGTCGAACAACTCGTCGACCAAATGCTCGACATCGTTCTCCCCTCGCTCCTGCACCGATGATGCTGCTTCACCGATAGGACTGTCCCGATGCTTGCTTCTACTGCGGTTGCCCAGGCCGACCTTCGAGTGCTGTTGATGTGCGTGTTCCACCTCACCGGTGACCAACGCTGGCTGAGCGATCCCTATCGCCCGGTGCGCGACGTGAACTTGATCGCCGACGAGCAGGCCGGGCTGTCCGACGAAGCGGCCTTGCGGCTGCGCGTCGTTGCTGCCGAGCTGATCGAAATGAACATCCAGCCGGTCATCAACGACCCTGGCAATGCGCTCATGCTCGAGATGATGCGCTGGTGTCTCGGCGAGGACGTCCCTCCTGAGTACGCACCGATGATGCGTGAAGAGCTCGGGTTCACCTCTCGTGACGTCAAGCCGGCAAAACCGGTGCGCGGACTCGAGGCGCTCGTTGTTGGGGCTGGGGCAAGTGGCATCGCCCTTGGCGTCCGGCTCATGCGAATGGGGATTCGGTTCACCATCGTCGAGCGGGCCAGCGAAGTGGGTGGCGTCTGGCGAGACAATCGCTACCCAGGAGCGGCAGTCGACACCCCGAACCACGCCTACTCCTACTCGTTCACCGACCCGAATCAGTGGTCGCGGTTCTTCGCTCCTCAGCCAGAGATCGAGGCGTACCTGCAACGATCAGCCGACGAGGCTGGTCTTGCACCCTTCATCGATTTCGACACCAGCGTCACCGCAGCGACCTGGGACGAGGACGCAAAGCAGTGGGACGTCACACTCGCAACTCCGCACGGCACCGAGCTTCGTCGGGTCAACGTGTTGATCAGCGCCATCGGGCAACTCAACGAGCCCGCGGTGCCGACCATAACCGGTATCGACTCCTTCGATGGCGAGGTGTTCCACTCCGCCCGTTGGCCCGAGGGACTCGATGTGGCGGGCAAGCGCATGGCAGTCATCGGTACCGGCGCCTCCTCGATGCAAATCGTGCCTGCCATTGCCGATCAGGTGGCTGAGCTGACGATCTATCAGCGCAGCCCGCAGTGGGCCCGCCCGATCCCCCGCTACCACGACCCCATCCCCGAGGGATCGCAGTATCTGTTCGAGAAGCTGCCGTACTACGCAGCCTGGTACCGGATGACCATGCTGTACCGCTATGGCGACGGCTTGCTCCAGTTCCTGCGGAAGGATCCCGACTGGCCGCACCCCGAGCGCTCGCTGAACCGGATCAACGATCGCCACCGGGTCGAGATGACCGAGCACATCGAGTCCGAGCTGGCGTCGCGGCCAGATCTGATCGATGCCTGCCTGCCCGATTACCCGCCCTACGGGAAGCGCATCCTGCTTGACAACGGGTGGTTCGCCTGCCTCACCAAACCCAACGTCGAGCTGGTGACCAACAGCGTCGCCTCGGCCGATGCGCGCGGCATCGTCGACGATGCCGGGCAGCATCGTGATCACGACATCGTGGTGTTCGCCACCGGGTTCCGGGTCGGTGAAATGACGGCCAAGCTCGACATCACCGGGCGCGAAGGGGTCCAGCTGGCCGATCAGTGGGCCAACGACAATCCCTCTGCCTATCTCGGCATCACCGTGCCCGGTTTCCCCAATCTGTTCTGTGTGCAGGGGCCAAACACCGGCCTCGCCCACGGCGGCAGCGCCATTTTCCAGTCGGAATGCCAGATCCGCTACATCACCTCGGCACTCGCCGCCATGGCCGATCAGGGCGCGCGTTCGATCGAGGTTCGCCAGGAGCCGCACGATGACTACCTGACCCGGGTCGACGCCGAGCACGAGCAATTGGTCTGGACCCATCCCGGCATGTCGACCTACTACCGCAACGAAGCCGGTCGGGTCTTCTCGGTCATGCCGTGGCGACTTGTCGACTACTGGTCGATGACCCACGACGCCGACCTCGGCGACTACGTGCTCGGTTAGCCGCCGTAGGATCCTCGCCATGGCAGACCTCCTCGACCTCCTCGGCAATGCGCTCGACGACAAGGCGGTCGCTGCGTTGGGCCGCTCGCTCGGCATCGACGCCGGTGACGCCGCCAAGCTCGTCAGTGCCGCCCTGCCGGTGCTCATCGAACAGCTCGGGGCCAACGCAAAGAGCGGTGATGCCGGCAACATCGCGTCAGCGGTCACCAACGACCACGATGGTTCGGTGCTGTCGAACGCGGTTGGATTCCTTGGTGGCGGATTCTCGGCCGGACCGGGAACCGGCATTCTGAACCACGTCTTCGGCGACCAGATCGACACCGCACTCGTCACGGTCTCGACCGCGACCGGCCTTCCGGCTCCCGTGGTGAGACTCGGGTTCACGGCACTGGCTCCGATGGTCATGGGCGCCATCACGCAGGCAGCAATCGGGGCTGTCACGGCGGTCGTGGTGATCAAGTTGCTCGACGTTGCGGTCGATCAGGTTCGCTCCGGACGGGCCCAAGCAATGCTCGGTCGGGTCAATTCCTCGCTCGATGACGACGGCGATGGCAACGCACTGAATGATGTCGGGCGAGGGGCCGTCGGGCTGACCAGAAAGGTCACGATCGGCATTGCCTCCACAACCGCCAAGGTCGCCCGCTCCGAGCGCACCAAGACGGTGGCGAAAACGTCGGCATCGGCCGCGATCAAAGGTGGAACCGTTTTGGCCAAGACCGGTGGTTCCCTGGCCAAGAAGGGCTTCAACCGTTTTCGCAAACGGTTCTGATTCAGCTCACTGCCGTGACCGATGGGGGTGCCACGCCTTGATGACGAGGCCGTTCACCGGTTGGCTGGAGCTGCGTATTGGCTGGAGCTGCGGTAGTAGTGTCGGGAAACGATGAAGCTCCCGCCGTTCGAGTACCACCGTCCCTCCTCGATCGACGAGGCCGTTCAGCTCCTCGCTGATCTCGATGGCGAAGCAAAAGTGCTCGCCGGTGGGCAGTCACTGCTGCCGGTCATGGCGCTGCGGATCGGCGCTCCTCCGCACCTGATCGACATCGGCAACATCGCCGGACTCGACGCCATCACCGCCAACGCATCCGGCGTCATCATCGGGTGCCTGGTTCGCCAGGCCGAGGCCGAGGAACACACCGCACTGGCCGAGCACGCACCGCTGGTCGCCAAAGCGCTTCCGAACATCGGCCATCGGGCCATACGCAATCGTGGGACGGTCTGTGGCAGCCTGGCCCACGCCGACCCGGCAGCCGAACTGCCTGCGGTCTGCCTCGCCCTCGACGCAACGCTGGTGGCCAGAAGTGTCCGCGGCGAGCGACTGATCCCTGCCGCCGACTTCTTCGTCGGCTTCCTCGATACCGCGCTCGGTGACGACGAGCTCCTCACCGAAGTCCGCTTCCCCGCCTGGGGGAGGCGACGGGGCGCAGGGTTCGCCGAACTCAGTCGACGTCATGGCGACTACGCCATCGTCGGCGTCGCGGCCACGGTCAGCCTCGACGACGCCGGAGCGGTCGACCATGTCGCCCTCGCCTTCACCGGTGTTGCCGCGACGCCGGTACGCAGCGAGGCGGCCGAACAACAACTGATCGGAACAGCTCCAACATCGCAATCCTTTGCCGCCGCTGCTCGGACCGCGGCCAGTGCCATCGACCCACCCAGCGATCTGCATGGGTCGGTGTCGTATCGGCGTCATCTTGCTGGCGTCCTCGCAGCACGAGCCCTCGGCGAAGCGACACGATCGATTCGATGACCTCCCAAGCCGACCAGCAGATCGCCGTTGGTTTCACCATCAACGGCCAGCGACACGATCTCGACGTTTCGGTTCGTCGCACGCTGGCCGAGGTGATCCGTGAAGAGGTTGGCCTCACCGGCACCCACCTCGGCTGCGAGCACGGCGTCTGCGGAGCGTGCACGGTGGCACTCGACGGACGCCCCGTTCGTTCGTGCCTGATGCTGGCGATCCAAGCCGATGGGGCGAGCATCACCACCATCGAAGGCCTCGCCACCGATGGCGTGCTCCATCCCGTACAGCAGGGCATGCACGATTCGCATGGGTTCCAGTGCGCCTTCTGCGCCCCCGGCTTCCTCATCACTGCGGCTTGCATGCTCGAATCCAATCCCACCCCGACTCGGGAGCAAATCCGCGAGGAACTGTCCGGCAATCTCTGCCGTTGCACCGGCTACCACTCGATCATCGACGGCGTCGAGACCGCTGTTCGGTTGATGCAGTCGGGGAACGAGTCGGCAGGAGGTGAGCATGCGTGAAGCGCTGACCCCTGGTTCGAAGGCGTCCGGTGGCCTCGTCGGCACCAGCGTCAAGCGGGTGGAAGACAAGCGTTTACTGATCGGCGAAGGCCGTTTCATCGACGATCTCGTCGTCGCCGGCATGGCCCATGCGGTGTTCGTGCGAAGTCCGTTCCCCCACGCAACCATCGTGTCGATCGACGTCTCGGCAGCCGAGGCACTGCCTGGCGTCGTTGCTGTCATGACTGGGCCCGAACTGGCCGAGATCACCAATCCGTTCCTTCCGCTTTCCTCGATTGACAAGTTGTACAACCCGCTCTTCGGCCCGCTGGCTGTTGATCGGGTTCGCCATGTCGGCGACCCGGTCGCAATCGTCATCGCCGAATCTCGGCGGGTTGGTGAGGATGCCGCCGAACTTGTCGCCGTCGACTACGAACCACTCGAACCAATTTCCTCGATCGTGCAGGCGTTGAACTCGTCACGGGAACCGATCTGGCCAAAGGCCAAGAGCAACGTGATGTTCGATCACACCGACACCTTCGGCGACATCGATGGGGTGTTCACCAACGCCGATCGCATCATCACCGAGTCGTTCTCATGCCACCGTCAGTCGAACCAGCCAATGGAGACTCGGGGCTGTGTCGCCGAAATGGCAACAAGCGGCGACGGTGAACGAGAGATGGTGTTCCACGCCACCACCCAGACCAGCCATGCCCTGCGTTGGGTTCTGGCGATGTCGACCGAACGCCAGTCGGCATTGGCTTCCATGCGTTCGCTGGCCCACAAGCGAGACAAGCTCAAGCGGTTCGGCGCAGGGGCGAAGGCGTTCGCCACCGAGAAGAAGGACGAACTCGGCAAGTCCGACAACGCTGGCATGCTCTATCAGGCGCGGAAGGATCCGAGCACACTCAAGCACATGGGCCGCACGTTCTTGAACGTGCTCGACAAGGACCCAAGCGAGATCCCGAGTGTCGTTGCCGATGACATCGGTGGGGCCTTCGGCGTGAAGGGGCACCCCGGTCGAGAAGACGTAGCGGTTGCGGCCATGGCCCGCAGACTCGACCGCTCGATCAAGTGGATCGAAGACCGCAACGAGCACCTGATGGTGTCGGGTCATGCTCGCGAGGAAGACATGACGATCCGGCTGGCGGTGACCAACGACGGTCGACTTCTGGGCATGGATGTTTCGCTCGTCATGAACCAGGGCGCCTACCCCGCCGTTCCGTTCGGCGCCGCCTTCTTCACCCGGATCATGAAAGTCATGTTCCCCGGCACCTATCGCTGGGATGCCTACCGTTTACGCACCCGCATCGTTGCCTCCAACAAAGCGCAGTACGTTGCGTACCGCGGACCGTGGGCGAACGAGACATGGGTCCGTGAGCGCATGCTCGATGTCACCGCTCGGGCGCTTGGCCTCAGCGGGGCCGAGATCCGACAACGGAACATGATCACCATGGCCGAGCTACCGACTTCGATGATCACCGGGCCGACGCTCGACGTTCGCATGTCGGCTCACACCACACTCGAACGGGCGATCGAACTGGCCGACCTCGAAGGGTTCGCAATCGAGCAGGCCAAAGCCCGCTCCCAGGGCCGTTACCTCGGACTTGGCATCGCCACGTTCCACGAAGCCGCTCCCGGACCACCGGACTACCTCGACCACGTACTGCCCGGCGGTGGCGCCATGAGCAGCGAGCCATCGTCCACCGTGCTCAAACCTGACGGACGCATTGCGGTCATCACGTCGCAGATGCCACACGGCCAGAGTCACGAAACCACCATGGCCCAGATCGCCGCCGACCAGCTCGGCGTCGGAATCGAATCCATCGATGTGGTCTTCGGCGACACCAGGCGCACCACGTTCACCCCGACCGGAACCGGAGGCAGCCGTGGCGGCCCAATGGGCGGCGGATCGGTGCTGTTCTCGAGCCGAGACCTTCGCCGACAGATCCTGGATGAAGCCGCCGACATGCTCGAAGCCGCGGTTACCGATCTCGAGATCACCGATGGCAACATCCACGTGGTCGGCGTTCCTGCGATCTCGAAGTCCTTCGCCGAGGTTGCCGCCAACATCGCCTCTGCGCAGGGCGAGGCTTTGGCGGGCAGCGTCAATTACGACGGTGG
Source organism: Acidimicrobiales bacterium (assembly GCA_038212405.1). Classification (GTDB taxonomy): domain Bacteria; phylum Actinomycetota; class Acidimicrobiia; order Acidimicrobiales; family SZUA-35; genus JBBQUN01. The sequence continues at coordinate 1,179 of JBBQUN010000085.1, read as the reverse complement.
CGCCGGTGGCTGGTCGGTGGCGACCCATGTCTGCTGGGTCGACGTCGACCTCGCCACTGGCAGCGTTGCCATTCCCCGCTACCTCGTCGTCGAAGACTGCGGCGAGCTGATCAACCCGGCGATCGTCGAGGGACAGGTGCGAGGCGGCGTCGCCCAAGGTGTCGGCGCCGTCTTCTATGAGCACGCGGCCTACACCGACGAAGCCAACTTCATCACCGGCACATTCGTCGACTACCTCATTCCCACCTCGATGGAAATCCCCGAGATCGAGATCCATCACGTCGAAACCCCGTCCGATGTCGAGGCGAACTTCCGTGGTGTCGGCGAGGGCGGCATGATCGGCGCACCAGCAGCAATCACCAATGCGGTCGAAGATGCGCTGGCCCACCTCGGTGTCCGCATCACCGAGCAACACTTGCCGCCAACTCGCATCTTGGAGCTCGCAGGCATCATCGAGAAGGATCCTGTATGACTGGAAGCCCCGTATGACTGGAAGCCCCGTATGAAACTGCTCCCGCTCGAAATCGGCCGGCTCGACAGCAACCTCGGCACCATCACCGGCGAAGCCGGGTCGGTCACGCTTCCGATCATCAGCTGGCTCATCGAACACGAGCAGGGTCTCGTCCTCTTCGACACCGGGCTCCATGCCGAACTACAACACGACGTGTCGCGCCTTGGCCGATCGGCCGAGACGTTTCGCCCGGTGTTCGGCCCAGGCGAGGAACTGACGGCACGGCTCGCAACCGCGAGCATTCGACCCGATGACATCACCCACATCGTGTTCAGTCACCTGCACTTCGACCATGCTGGGGGAACCGTCGAGATCCCCGATGCCCGCATCGTGGTGCAGGCAGCCGAGTGGCGCGCCGGACACGATCAACGCCTCGTCGAACGGGGCATCTACAACCCCGACGACTTCGACCACGGCCACGACGTAGAAACGGTCGAGGGCGAACACGATCTCTTTGGCGATGGCTCCGTTCGCTGCATCCCGACGCCTGGCCATACTGCAGGCCACCAGGCCCTGCGCATCGAACTCGAATCTGGTCCGGTGGTGCTCACCGGTGATTGCATCTACTTCGCCAGCATGCTGGCGACCATGAGCGTTCCCCGCTTCGGACACGACACCGACCAGCAACTCGAGAGCATGCGTTTGCTCCAACACCTCCAAGACCATGA
>JBBQUN010000084.1:0-17029 GCA_038212405.1 Acidimicrobiales bacterium | reverse complement strand
TTGGTGCCCGCGAGGTCCATTGGAAGCGTCATGTTCTCGAGTGCATTGAGCGTGGGGATGAGGTTGAACGCCTGGAAGATGAAGCCGATCTTGTCTCGGCGGATCTGGGTGAGCGGCTTGTCTTTCAGCGTCGAAATGTCGGTGTCGCCGATGAAGGTCGATCCGCTGCTGAGGCGGTCGAGGCCCGCCATGCATTGCATCAGGGTCGACTTGCCGGAGCCAGAGGGTCCCATGATGGCGGTGAACTTTCCCGCTTCGAATCCGACGGTCACGCTTCGCAGCGCATGTACCTCGGTATCGCCCATCCCGTACACCTTGGACGCGTCGACGCAGTGCGCAGCCCACTGAATTCCTGCCGCATGTGGTGGTGAGGAAACGCTGGCGTCGAGTGACATGGGTGAACTCCTGATTGGCGGGCAACACCGATCAGTCTCACAGCCGATCGATCGAATGTTGTTGTTCTCGGGGAGGAATCAGGGTGAACCCTGACCACTTCGTTTGATCAGCGACGAATGAGTGCCGCTTCGTTCGCTCCAAGTACCGAACCAGCACCGAGGGCGGTCGAACCGCTGGTGAAGAGCACTTCACACGCAGGCAGTTCGATCTCGTTTGCATTCAAGTTGAGCCAGCACTCCACGCCGGAACCGCGCCGGAACGCCACGACTTGATCGGGCGCATCGAGCATTTCGATGGACTCGTCGTTCCTCAGGTGGTCCCCGCGAGCGGCGATGGCCCCGCGGTAGAACTCGAGCGTGCTCGTGGGATCACCGGTTTGCGCCGCGGCCGACAGGGCGCCGAAGGTGGTGGGCATCGGTAGCCAGGGTGCGTCGACACCGAAGCCGAACGCCGGCCATTCGGTGGTCCACGGGATCGGGACCCGACAGCCGTCGCGGCCCTTCACCGTGTGCTCGGATTGCTCCCAAACGGGGTCGTCGAGCACCTCGGCCGGCAGGTCATAGACCTCGGGGAGGCCGAGTTCTTCGCCTTGGTAGATGTAGGCCGATCCGGGAAGCGCCAGCGTGACCAAGGTGGCGGCCTTGGCCCGCCGAAGGCCCAGTTCAGCGTCGAGGATGTCGTGTGGGCCATCGAGGAGCCAGCGGCGCCAATTGGTTCCGACCGGCAGTCCATAGCGGGTGGCGTGGCGAACCACGTCGTGGTTGGACAGCACCCAGGTGGGGGCAGACCCGACCGCTGCGGCTTCGGTGCATGACGAATCGATGATGTCGATCATCGTCGGGGCGTCCCAGTCGGCTTCGAGGAAGCTGAAGTTGAACGACTGCTGGTATTCGTCGGGGCGAAGGTAGAGCGCAAGTCGCTCGCTGTTCGCGACCCAGGCCTCGGCCACCATCATGCGGTCGCCGTCGTAGGAGTCGAGCACGGTGCGCCAGCCGCGGATGATGTCGTGCACTTCGTCGCGATCCCAGAACGGATGATCGAGACCCATTGCCCCTTCGAGAATGGCGCCATGTTGGTCGCCGATGTCGGGGAAGGTCATGTCTTTGGCATTGCCGTGGGCCACGTCGACCCGGAACCCATCGGCGCCGTGATCGAGCCAGAAACGGAAGATGCTCTTGAACTCCTCGATCACCTCGGGATTGGTCCAGTTGAGGTCGGGTTGGGTGTGGTCGAAGAGGTGCAGGTACCACTCGCCATCGGGAAGTCGACCCCAGGCAGGGCCACCAAAAACCGAGGTCCAGTCGGTCGGGGCGAGTTCGCCGTTCTCTCCTTTGCCCGGGCGAATGTGGTAACGCCGGCGAGACGGGTGACCTATCGGCGAGGCAATGGCCTCTTGGAACCAGGCGTGCTCGCTGGAGGTGTGGTTGGGGACGAGGTCCACGATCACCTTGATGCCATGTCCGTGCGCTTCGTCGATCAGCGCAGCAGCATCGTCGACGGTGCCGTACTTCGGCTCGATCGCCCGGTAGTCGGCGACGTCGTAGCCGCCGTCGTGGAGCGGCGACTGGTACCACGGGTTGATCCAGATGGCGTCGGCGCCCAGGTCGCTCAGATAGTCGAGCTTGGAACGTAGGCCGTTGATGTCGCCGGTGCCGTCATTGTTCGCATCGGCGAATGAACGAATGTAGACCTGGTAAACAACGGCGTTGCGCCACCACGGAATCGTCATGTGCACACACCTGTCTTCGCGAACGGGAATGCTCGACGACTGCCGAGCGTCAAGCGAGCAATGATGGCAGTGATGTAAGCGTTTGCAAACCTCCCGGGGGGATGGACCGGTGCGACCTGGCAGAGCAGGAAACGAGGGCGTTCTTTCGGCGGAGTCGTCACCGGCACCTTCAGCCCGTCACACTTTGGTCATGCCCGAAGGAGACACGATCTGGCGATCGGCCGCACGCCTTCGCCCTGCGCTGCTCCACCAACGAGTCGTCAGGTTCGAGGCCCCTCGTCTGATCGGCAGCGTCGAGGCCGGCACCGCCATCGACCTGGTCGAGGCCAAGGGCAAGTATCTCCTCGTCGGTTTCGATGATGGGCAGGTGCTCGAGACGCACATGATGATGACGGGAAGCTGGCATCTCTACCGAACGGGCGAGAAGTGGCGACGGAGCCGATCGTCGGTCCGAGTGCTGATCGAGGCCGACAATGATTGGATCGCGGTCTGCTTCGCTGCGCCCAGGGTTCGCCTGAGCCGGCCCGACCGATCGCGCGCTACATGGCCGAACCAGCTGGGACCGACGCATCTGGGTCCAGACCTCACCTCGCCGGATCCCGACCTCGAACGGGCGGTCGAACGCTTCGCCACGTTTGGTCGAGCTGATCTGCCGGTGGCGGTGGCCGTCCTCGATCAGCGGATCTGCTGCGGTGTCGGAAACGTCTACAAGAGCGAGGTACTGCATGCGCTTGCGATCAGCCCTGACCGAGCACTTGCCTCGGTCTCGATCGAGGAGCGACGCGCGATCGTCACGCTTGCCCATCGATTGCTGCGCAGCAATCTCGGTAGCGGGCCGCGAACCACGGTCGAGGGAGGCTTGGCGGTGTATGCCAAGCAGGGCGAACCATGCCCACGGTGTTCGACACCAATCGCGCGTTCCGTGCACGGTGAGCACGCTCGGTCGACCTATTTCTGTCCGGACTGCCAGCGCTGAACAACGAGGCCCCGATACCGCCCCGTCTGCCTAGACTCGGCAGGATGTCATGCGACTCTTGTGGATCTGTGGTGCCGGTCGGCGCCCGGTTCTGCCCATCGTGCGGCAGCTCACAGGGAAGCGACGATCAAGAACGTCGAGTCGTGACGGCGATCTTTGCCGACATCGTGGGGTTCACCTCGCTGGCCGAGCAACTCGATCCCGAGCACGTCAAGCGGATGGTCGACCGCTGTTTCGTGCAATTGACCCGCGACATCACCTCGTTCGGCGGCGTCGTCGACAAGATCATCGGCGACGAGATCGTTGCTCTCTTCGGCGCTCCGGTCGCTCATGAGGATGACGCCGAGCGCGCCGTTCGCGCCGCGCTGCGGATGCAGGAAAGCCTGGCCGCCATGGCTGTCGAGGCCGAGACGCCGTTCGAAGTGAGAATTGGCATCAACACCGGTGAGGTGCTCGTCGGCAGCTCGGCTTCGGGTCGTGACTACACCGCGATGGGCGATGTCATGAACACTGCGTCTCGTCTCCAGACCATGGCCGACCCCGGCCAGATCGTCGTTGGGGCCTCGACCTATGCGAGTACTGCCGACGCCATTTCCTATGAGGCATTGGGGATGCTCGAAGCGAAGGGCCGAGTCGGCCACATCGAGGCCTGGGTTGCGTGTTCAGCTACCAGGCCACCGGGGACCCGCACTCGCCGTTCATCGGAGTTCGTTGGTCGAGAGCATGAACTTGCGGTGCTCCATGCGCAGAGCCGACTTGCGCTCGATCTTCGCCAGGCTCAGCTGTCGTTCCTCCAGGGCGATGCCGGTATGGGCAAGACCCGTCTCGCCGAGGAACTGGCCAGCGGTTTGACTCGCAGCGCCGGCGCCGTGGTCTTCCGTGGGCGCTGTGTTCCCTACGGCGAGGCCAATGTCTGGTGGCCGGTCGCCGAAGTGCTTCGCCAGTTGTTCGAACTCGACATCGACACGTCGCTGGAATTGGCAGCCGAGATCATCCAGCGCGTGATCGCCGGCAACGGCGAAGCGATGGCGGGCAACGTCGAACGGTTCACGATCGCGGCGCTCCATGCACTCGGCTACCCAACGCCGCTGCGAAACGGCAACCGTGATCGCAATCGGACCGAAGTCACGTTGATGCTGACCAGCCTTCTCGAGCTCGAACTCGAGCGGCGCCCCGTCGTGATGCTGCTCTCCGACATGCACTGGGCCGCAGAAGCAGTCTGGTCGTTGGTTTCGCACGTACTGTCGCAGTTGGCCCGCACCCAGTTCGTTGTCGTGTTGACCGCCCGTCGTACCGGTGAGGAGTTGCGGACGATCGAGGGTCGATTCGGTCGACTCACGCTCGAACTCGGACCCCTCGAGGCATCGGCCGCCCGCCGAATCGTCGCCGAGCTCGACGTTGCTCTGTCGTCCTCTGATGTCGACGAATTGATCGAGCGGAGCGGCGGCAACCCGTTCTTCCTCGAAGAGCTTGCCGAGCTCGTCGGGAGTCAGTCCCTGGCGGTGACCAACCGCACCGGCTCGGCGACCGATAATCGGTTGGCCCGAATCCCTGACACGCTTCGGGGCCTCCTGGCTGCTCGGCTGGATCAACTCGATCCCACCGCTCGTCGAGTGCTCGAAGTCGCCTCGGTGCTGGGCCGCTCAGGACCGGTCGTCAGCATCGGTCTGATGCTCGATGGCATGGGATTCGAGGGTGACGTCGAGGCCGGCATCGCAACACTGGTCGAGGGAGACATCCTGTCGATCGATGGTTCGCGCTTCACCTTCGTCTCCGATCTCACCCGAGAGGTCGCCTACGGGACCATCACCAAGGCGGCCCGGGCCGTGGCGCACGAGCGGGCCGCTCGCTACCTCGAGGCCAAGAACCAGCCCGAGTACCGCAACTCGATTGCCGTTGCGATTGCCCGACACTTCCAGGCCGCAGCCCAGCTGGTGCTCGAGCTTTCCGCCGGTACGCCGGCCGAGCGGGCCGACATCGTTGAACGGGCAACGCACTGGTTGAGCGAGGCTGGTTGGCGGGCCATGGAGGCCGGTGTGCCGAGCGAAGCCGAGCAATGGTTCACCGGCGCCATCGAGTTCGCGCCGGAGTCGGACCAAGCGATGATGTTCTTCGGTCGGGCGAAAGCCCGAGCCGAGCAGCGCAACGTGAGCGGGACCCGAGCCGACCTCGATCATCTCGATTCGCTCGGCATCGATGACCCATCGCTTCAGGCCAGAGCGCTGGTGGTTCGGGGAGACATCGACTCCAAGGCTGGTGACTTCGATCATTCTGTCGAGGCCCTCACCGAGGCCATCAAACAGTTGCACCACCTCGGTGACCTCGCCGCCGAATCGGCGGCATTGCGACTTCTCGGACTCACCGACATGCTGCGTGACGACATCGAGAGCGCCCGATCGAGCCTCGAGCTGGCTCGACGGGTGGCGGCCGAGGCGGGCGAACGGCGCGAGGAAGCGTGGGCGCTGCAATCGTTGGCTTGGTTCGCCTATCGAGGCGGGCGAATCGACGAGGCCGATCGATTCGTCGCCGCCGCCATCGACATCTTCACCGAACTCGATGACCGTTCTGGTCTTGGTTGGACCATGGGCCTTGGCGCGTGGGTGGCGTTCCATCGTGGCGACTGGAAGACAGCCGAGTCGATGGTCAACGAAGTCCTTCCGGAAATCCGTCGACGCGGTGATCCCTGGGGCGAGGCGATCATGCTGATTCTGCATGCATCGATGTGTCTGTGGACGGGGCATGCCCGGGCGGGGCTCGAGGTTGCTCGCGACGCCCAAGACGCAGCTGAACGTGCCGACGACTTCTCGTTGGCGGTGCAGGCTCGCGCCATCGAGGGCCGAGCCTTGATCACCCGGGGTCGGGTGGCCGAAGGAATTGCTGCGCTCGAACAGTCAGCGGCGCTGGCTGAGAGAGGCGGCGACGCCGAGACTCGGCGTATCGCCATGGTCAGCAACTGTTCGGCATCTGCCCGCTTGGGCGATGCCGAACGTGCGTTGCGATGGGCGGCCCGCTACGAAGGACTCAACCAGGGCACGTCGATCCTGGGCCAGAGTGATCTTTCGATCGCAATGGCCAGCGCCCTCCTGCAATCGGGCCTGGTCGCCGAAGCCGAGGCCCAGATCGCCTGGGCCTTCGAGGGCGAAGATGCCGGTACGAATGTGCACGCGCTGGCCGTCGGCGCCGCGATCGCCTCTGCGGCTGGCAATACCGATCTCGCCCAGGAGCGAGCGGCCGCCGCCCTCGCCGGCGAACCGACCTATCTCGACCGCCTCGTCGCTCATCTGTCGAGCGCAGCGGCAAGTCGCGCACAGGGAGACATCGGACGGATGCGTGGCAGCCTTACCGCGGCCAACGACGTGCTGGCATCAACCGATGACAAGATCTCGCCGCTGCTGGTGTCGTTGGTCGAGGCCATCATGACTGGCAGCGACACCGGGCCGATCGAGCAAGACATCATTGCCATGGGTATCGAACCCACTGGCTGGCGTCGGTGCTGGTCCTTGGCGGCCAATCCGGAAACGAGCGAGCAGACTCCCGCCTGAGGCACGCTGTGACCCAGACGACAGGTGCCCCAGACGACAGGTGCCCCAGACGACAGGTACCCCAGACGACAGCCGATGCGCTATGAAGGTTGCTTCGTCACACGGAGATAGGGCTTCTTCTCGTCCCAGCCGCCAGGGAAAAGCTCACTGGCCTGCTCGTTCGACAGCGCCGGCGAAATGATGACGTCGTCACCGGGTGCCCAGTTCACCGGGGTTGCCACCTTGTAGCCGTCGGTGAGTTGTAGGGAATCGATCACCCGCAAGATCTCGTTGAAATTTCGACCGGTGGAAGCCGGGTAGGTGAGCGTGAGGCGAACCTTGTTGTTCGGGTCGATCACGAAGACCGACCGCACCGTGAGTGTGTCGCTCGCGTTGGGATGGATCATGTCGTACAGATCGGCAACCGAACGGTCGGCATCGCCGATGATCGGGAAGTTGACGGCGGTTCCCTGCGTCTCTTCGATGTCGCCGAGCCAGCCCTTGTGGCTCTCGACATCGTCGACGCTGACGGCAATGGCTTTCACGTTTCGCTTGTCGAACTCGCCCTTGAGCTTGGCAGTGAAGCCGAGTTCGGTCGTGCAGACCGGGGTGTAGTCCTTGGGGTGAGAGAAGAGCACAGCCCAGGAGCCCTCCTTCCAGGCATGGAACGAAAGGTCGCCTTCGGTGGTGGGCGCAGTGAAGTCGGGAGCGATGTCGCCGAGACGGATGGCCATGTTGGAGTCTCCAAACAGATACGGATTGATGAGTCTGCTGAAGCCTAGGCGCTATTCTGGTAAAAGCCGATCGGAAAGGTCGGAATTAGCGATGAGCTGGGACGGAGGGACTTTTCCTCAGGTGAAATGCTGATGGGCGAGGACGTGATCGACGATCTGTTCGCCGATGGCCAGCGATGCCGTTGCTGCCGGCGATGGCGCGTTGAGCACATTCACGACTCGGTTGGTCTCCGCCCAAACGAAGTCGTCGAGCAGCGCCCCCTGCCGGTTGACGGCTTGGGCTCGCACACCAGCGGGGCTGGCAACGAGATCATCGGCGGTGATCTCGGGCACCAAGCGCTGTAGTGCCTTGACGAAGGCCTGCTTCGACAGCGAGCGGTAGTACTCGCCAAGCCCGGTTCGCCAATAGTTGCGGGCCAGGCGCCACCAGCCTGGGTTGGCCAGGACCTCGGCGAGATCCTTGAGGTTGATGTCGCCCCACGTATAGCCCTCACGGGCCAGTGCCAGCACGGCATTGGGGCCGGCGTGGATCGAGTCGTCGATCATGCGGGTCAGATGCACGCCGAGGAACGGGAAGTCCGGATCGGGGACGGGATAGATCAGGGTGTTGACGAGGTGGCGCCGGTGCTCGGCCAGCTCGTAGTACTCGCCGCGAAAGGGCATGATCCGCTCGGTCGTGGCGGGCTCGGTCATGCGAGCCAGACGATCGCTATGGAGTCCACCGCAGGTGATGGCCATCGTCGCTTGGATGTCGCCATGATCGGTGGTGACTCGGACAGCGTCAGAACGTTCGTCGATGCCGGTCACGGTCGTGCCGGTGCGGACCTCACCGCCGGCCTCGGTGATGAGATCGGCGAGTTTGCGACAGACCGCTTTGTAGTCGGTGATGCCGGCGGCCGGAACGTGGAGCGCCGCGATACCGGCGGCGTGTGGCTCCCGCTCACGGAGCTCGACGACGTCGATACGTCGAGCTTCGACCCCATTGGCTGCCGCCCGTTCTTCGAGCACGTCGAGCCGCTGGAGGTCGAGATCTTGGGTGGCAACGATCACCTTCGAGCAGATGTCGTACTTGATGCCGTGCTCGTCACAGAACGCCACCATCTTTGCCCGACCCTCGGTGCACGTCTTCGCCTTGAGGCTGCCCGGTTTGTAGTAGATGCCCGAATGCAGAACGCCGGAGTTGTGGCCGGTTTGGTGGCCGGCGACGCTCGGCTCCTTCTCGACGAGCACGAGCGAAGTGCCTGGCCTGGTACGCAGGAGTTGGTAGGCCGAGGCCAGCCCAACGATGCCGCCACCGATCACGACGACGTCGACGCCACTGGCGTCGTTTGTGGTGCTGTTCATGTGGTGCTCCTCAGGCGATCGCCGCTGACGGGTGTGCGTGCGAACGAGGCCAAGAGTACCCACCGCCCGGGTGAGCCTTCGAGACGCAGCCCTGGGTGAATCTCTGTGAGAGCGAGCGACTCCTCAGCCGGCGACGATCTCAGCCAGCGATCGTTGTTGTGGAGCTGGCAATGGTGACGGGGGGAATCGAGAGTTGTTGTCCGACCACGATCGAGTTGGCGTCGGTGATGGCGTTGAAGTCGGCGAGCGCCTGCGTGCTCACGCCGAACCGGCTGGCAATCACCGACAGCGAATCGCCCGATTGCACGACGTAGTTGACCTGTGTCGTGGTTGGGGGCGGCACGGTGGTGGCTGGTGCGATCGTGGACGATGCCGGAGGAGCGGTGACCTCGACGCCGGCAACGTCGGCCCCGTCGTCGCCACGGCCACATGCAGCCAGAGCCACGGCGATGCCCCCAAGCATTGCCAGCCGCTGTGCCTTGCCTCGCCCCATACCAGTGTCCCTTCGCGTGTCGAACTCCCGCCAAGTATTGCCGATCCACGCTCTGCGTGCTGGCTTCGTCGCCATCAGCGAGGATGAAATCGGGGTCGACGCCGGTCCGCAGATTCGACGGTCCGCCGATTCAGCGTCGTTGGCCGCCGCGTCGACCGCTTCGACGCTTCCCCGCCTTCTGAGGTCGTTCATCGTTCTGCTTGCGATCAGCCTCGGCTCGGTCTCGGTGTTCGGAGCGGCGGCTGAAGTCTTCGAGTTGCTCCTCTTGGAGCTCCATCTCGGCCATGAGCTCACGCCAGTGATCGAGGCGCCGCTCAGCAATCGTCCCGTCCGCTCGGGCCTCGCGAACACCGCATCCAGGCTCGCGCCGATGTTCGCAATCGGTGAAGCGGCAGTTCGTCGAGGCCTGGGTGATTTCGGCAAACGTGCGGTCGATCCCGTCGTAGGCCTGCCAGAGCCCGATTTCGCGGATGCCAGGAGTGTCGACCCCGATACCGCCTTCAGGGAGGGGAATCAGGTCACGAGTCACCGTGGTGTGGCGACCTCGTTTGTCGGTGGCTCGAACCTGTGCGGTTCGTTGCACGGTTCCCCCCGACAATTCGTTGATCAGTGTCGACTTGCCGATTCCTGAGAGACCGAGAAGTGCAATGGTCCTGGTGTCGGTGAAGTGGCTGCGAACCTCTTCGATGTTGCGACCGGTGACCGTCGAGATGGCCAGCGTTTCGACGCCGGGCGCGATGTTTCGAACCGACGCCAGCGCTTCTTCGTGGTGGCCGACCTCGTCGGCTTTGGTGAGAAGGACGACGGGGGTCGCGCCGCTTTGCCAAACAATGACGAGTTGTCGTTCGAGTCGTCGAAGATTGAGCGGGCGGTCGAGGCCGTGCATCACGAAGACGTCGTCGATGTTGGCGGCCAAGACTTGAGGCTGGGGCACCCGCCCAGGTGCTCGGCGGGTGAGTTCGGTGGTCCGGGGTGCGATGCCATTGATCACCGGCTCGTCGTCGAGGTTGGAAATCGTGACGAAATCGCCGGTTGCCGGTGCGATGCCAATGTCGCTGCGAATGGAGCTCGAAGCAGCGAGCACGGTGTCGTCGCCGGTGAAGACGACCGAAAAGCCTCGGCTGGCCCGAGCAATGCGGCCCCGCAGATCGTGCTCGATCCCATCAGCCCAGCGGTCGTGGTCAGCGGTCCACCCGAGTGACGGCAACGAAGGCGACGGACGATGTTGGGGGGCGGCCACTGGGCTCAGATCGTCCGGGGGCTGAGACGAAGGTGGGCATCGAGGAACTCGAGCTGCAAGCGCAGCAGGTTCTCGGCAACGACTTCTTGTGGGGTCATGTGCGTGACGCCCGACAGGGGCAGCACCTGATGCGGGCGCCCGGCAGCAAGCAACGCGCCCGAGAGCTGAAGGGTGTGGGCGGCAACGACGTTGTCGTCGGCCAGACCGTGGATGAGCAGCAGGGGACGCGTCAGTAGGTGGGCATCGGTGAGCAGGCTGCATCGTGCATAGTGGTCGGGGTGGTCGGCAGGAGTCCCCAAGTAGCGTTCGGTGTAGTGCGTGTCATAGAGACACCAGTCGGTGACCGGTGCGCCGGCGATCGCAGCATGGATGCGGTCGGGTCGGCGCATTGCTGCCAAGCCCGCCAGGTAGCCGCCGAATGACCAACCGCGAATGCCGACTCGGTCGAGATCGAGACAACCGAACGTCTCGGCGGCAGCATCGAGTGCGTCGATCTGGTCGTTGAGCACCGGAGTGGCGAGATCGCCCCACACCTCACGCTCGAACCCGGGGCCGCGCCCGGGAGTACCGCGTCCGTCGGTGACGAGGACGGCATAGCCCTGGTCGGCAAACCATTGTGAGACCAGGTGAGCGTTGTGCGTCTGGGTGACTCGCTGTGCGTGGGGGCCGCCGTAGGGGTCGAGGAGGACCGGCAGTGACTCGGTGCCGTCGTGGCCGCTGGGAAGGAACAGCGCCGAGCGAAGCGCTCGTTTCCCTGCGGCGAAGAACCTTGGTTGCGCCGTGATGACCGGCTCAGCGCTCAGATCATCGATGGTGAGCAGATCGCCGGTCTCGGCAACCTCGACCGTGATCTCGACCCCACGGTGTCGAACGCGCTGGGCGATGCGCACCGTGGTCTGGCCACCACTGACGCTCGAATAGACGCCGGGCTCGGTGGTCTTGACCTCGAAACGTGCGGGCTCGGCGCTGTTGTCGAGATGCACGTCGAGGAGGTGCACACTGGTTGGATCGTCGAGCGATGCGGTGATGGTGACGAGATCGCCATCGACCTGCACGATCGAGCGGACATGCAGCCCATCAGCAGTGAGCGCAACACCATCGACGACGAGGCGCCGCGCCGCGCCGAGGTCTTCCACGGTCAACAGTCGGGTACCTGCCCACGTGGGGGAGCCAGGAATCAGCTCGACCCACACTGGGTCCTCGATGATGCGCCGAACCACCAACTCGTTTGCTGGGGTGACCGAGACGACCTCGACGGTGCGTTGATCGCGAGTTTGGCGGACGATGAGGGGGTCATGTCCCTTCGACCATTTGACGTTGGCGAGGTACTCGAATGGCGCCGATGCTGATCCGGTCCAGTCGATGGTGCCGGTCCGCTCGACGACGATGCTCCCGTTTGCGCTGTTGATGGCAAAGCGCTCCAGACGCACCTCGGCGTTGGACGAACCGGCCGAGGGGTAGCGAATGGGTCGTGGCTGGCGGTCGGGATGCGCCGGATCCGCGATCCACCAGACTGGCACCGGGGTTTCGTCGGTTCGCTGCGCAATGAGTTCCGCACCGTCGGGCGACCACCAGAAACCACGAGTTCGCGACATCTCTTCACCGGCGATGAACTCGGCCCGACCCCACGACACCAGTGGGTTCGCGTCGTTGGCGATGAGGACTGGCTCACCGTCCCCCGTTCGGTCGACGACGAAGAGCCCCGAAACGGTGCTGTCGGCGGCGGTACTGTCGGCGGCGGTACTGTCGGCGACATAGGCGACATAGCGCCCAGTTGGGTCGATCACGGGGTCGAAGACACCGCCCGAGGCGGCGATGGGAGTGAGGGCGCCGGTCGCAGTCTCCACGACGTAGAGGTCGCCACCAAGGGTGAAGGCAGCACTGGTGCCGGCATCGTCGAGTGAGTACGCAACGATGCCGCTCCCGCCTTCGCGCGCTCGCTCCCGACGAGCTTGCTCGGCCGGCGGAAGGTCGCCGTTCGTTGCGCCAAGGTACTGCGGATCGACGAGGAGAACCGTTTCCGACGTTGCGGTGCGAAGAGCCCACAGCGCAAGCACCGGGTCGTCGGGACCGGTGGAACGCAGGAACAGTACGGTGGCGCCATCAGGCGTGACTCGTACATTTCTTGGAGCGCCCATCGTGAAACGACGGGTCTGTGCGTATTGGTGAGGGAAGTCGATCATGATGTTCGAAGAAGGGTCGGCGTTGGCAACCAATGCGAAGCCGATCGAGGGTGGATCGTAGCTCGCCGGGCGGCAGTGACGCATTGGCAACGACGAGAGGCCGCGGTGAACCCGGTGGGTGCGTCGGTGAGGCCGGTGAATCGCAACGGTTGGTCGGGGCGTACTCGCCGCCCCGTCTTCGCAGGTGGCGTTCCCTGGGCTAGGATCGCTCATCGGTGCCACTTCGGTGCCGATACCAAGGTAGAGCGATCCGTTGGAGGTCGTTCGCCAAGATCGAGAAGAAGGTGTCAAATGGTCAAGGTCTGGATCGACCAGGATCTCTGCACGGGCGATGGCCTCTGCGCTGAGATCGCCCCCGATGTGTTTTTCGGTATGGACGACGGCCTTTACTACGTGAAGGAATCGGCCTCGAATTTCGGGACCGAGAAGTTGTTCGACGGTACGAACAACCCAGCCGGCGCTGAGGGCATGGCCCGCATCGCCGATGGTGGTCTCGATGCCGTGATCGAATCGGCCGAGGAATGCCCGGGCGAGTGTATTTTCATCGACGTCGACTGACGTCGTTGTGGCCGACGTCGACTGACGTCGACGAAAATCTGAGGTTGCGTTCGGCCCCGGCGATCATCGCCGGGGTCGTCGTGCATCGGGGCTGGTGACCTCGGCCGGTCGGTGACGCCGCGGAGGGTCCGTTGTTCTCATCGGTGTGGGCCGAAAGGCTCATGAGCGGTCCACCGTTGCCGATGGAACTCGGTGAGAGTTCTACGGCTGTGTCTCGGATTGGTGCTCGCTGCCATCGTGCTTGGGATGTGGCAGCGTCGCGAGCCGGTCATCGAGGCGTACACCGACGAGCGTCCGCCAGTGCAGTTCGAGTTCGATGGACTCGATTTCGAGATCAGTCAGCGTGCCGACCTCGGTCCTTCGCCGCTGGTGATCCCTCTGGCACCAGACACCACGGCGGTCGCCCTCACGCCGCTGCAGGTGACAGATGAGACCATCAGCGTCTCCATGCCAGCCGGCGACGTCAGCTTCGCCGGCACGGTCAGCGATGTGGTTGGGCCGGTGCCGTTTGCGACCGTGCGAGTCGAATACCATCGGGTGTCGTCCTCAGAAGACGCTCCTGTTGTTGCTTCTCTCGACGTGGTTTCCGACGAAAACGGCAACTGGGAGCTGCGTGGCGTAGGTGGTGGACGCTTTCGCATCCGGGCGTTCGTCCCCGATCTGGCGGCATCGTCGGTTCCCGTTGTTCGATTCGTGCCTGCCGGTGAGACGGTGGTGCTCGATCTGACCGTCTCGAACCCCGATCCTTCGCTGATCGTTGCTGTTGCATCGCCGTCGTCTCGCTACATCGACGAGTCGGCGATGGTGGCCGTTACCGCAGGTCGCCGGAGGGTCGACGCGAACGGAATCGTCATCGTCGAGCCGCTCGCAGGGGCGAGGGTGGAGATGGTGCTCGGTGCTTCGGTTCTCAGTCCCGTCTCTTCGCTGACCTCGGCCACCGATGGCAGCGGTGTCGCCCGCTTCGGCGTCACCTGTGGTGCAATCGGCTCGACCCAGGCAACGTTCGTCGTCGAATTCGGGCCCGATGACGCAGCTTCGGTGTCCTCGGGGCTCACGACCTGTGTGCCGCCTCCGCCACCGGAGGAGCCTGAATCGACCGACGCCACGTCGATGCCCGGAGAGGAGCGCGTCGATGGCTGACCATCAGCCGTTCGTCAGGACGGTAACCGGGCTTCTGCGCATGGTGCTCGCCGGTGTCCTCGCCGTCATCATCGTGCCGCCGGTCGCGGCTGCGGTTGGCATCACGGTGTTGCTACGGGCGCCACTGCCAGGCGAACTGCCTGACGAACGGCCAAGCTTCGAAGCGGTGCCGTCGCGAGCGTATGACCGTGAGGGCAACGAGATCGCCGTGTTCCGAGGGTTCGACCGGACAGTCGAGATCCAACCGTGGGACGTTCCTCAGGTGATGATCGACGCCGTCGTTGCGATCGAAGATCAGCGGTTCTATCAACACAATGGCGTCGATATCGAAGGTGTTGCTCGCGCGGCACGAACGAACGTCGAGGTCGGATCGGTCGCCCAGGGAGGATCGACGATCACCCAGCAGTACGTGAAGAACACCTACCTATCGGGTGAACAAACCTTCGAGCGCAAAGCCCGCGAAGCGCTTCTGGCGATCGAGCTCGAACAGACGATGTCGAAGGACGAGATCATGTTCGCGTATCTCGAGACCTCGTACTTCGGCGCCGGTGCGTACGGGGTCGGGGCCGCTTCCGAGGTGTATTTCGCCAAACCGGTCAGCGAACTCGATCTGTCCGAAGCGGCGACGCTTGCTGGGCTCCTCCAGTCGCCAACACGGCTCTCCCCACGCGAAGACATCGAGGCGGCCGATGAGCGGCGTCGATTGGTACTCCAGGCGATGCTCGACATCGAGATGATCACCGTCGACGACTATGAACGCCAGGCCAAGCGAAGCCTGTGGAGCGAGACCGACCCGACTGCTCCGAGCGGGCCGGTCACGGTGATCGCGGCGCCGCCGGCAAAGGGCGCCACACAGTTTCCGTTCTTCGTCGACTGGATCGAGGCCGAGCTGCTGGATCGTCTCGGGCCGGACGCGTTGTACCGCGGCGGTCTCGAGATCCACACGACCATCGACCCTACGCTGCAGGCGATGGGGGAGGCAGCGGTTGCCGAGCGGCTCCTCAACACCGAGTCGCCCGTCGACATGTCGCTCGTCTCACTCGATCCTCGGACCGGTCAGGTCCTCGCGATGGTGGGCGGACGCGATTACCAGGCAAGCCAGGTCAACCTGGCTATCGGTGGCAGCACCGGGTTCCAGCCGGGGAGTTCCTTCAAGCCGATCGTCCTTGCCGAAGCGTTCCGTCAAGGTATTGCCGCCGACGCGGTGCGGCCGGCGCCCGGGACCTGGGTCGTGCCGGGTTGCACGGGAGCGAAGTGCGCGATCACGAACTACGACGGTTCCGACCGGGGCGAGATCACGCTTCGTGATGCCATGGTCTCCTCCGTCAACACGGTGTTCGCCATGCTGATCGACGAAGTCTCCATTGCCTCCACCGCACAGCTTGCCAATGACCTCGGTTTGACCCGAGTCGATCCCGACGGGGACTACGGTCCGAGCCTTGCCCTCGGGTCGGCGGAGACGTCACCGCTCGAGATGGCCTCGGCCTATGGCACGTTTGCGTTTCGCGGGATTCGCAACGAACCGGTCGGCATCTTGCGAGTCCTCGACGGTGACGGCCAAGTGCTCTTCGATCAGCAGCTCCGCCCGGGTGTGCGAGTGCTCGATGCCAACGTGGCCGACTCGGTTTCTGACGTGCTGCGAGGAGTGATCACCGACGGCACCGGTCAAGCTGCCTCGCTCGGCGAACGGCCGGTTGCCGGCAAGACCGGCACCACCCAGTCGTACTGGGCCGCGTGGTTCGTTGGCTACACGCCGTCACTTTCGACGGCGGTGTGGATGGGGCATACCGACGGCCTGGCGTCGCTCACCAATGTGAACGGTGTCGGTCGCGTCACCGGTGGCAGCCACCCCGCCATCGCCTTCGCCGACTTCATGAAGGCGGCGCTCGCCGGATCGCCGGTCGAGTCGTTCGTGGTGCCGAAGCCGATCACGGCACCGGCTGGCGACACCTATCGCCCGCTCCATGAGCGCACGGTCGTCGGTGGCCGGGATCAGCCGATCACCGTGAGTCCCGACTGTGACGGTCCATGCGAACGGTCGTTGGTTCCGGTACCCGACGTGTCCGGTCCGCCCCCGACGACCGTTCCACTGTCCACCACCCCGACGAGTGTGGTGCCGCCGACCTCCACCAACCCGACCACTCAGACCGCGCCGACCTCCACCAAACCGACCACGCCGACCACGCCGACCACGCCGACCACTCCCCGCGATGCACAAGAAAGCGATGAATGACCTCGTCCCCGACCAAGAACCGACCGCAACGAACTGCCCGATCGCAGGTGAAGCGAGCACCCGACGCCGTAAGCGCCACCCGGCCTTCCTCGGCTCGGCCGGTGTCGTCGCCGCGCCGATGGTCCTTCCTCGGATGGCCCACGCGCGGCCAGACCGTTGGTGGTGTCGCGCCCATGCTGCGCCCGCCGTCTCGATTCGAGCAGTGGCGGTTGCAGCGCACTTGGGCTCCACGTGGGTTCGTGCCGATGAGTCCTGGTCGCGAGAAGCGGCGCCACCGGATCTTGCCCCGAACGGTGATCGGCACCTCGAGCATGTTGCTGGCATTCGCGGTCGGTGTTGGTGGGTCAGGGGCGGCGTTCTACGCCTACTACGACGACCGCCTTGCCGAGAACGAACGGGAGATCACCAGTTTCGTCCAGGGGTTCGACGACCAGTTCACCGATGCGACCGGCGCCCTCGAGGAAACGCGTTCGTCGTCGATC
>JBBQUN010000083.1:0-17162 GCA_038212405.1 Acidimicrobiales bacterium | reverse complement strand
GTACGAAAACGTCATCACCAACTGCGAGCGACTTGCTGTTGCCATTGCTCGACACACCGTTCGTCGACACGTCACTGTCTTCCGGGTCCCCACCGAACGCGGTGTCATCGAACGCGGTGTCATCGAACGTAATGTCATCAGGCTCGACTGCGACTGGCTCGAAGCCGAGCGCTGCGACTAAGTCGGCACCAAGGACCACCGAGTCCTTCGCCGAGGGATCGTCAATAGACATACTCGCCGCAGTCTACGGTCACAATGCACTCAAGTGCGATCACCCTCGATCAAAGGCGGCGAGCCGCCGCTCGGCGCTTGCCGAGGCCGCTGCGCCGTCATCGTTGACAACCTCGACCGTGACTTCATTCCCACGATCTTCGAATCGGACCAACACCGCGTCATTCGCAGCAGCCAAAGCGGCAGCACCATTACGCCCGTCGACGACGCCGGCGAGGGCAGCGGCGTCGGCAGCCGCCTGCGCTCGACTCCGACTTGACGCCCGCTGAGCCAAGCCACTCAACAACAACGTCGCGACCACCACGAATGCACCAGCAAGAGCGAACGCCACGACGGCGCTGCCCCGTTCGGTCTCGAGTTTTGGCTGATTCACCATTCTTTTCCTCCATGTGTCGCCCACGACAGGCATGTTGCACTTGGGGGAAGTGGGTGTTCAGCGTTGGTCAGTCGTCAGCCTCACCTGACTCCACGTTGTCAGTTTCACCTGACTCCGCGCCGTCAGACTCGACCACACCGTCCTCGACCACACCGTCCTCGACCACACCGTCGACGTCGTCGGGGCCCTCGATGGCTGCCCTTTCGCTATCGATCGACTCTGCGACAACCTCTTCGGGAACCAAGACCCGGGCGACCGCCGAAACCGCATCACCGGATCCAAGGTTCATGACCGAGACACCAGTGGCGTCGCGACCCTGCTGAGAGACAGCACCGACTGCCGTGCGAATGATCACACCGTTTGCGGAGATCAGGAGGATTTCGTTGTCGGGGCTCATGAACATCGCCCCAACGACCCGGCCCTTGCGTTCGTTGACCTTGACGCACCGAACGCCGAGTCCTGCGCGACCCTTGGGTGTGAACAGTTCGGGGTCGGTTCGTTTGCCGAAGCCCTCGCTCGTGACAACGAGCAACTCGGTGTCGGGCTGCATGACATCCATCGAGACGAGCTCGTCGCCGGGACGGAACTTCATGCCTCTGACACCAGCCGCGGTACGCCCCATCGGTCGAACCTGATCTTCGGCGAATCGAAGCGCTTGGCCTTGCCGCGAAACCATGAAGATGTCGTGGTCCCCATTGGTGGCAACAACAGAAACAAGCTCGTCGCCATCGTTGAGATTGATCGCGATCAAACCGGCCCGCAGCGAAGAGTCATAGGCGTTGAACAACGTCTTCTTGACCCGACCTTGGCGCGTAGCAAAGAAAAGGAAACGATTGGTCTCGTAGTCGCGAGTGTCGATAATCGCCTGGATCTTCTCGTCGGGCTGAAGCTGCAGAAGGTTGACCAGCGCCATACCCCGCGACGAGCGGCTGGTGACCGGGATCTCGTGGGTCTTGATCCGGTAGACACGGCCTCGGTTGGAGAAGAACAGCAGATACGCGTGGGCCGAGGTCTGGAGAAGATGGGCGATGATGTCGTCGTCATCGCCCTTCAATTTGGCTGCGCTCACACCGCGACCACCGCGGGCCTGGGTACGGAACTCATCGATCGAGACCGATTTGATGTAGCCAGTGGTGGAGAGGGTGACCACCAGCGCTTCGTCGTCAATCAGATCTTCGATGTCGAGTTCGCCTGGGTCATTCACCAACGCCGTACGACGGGGACTTCCAAACGTGGCGCGAATCTCGGCCAGTTCGTCTTTGATCAGCTGATCGAGCACGCCCTGATCGGCCAGGATGGCTTCGAACCCGGCAATGGCCTCGCGCTTCTCGGCAAGTTCGGTATCGATCTCTATTCGAGCCAGCCGGGTGAGACGACCCAGAGTCATGTCGAGGATGAAGGTTGCCTGCATCTCGGAGAACTCGAACGGCTCGGCCATGAGGCGAGAGCGCGCGTCCGCGCGATCATCTGAGGCCCGGATCGTAGCGATGATCTCGTCGATGACGTCGAGCGCCTTGATAAGACCTTCGAGAATGTGCTCACGCTTTTGCGCTTCTGCGAGTCGGTATTCGGTGCGGCGGGTGACGACCTCACGCTGGTGCCCGACGTAGCTGACCAGGGCGTCACGCAAATTCAGCGTTCGTGGAATTTCGTCGACCAACGCAACCATGTTCACACCGAACGAGGTTTGCATTGGCGTGTACTTGTAGAGATTGTTCAAAACCACGAGTCCACTGGCATCGCGCTTGAGATCGAAGACCAGACGCAGTTTGCCCTTCGCCGACTCGTTACGAATCTCGCGGATGCCGGCGAGATCGCCTCGTTCCACCAATTCAGCGGTCTTCCGAGCGATCTGATCGACCGAGGTTTGGTACGGAACTTCGGTAACGATGATCTGGTCGTGCGTCTTTCCCTCGATGATCTCGGCAACAGCGCGCATGCGGATCGAGCCTCGCCCGGTGCGGTAGGCATCGCGAATGCCGACTCGTCCCAGAACCTGGGCTCCAGTAGGGAAATCCGGGCCCTTGACGAACGCCATGAGTTCATCGACCGTGGCTTCGCCGTTGTCGATCAGGTGGACGACCGCGTCGATGACCTCTTCGAGGTTGTGCGGCGGAATATTGGTGGCCATTCCAACGGCGATGCCCTGGCTTCCATTCACCAACAGGTTGGGGAAGCGCGATGGCAGAACCGTGGGTTCGCGGTGCTTCCCGTCGAAGTTGTCGCGGAAGTCGACGGTGTTCTGGTCGATATCGGCGAGCAACTCCATAGCCAACGGGCGAAGGCGACACTCGGTGTAGCGGTAGGCGGCCGGCGGATCATCGGGCGAACCAAAGTTCCCGTGCGGGTCGATCAGCGGGTTGCGCAGCGAGAAGTTCTGGCCCATTCGAACGAGTGAGTCGTAGATGGCCTGATCGCCATGCGGATGATATTTCCCAATGACGTCGCCAACGACCGTCGCACACTTCACGTGACTGCGGTCGGGCCGATGCCCGGCGTCGTACATCGACCAGAGAATCCGCCGGTGAACCGGCTTCAGTCCATCACGTGCGTCTGGTAGGGCCCGCGAAATGATGACCGACATGGCGTACTCGAGGAACGACTGTTCCATCTCGGCCTGGATCTCGATCGGCTCGATGTTGTCGTGAGCACCGCCGTCGTGGGTCGCGGTGTCATCTGGTGGTAGATCGCTCATGAAGTCAACTCTTCTTGCGTCAGAACTCGTGGACGGTCAGCAGATTCAGACATCGGCGCCTTGCTGACCGCTAGATGTCAAGGAAACGGACGTCGTCGGCATTGGTCTGGATGAACCTCTTACGACTCTCGACGTCGTCGCCCATCAATACCGAGAACACCTCGTCGGCTATTGCCGCCTGGTCAACGGTGACCTTGAGCAGCGTTCGAGTTGCCGGATCCATGGTGGTGTCCCACAACTCGATGGCATCCATCTCGCCCAATCCCTTCAACCGTTGGAACTCGGCATTCGGGTGCGCAGCGGCGTAGACGTTTCGAGCGGCGTCGTCTTTGAGGTAGATCTTCGACTTCCCGACCTCGGTCGAATACAGCGGTGGCTGTGCGATGTAGACATAGCCAGCTTCGACCATGGGGCGCATCTGTCGGAAGAAAAAGGTGAGCAGCAGCGTACGGATGTGGCTGCCATCGACGTCGGCGTCAGCCAGAAGGATGACCTTGTGGTAGCGGGCCTTCGAGACGTCGAAGCCCTCGCCTGTCTCGGGATCAGGTTCGCCAAGGCCAGCACCGATCGCTTGGATCAGCGAAACGACCTCGGTGTTCTTGAGCATGCGGTCGGCTCTGGCCCGCTCGACGTTGAGGATCTTTCCCCGAATGGGAAGGATCGCCATGGTGTTGGAGTCACGCGCATCCTTGGCCGACCCGCCGGCGGAGTTTCCTTCGACGATGTAGAGCTCGGACTGGGCCGGATCTTTGGTCCGGCAATCAGCGAGCTTGCCGGGGAGGCCAGCGCCGTCGAGTGCGGACTTGCGTCGAATGGTTTGGCGGGCCTGGGTGGCAGCGATCCGTGCCTTTGCCGCCTGACTGGCCTTGATGAACATGGCCCGGCCCTCGCGCGGATGCTCCTCGAACCACTCGCGCAGCTTCTCGTTGGTTGCTTTCTCGACCAATGATCGAACCGACACATTGCCGAGCTTCGATTTGGTCTGACCTTCGAACTGTGGCTCTTGCAGGCGGACCGAGATGATGGCGGTGAGGCCTTCTCGAATGTCTTCACCCTGGAGATTCTCCTCCTTCTCCTTGAGGAAGCCCTTGTCTCGTATGTAATTGTTGACCGTGCGAGTGAGCGCGGTGCGGAACCCCTGCTCGTGCATGCCGCCTTCGAGCGTTGAAATGCCATTGGCAAAGCTGTGAATGCCGTCAGTTTGGTAGCCGGTGTTCCAGCTGAAGGCAATCTCGACTTCTTCGGTTTCTTCGGCCTCGTCGAACCATCCCACCTCTTCGAACAATGCCTCTTTGGACCCGTTGATGTGCTTCACGAAGTCACGAATACCGCCGTCGTAACGATGAACGATCGTTTCCGGCGCTGGGTCACGCAGATCACGAACCCGGAATTCGAGGCCGGCATTCAGGAACGCCATGATCTGGAATCGCTCGAGCAAGGTCTGGGTGCGGTACTCGGTGCCCTCTTTGAAAATGGTCGGATCGGGCCAGAACCGGACGGTGGTACCGGTGCGGGGCGATCCATCGTCGGTCAGCGGCGAATCGCCGATCTCGACCAACTTCTGGTCCGGCACACCACCGTCGATGAACGACATGGCATGACGTCTGCCGTCGCGATCGATCTCGACCTCGACACGGCTCGACAACGCATTCACTACCGAGATCCCAACACCGTGAAGGCCGCCGGAGACCTTGTAGCCCTCGCCCCCGAACTTGCCGCCGGCGTGTAGCACCGTGAGGACGACCTCGGCAGCCGACATCTCGTACTTCTCATGCAAGTCGACCGGAATACCGCGGCCGTCGTCGCGGACTTCGACTCCGCCATCCGCCATCACGTCGACTTCGACGACAGAGCAGTGACCCGCCATCGCCTCGTCGACCGAGTTGTCGACGACCTCCCACACCAGGTGGTGCAGGCCGGTGGACCCGGTCGAGCCGATGTACATGCCCGGGCGTTTCCGGACAGCCTCGAGGCCCTCCAACACCTGAATGTCTTTGGCGCCGTAGCTGCCGTCGTTTCGGGGTGTCGATCCACCTTGTCCTGAGGCGCCCGAGGCACCTTCTGACGAGACGGGGGTGACATCGTTTTCATTGGGGAGATCAGTCATACATCAATCGCTCTTCAAGCTGGTGCAGCCTAACAGTTTTGGCACTGAACAGGGGTGATTCAGGCCCCAACGGAGGCTCGGATGGTGCGTAACTCGGTATCGGGAAACTGGGCAGCGAAACGCTCCTTGATTTGGGCGTCCATCCACTTGATCTGCGAGGCCCATGCTGCATCGTCGCAGTGAACGGTCAGTACCCCGTCGATCAGGCCGGCCGGCCGACTGTGTGCAGCGAGCCCGGGTCCAACGATCGAGGCCCAATGAGCACCAAGATCGGAAACCGTCCGCACTGCTGGGGCACCGAGATGCCCGAAGAGACGCTCCAAAGCAAACCCAAGAGGTTGGGGTTCAGACATGCTCACTCCCCGCTCGAAGGTGCAGCTGTACCGCAGTGCAGCTATTCGGCAGTGCTGCTGTTGGGCAGACCTGCCGTTGGTTTTCGCCTACTCGGCCCGTTGCCGGACAAACCCACCAGGTGTTTCCGCGGTGGCATCGTAGATCAGGAGCGTATCTGGCTTAGTAGCAACTGGGAGCGATGATGCACTCGTGATGACTGTCTGACCCGGGGGCAAGGTCGAGAGCAGCGCGAAGGATCGATCGGGGTCGAGTTCTGACAGAACGTCATCGAGGAGCAACAACGGTGGCTCGCCAAGGCGTTTCGTGATGAGTCGGTGACCACCCAGCCGCAGGGCCAAGGCGAGCGTGCGTTGCTCGCCTTGGGAGGCTTCTGTCCTGCTGGCGAACCCGTTGATGGTGAAAGCGATCTCGTCTCGATGAGGTCCGACCGTCGACAAGCCGCGACGAACGTCGTTGCCACGGCTCGCCGCCAATGCGTCTGCCAATGAGCCTTCTGTCCATGAGGTCACGTAGTCCGCGGTGATTTCGGTGTCGTCAGCAGCGAGCGTTTGATAGCACTCAGCAGCCAATGGTATGAGTTGCTCGAGTACCTCGTACCGTCGCTCGAGGACGAAAGATCCGAGCTGAGCGAGCTGGGTATCCCAAATGTCGAGCGTCATGGCCGCCGATTCGTCGAGGCGTCCCCCGGCGTTGCGCAACAGCGCATTTCGTTGTCGCAACGCCCGATCGAAGTCACTGAGTGAACGATCGATTCGTGGATCGAGAGCAACGGCGAGGTCATCGACATACTCCCGACGCACCGCTGGTCCATCCTTGACCAGGGTGAGATCATCGGGAGCAAAGACGGTGACACGCAACGCTCCCAGCAGATCGCGCGTTCGCTGAAGCTTCTGCCGGTTGACCTGGGCTCGATTCTTCCCCGGAGCGAGTTCCAACTCGATGAGAACGCGGCGACCGTCGCGCTCCCCTTCTGCTCGGATCACCGCGCGGCTTGCCCCCCGTCGGATGAGGCTCTCCGTTGGCGCCCCACGGAACGACTTCAAGGTGGCGAGGAGACCAATGGCCTCGAGCAAATTGGTCTTCCCAATGCCGTTCGCACCAATGACCGCGGTCAGACCGTCGTCGAGTTCGATCTCGAAATGCTCGTAGCTACGAAAGTCTGTCAGCCAGACTCGATCAAGACGCACGGAACGAGCCGCCAAACCTGATCAACGGGCGTTGATCACGAGACCCGAACGGGCATCAAGAGGTAGAGGAAGTCGTCAGTACCTGGCATGCGAACAACCGCCGGTCGCAACTCGTCGATGGTCGAGAGCACGATTTCGTCGCTGGTCGAGACCTCGATGCCTTCGAGTAGATACTGCGGGTTGAACGCCACCGTGAGCGGATTGCCGTCATAGGTGCCTTCGAGCTGTTCTCTGGCCGTGCCGACATCTTGGGTGACGGCGGCAAGCTCCAGCCCGTCAGCCGACATCTCCAGTCGGATCGGGGTCGCCTCACGAGCGAGGAGTTTCACTCGACGAAGTGCGTCGAGCAACTCTTCGCGAGACACCGTCAAGGAGTTCGGATGCGAGTCGGGAATCAGCCCCCGATAGTTCGGGAAATCAGCCTCGATCAGACGAGTGATCAGATCGACCGAGCCGACATGGAAGGACGCTTCCCGCTCCCCCAATCGAAGCTCGACCTTCTCGCCCTGACCGAGAATGCGGTTGAGCTCTGACAGCGCTCGTGACGGGATCAGAACGCTCTGACCTTCGGGGAGGACCGACACGCCGGGGACATCGCGCATCGCCAGCCGATAGGAGTCGGTGGCGACCAATCGCAGTCCACCGTTTTCCGAAGCGAAGAGCACACCCGTCAGGGGCGGACGAGAATCGTCGTTGCTGGCTGCTGGAACCACCTGTTTGAGAGCCTCAGCAAGCTGCGCTGAGGCGAGCTCGACCGGTTCACTGGCAATTTGTTCGATCTGAGGGAACTCGTCGCCGGCAATCAGGCGGATCGAGAACTGGCTTCGACCGGCACTGATCAGCAACTCATCACCATCGGCAGCCACCGAAACAGCCCCCGGTTCGAGCGCTCGAACGATGTCCGACGCGAGACGGGCCGGAATGACTGCGACACCATCAGCTTCACCAGACACCAAGACAGCGATGGTGATGGTGAGATCAAGGTCACTACCCGTAAGGCGCAGTTGGTCACCCGTCAGCTGTGCTCGTACCCCGGACAGGCCTGGCAGCGTGCCGCGACCACTCACGGCTCGACCTGCCGTCGCCAGCGCTTCGACCAATACGTCTCGTTCGCAACGGAACTTCACCGTTGTGCTCCCTTTGTCCAAGTGACGAGCCTCATGTGAGGTGTCCCCAATTACTTACCGATTGTGCTTTGCTCAGATAACAGTGGTGATAGGTCCTGTGGATTGTGGACAAACACCGAGATTCCCTGCTCAGGCCACCAGAGGTTGTCCAGAGGGCCGTTGGCGTCGTCCCCAAGTTGAGCACGGATGCACCGTAGTCCTGGGGATGACCCTTGCCTTGTCCACCGTGGGATCTCGTAATGTCCACGGCTCATCCACCGACGATCGTGGGGTTGTCCACGGCCTTGTCCCCAGCTTTGACGCCGGGATACGACGTGGGGTGGGTGAAACGCTGCATGGCGTGACGGCGCGACACGTGAGATTCAGTCTGCGGCGCGGGTGCGAACCGAGCGTTCGAGGGCGCCAACCTTCTCGAAGATCTGCGATCGTTCGGTCATTTGCTTGCCAATTTTCTCGCATGCGTGCATCACGGTGGTGTGATCGCGTCCGCCGAAGG
Source organism: Acidimicrobiales bacterium (assembly GCA_038212405.1). Taxonomy (GTDB): domain Bacteria; phylum Actinomycetota; class Acidimicrobiia; order Acidimicrobiales; family SZUA-35; genus JBBQUN01. The sequence goes on along the minus strand of JBBQUN010000083.1, from coordinate 8,589 downwards.
CGCTGGCGATCGACGGAAAACTGAGGTCGGTGAGCTCGCGCGTCACGTACATCGCGATTTGGCGGGCTTCGACCAATGGACGGCGACGTGACTTGCCAATGAGTTCGGCCAGGTCGAAGCTGAATTGCTCAGAGGTCGCCTCGAGGATCATGTCGACAGTGATCGGACGAGGCTGGCGGTCAGCGATGAAGTCGCGCAGCGTCTGCTCTGCGAGGTCACGGGTCATCGGCTGCCGGTTCAGGTTGGCGTAAGCGGTGACCTTGGTGAGCGCACCTTCGAGCTCACGAATGTTGCTGGTGATGTTCGTAGCGATGAATTCCGATACCTCGGAGGGAATGAAGTAACCGTCCCGATCGGCCTTCTTGTGAAGAATTGCCATGCGGGTCTCGACGTCAGGCGGCTGAATGTCGGTGAGTAGACCCATCATGAACCTGCTTCGAAGGCGTTCCTCGAGAGTCGGAATGGCGTCGGGTGGCCGGTCTGACGAAAGCACGATCTGGCGGCCCGAGCCGTACAACTCGTTGAAGGTGTGGAAGAACTCCTCCTGGAGTCCGTCCTTGCCGGCCAAGAACTGAATGTCATCGACGAGGAGAACGTCGATCTGACGGTACCGACGCTTGAACTCGTTGTTCGACGAGTTTCGGATGGCGTCGACGAACTCGTTCAAGAACTGTTCGGTCGAGATGTAGAGAACGCGAAGATCTGGGTAGACGTCGTTGACGTAGTGCTCGATCGCTCGTAGTAGGTGAGTCTTGCCGAGTCCCGCAGAACCGTAGATGAAGAGCGGGTTATAGGACGCACCTGGTCGTTCTGCCACCGACAACGCAGCAGCGTGGGCGAAGCGATTCGACGGTCCGATGACGAAGCCCTCGAAGGTGTAACGATTGGCGCCGTCGAGCGATGGTGCTGGTCGGTAGGGAGCATTGCGGTCGGCGGTAGAGCGGTCGGCGGTAGAGCGGTCGGCGGTAGAGCGATCGCTCGAGATGTCGATGACCACGCGGCCCGGGGGCGCGGGCGCTGCAACGTTGTTCAACGCTGGATCGCTGGGTAGGGCATCGAAGAGCGTCGGTGGTCGGAGATCGAACTGCACGGTGAGTGAGGACTCCGATGCTTGATCGATGGCATCCTCGACAAGACCTCGATACGTACCCTCCAACTTCTCACGAATGATGCTGTTCGGGACGGCCAAGACAATGGTGTCGTTGTCGAGATCAATAGCCTGGACCTGGGAAAAGGTCGATTGCCATACGCCATCAGCGACCATTTCACGAAGGCGGTCTGCTGCTGTGTTCCAGACTCGGTCCGCCGCGATCACTGTCCGTTACCCGCCGTTCTCCCCATCTTCCACAGCCCTTTCCACAATGTTGCACTTCTCCGCTATCTCAGTTCGAATGAGGCGGAGCTCATCGAGGGCCTGCTGATCAGACCATCAGTTGAGACGGGGGCGGAATTGGTGAGTCCGCACCGGTCTGCGTTCGTAGGTGACCGACCATCCGGGAGCTGTTGCAGAGGGGGATTGAGGTCCGAAGGTTGGGGCAGCGGACGGTAGCAGGGCGCCCCGCGAGGTGCACACGGACCTGTGGAAAAGGTTGGTTGTCCCTTGTGTCGAGCGGGCATAGCCTGACGACGCTCGGCTCCGCGTCGCTTGCGATGCAGCAGTCGGGTGGACAGTCCCCTGATTGCCGCCTTCACTGGCTCTGGTTGATCCTGACTGACCGAGATGTTTCACATCCGAGACGTCGCCCTGGTCGTTTCGACGGTCATCGACTTCAGCGTGGGACCGCCCTGGTCTCCATGTTTACCACCCGGCCTTCGTGGAGGCCGTCCCCTTCAAGGAGTCTGCGGTGAAGCGCACCTTCCAGCCCAACAATCTCAAGCGTGCACGCAAGCATGGCTTTCGTGCACGCATGTCCACCCGGGGCGGTCGTGCCGTCCTTCGCGCCCGTCGGGCAAAGGGTCGCCACAAGCTGAGTGCATGATTCCATCGGTGAGACGACACTCCTCTTTCGTCGCTTTGCGGCGAGAAGGGCAACGGGTCCGTTCTGGCCCCGTGAGTGTGGTTTTCGCCGCAGTCGAACCCGATCCGATGCTGGCCTTCGCCATCGGAAAGAAGTTCGGAACAGCAGTCGAACGAAATCGTGCCCGTCGTCGGTTACGAGCAGCGTTCAATGAACTCGCCGCCAATCGGACAATCCCGGGTGGTGCGTACCAGGTCAGCTGTTCTCGAGCGGTGCTTCGTACTGATTTCGTCAAGTTGACAGCGTCACTCGATCGATGTCTGTCGCAGCTCGCAAGACCGACTGATCGAGTGGACCGAACGAGATGAAGCGGTTTCTTCTCTGGTTGATCTCGATGTACCAGGCCACGTCTTCGGTCCGCCGATCTCGTTGTCGATACATCCCCACGTGCTCGCAGTATGCAGCCGAAGCCATTGAACTTCATGGCTCTGTCGCCGGCTCTTGGCTGGCAATCAAGCGTTTGGCCCGGTGCCAGCCCTTTGGCTCCCACGGCTATGACCCGGTTCCCGATCCGGAGAGGTAAATGGCGATCTTCAACAACCTGATCGACTTTGTCGCAGGCATTCTCGCAGGTCTCTACTCACTGCCGGTGGTCGGCGGTAACTACGGACTTGCCATCATCATGCTGACTGGCGCCGTGATGATCGTGCTGATGCCGTTGACCCTCAAGGCAACGCGCAGCACCATCAAGATGCAGGCCGTGCAACCCGAACTCCGCAGGCTCCAAAAGGAGCACAAGGGCGATCGGGAGACCATGAATGCCGAAATGATGGCCCTGTACCAAGAGAACGGCATCAACCCCGTCGGGGGCTGTATCCCCATGTTCGCGCAACTGCCGGTGTTCTTGGTGCTGTTCAGAGTGCTGAGCGGTATCACCCGCCACACTGACGAAGCGCCCTTCTTCTCGGTCATGAACGACGTTCGAGCGGTTCAGGGACTCGCGCCGGATCCAGGTACGACGATCAGCCCCGCTCACATCGATCACAGCACCAAGATGTTCACTGATCTCAGCAAGTCGACCGAGATGGGGTTTGGACCATTCGACCTCGCAGCCCGGGCGGGCGATGTGATCCAGGACAACTTCTTGCGAGGACTCCCCTACATCGTTCTGATCATCTTCGTTGTTGGCACCAGCTTCTACCAGCAAAAGCAGGTCTCAGCGCGGCGCAAGGACGGCGATCCAATGCCGATGAATCAACAACAACAGATGCTGTTGAAGTTTCTGCCGCTGATGTCGGGTATCTGGTCGTTCTTCTTCCCCGCTGGCCTTGTTCTGTATTGGGCGACATCGAACGTGTTCCGAATTGGGCAGCAGGCTTACATCACTCATCAGATCTACGGCAAGGAGATGGCCGACGGAGGCAAGCTCTCGGCCCCGCCGAAGAAGACATCACCCGAGGCCAAGGAGGGCAAGTCGGCCATATCGGCCTCGGCCGGAACATCGTCGGCGAACGGTGATAGTGCAGACTCATTGCCCGAGCTCAGCGCGAAGCAGACAAAAGCAAGCAAACGCAATGAAGAGTGGGAAAAGCTCCGGGCCGCAAAGGCTCAAGCGAAGAAGTCATCATCCACGCAGTCCGATCGGATCACGCCCAAAGGCACGAAGCCGCAGGATCCGCGTGCGAAAAACAAGAAGAACCGGAAGAGGTAGCGATCGTGGAATGGATCGAAACAGCAGCGAAGTCGCTCGACGAAGCCAAAGGTCAAGCGCTCGACAAACTCGGCGTTGACGAGACCGAGGTCGAGTTCGAGGTTCTCGAGGAGCCGCGCCAGGGACTCTTCGGGCGAGTGCGAGGCGAGGCCAGGGTGCGCGCACGAGTCGCCCCGAAGACTCCGCGGGCGAAGGAGGACAGCAAGCGCCGTCGACGCCCGAAAAAGTTGGACGACGCCGCTCCCAATGCGGATCGACCAGCAAAGTCCAAACGCGAGCCGAAGGCCACTGAGGTCGTGGAACCAGCGACCACGAGGGCAAGTAACACCACTGTAGTTTCTGATGAGCCCTCGCCTTCACAAGCTGGGCGAGACGGCAACAGCAAACGTCAAACACGAAGCGGTGGAACCAACCGTCCCAAGCAGGAGGACAGCCCAGTGGAAGAAGTCACCCGTACCGTCGAGAGCTTCTTGACTGGACTGACCGCAGCATTCGGCATCGAAGCTCCAGTGTCGATTGTGGTCGAGGAGGATCACCTCATGGCTTCGATCGAGGGAAAGCACGGGCTCCTGCTCGGACCGAAGGCCAATACTCTCGATGCGATTCAAGAACTCACCCGAGTGACCGCTCAGCGCGGCGCGCCTTCATCGATGCGCATCAAGGTCGACGTTGGCGGCTACCGAGAAGCTCGCCGGGAAGCGCTGGTCGGCTTTGCCAAGGCTGCAGCAGAACGTGCAATCGACGAAGGCGTGGAAGTGGTGCTCGAGCCAATGAACGCTGCTGATCGCAAGACGGTCCATGACGCCATCAACGACATTGACGGAGCGATCACTCGATCTGCCGGAACCGAACCCCGCCGTCGGGTGGTCGTCGCTCCTGAGACTGTCGGTACCAAGAACGACGAAGAGGAATAGCACGTCTCGTCCTTTGGCGATCGAAACGTCTCGCTATGACCTCAACACTTGATGCGGTGCTCGATCGGGCCCGGGCCGTTGGATTCCTCGGCCCGGGCCCGATCCGCGCTCACATCGAGCACGCCGATCGATACCTCGCCGCGATTCCCGTCGACGCGCTCCGTATGGTCGACCTCGGTTCGGGCGGTGGTATCCCCGGCCTCGCCATCTTGCAGGCACGCCCGAACCTCGTCGGCGTCTTGCTCGACGCTTCTGCGAAACGAGGCGCATTCCTCACCTGGGCGATCATTGAACTGGGTATGACCGATCGGGTGAGTGTGGCAGTCGGCCGAGCCGAACTGATCGCTCACGATCCTGACTTCCGGGAATCGTTCGATGTGATGGTGTCCCGAGGCTTCGGTCCGCCGGCTGCAACACTCGAGAACGCTCGCGGCTATCTGTCGCCCGACGGACTGGCAATCATCAGCGAACCGCCTGGCGGCCGCTCGTGGCCTGAGTCGGCGCTCGCGCGGCTGGCCTTCGCAGAAGTCGATGCCCCTACCGAGATCGCGGTCTTTCGAGCAATTGGACCCGCTCCCGCTTCTCTTCCGAGGAAGCACAAACAACAGCAGCGTGATCCAGCCTTCTGACCGCGCAACGCCGAAGTCGAGGTGCCGCTCGCGCCACCCAACGGTGAGCGATCGACTGCCGGCTGCACCACGTTGCTACTGACATCTCGATTCCAGCGTGGGCGGCGCGGAAACGCGACAGGAGCGCTCTTCGCTTCGAGTCCGATTCCCCATGGCGATGGGCGGCGACGTTCGAGTCCCTTGGTGTGGTGGGGTTTTGGGGCGGGTCCACCTGCCGGTGACTCTGCAACATTCTGACATCGAGAATCTGCTTGACGCGAACCCGATCGGAGAAGGTGCCGCTCCTGTCCGCCAACTCGCCCACCGGGCGAGTTGGCGGACAGTTGATCGACGCCGAGTCGGCCGAGAAGATCGGCGCCGGCCGTTACGAGCGCAGCATCGATCGCACCACCCACCGCAACGGCGCCCGACTGAAAGGTCTGTCGACAAAAGCCGGTGATCTCCAGCTCGACAGTCCGAAGCTGCGGAAGGGTTCGTGCTTCCCGAGCATCCTCGAGCCGCGCCGCCGGATCGACCAGGCGTTGTATGCGGTGGTGATGGAGGCGTACGTCAACGGCGTCTCCACACGCATGGGCTGTCGGCCGCCGCTCCATGTCCGACGGATCAATGGCCGACCTCAACGCGTCGTGCAATACCGACCAATCACAGGCCCAGCGCGAGGCCTGACACACCGAGCATCACACTCGGAACCCCACCACTTCACCGGACTCTGCGATGGCGACCAGAACGGCGCATGAGTTTCGGCGTGCACTCCCCCGGACTCGGCAGCGGGTCCGGAAGTCATCCATCGACGATCAGGATCACTGACCGATCAAGTAGCGCTTGGCGGACACGCGTCGAAGGGCGCTTGATCCCAAGTGGCCAGCTCTCATGGGTGGGGACGGGATGGAGCGAGTCGCGAGGAGTGAGCACCCCCGCTCATCGCTGGGGACCACGAAGCGAACGATGCCAAGCTGTCAGTGTGTGGCGACTGTCAGCCAGAGCCGCCCACCCCGGAATCGCAATCCGTGGCCGTGAGCAAATGGAGGGAACAGCGAATCTGGCCAGGTGCGACTCCTGCTCCGTTTCCAGGGCCGCCGCGTCGCTGGCCGCTCTCCTCCGCCGGAGTGACTGAGGCGGCGACATTCGAGGGATCAGAGGAGACCATCGTGGTACCGACGTCGCGGCGATTGATATGCAACAAGTTGCCGCCCAGATCTCATCGAACGAACCTAGGGCCCAACAGGGCTGGACGGCATGAGCTCAAGATCGGGTTCCAGTGGTCGACAGCTACAGGAATTCCCCCAACTGCATCATTCGAGACCCGATGACACCGCAGGCTCTGCTTGTTGTCCCTCACGGCGGGCGCGTGATGCGCCACCTGCGGCTAGCGTGAAGCTCGGTTCGGCAGCAGGTCATTGTTTCACGTGAAACACGGGGGAACGCTCCCGGAAGCTTGTCGTCACTGCCACTTCAAGGAGGCAATGGTGTCTGATTTCATTCCGTGGAGACGGTCGAAAGAGCGCTTTGAACAAACAGAAGAACAGGCGGATATCAGTGGCAACGAGGTGTTGGGTGACGAGATCGTGACCGACGTGCGTAGTGAGCCTGAGAAGCAGGGCGGTCGATCGGTGACTTCTTCGAGTGTGCGGGAACCCCGGCCGGATCAACCGGCGGTGACGACCGAGCCTCAGACGATCGAGCCGAGAACCGATGACCAAGTGAACTCGGCTGCTTCCAGCGCCAAGCCAACACCGGCCGTGACGACCCGTGAGTCGCTGGCGGGCTGGAAGAAACGTCTCGAACTGGCGCCTGCCGTCACCCGCCCCTCACCCCGACTGATGAGAGAGACCTTGCCAGGGTCGTTGTCGTCTGACGCTGGAGGATCGATGGCTTTCCGTCCAACTGATGGTGGTGTTTCGAACACGCCAAGTCGTCCGGAGACACCGTCGACCGCTTCCGGCGATGATCCCTCTCGGGTTGACCGTGGGTGGGGGAGTCGCCCCGACCCAATGTCGGCGCCAGCCCCAATGCCACGCCCACTCGACCGGGTTGGCCCTCGGATCATGGCTGTTGCCAACCAGAAGGGAGGCGTTGGAAAGACAACGACGACCGTGAACCTCGGTGCCGCTGTCGCAGAACTGGGTCACCGGGTGTTGATCATCGATCTTGATCCACAGGGAAATGCGAGCACCGGCCTGGGTATCAACCCGCGGAGTCTCGACGCCTCGATGTATGACGTACTCCTGCACGATGTTCCACTCGACGACGCGATCGAGGCGGCAGCGGTCCGCAACCTCTTCGTCGCTCCTGCGAACCTCGATCTTGCGGGCGCCGAGATCGAGTTGGTGCCTGCCTTCAGTCGTGAGATGCGATTGAAGAACGCCATCAATTCGGTGGCTGATGATTTCGACCTCGTGCTCATCGATTGTCCGCCTTCGCTTGGTTTGTTGACGGTGAACGCGTTCGCGGCGGCAACGGAAGTTCTGGTTCCCATTCAGTGCGAGTACTACGCACTTGAAGGGCTCGGGCAACTCTTACGCAACGTCGACCTCGTGAAGCGTAATCTCAACGCATCCCTCGAGCTTTCGGCGATCGTTCTCGTCATGTACGACGCCCGTACGAATCTCGCGGCGCAGGTGGCATCGGAAGTTCGTGAGCACTTTGGCTCGAAGGTTTGCCGATCGGTGATTCCGCGAACGGTGCGCCTCTCGGAAGCACCGAGTTTCGGTCAGCCAATCACGGTGTTCGACCCAACTTCTCGCGGCGCCTTGGCGTACCGAGATCTGGCAATGGAGGTCGTCGGTGAACCGACGTAGTGGTCTAGGACGAGGGCTTGACTCGCTGATTCCCACCGAGAAGGTGAAGGAATCAAACGAGATGTTCATCGAGGTGCCGATTTCGGCGATCGCTGCAAATGAATTTCAGCCTCGGAGTCGCTTTGACGAGGAGGCGCTGGTCTCCCTGACTGAGTCGATTCGCGAACTTGGAGTGCTTCAGCCGATTCTGGTTCGCCGGTCCGGCGCCGACCGCTATGAGCTGATTGCGGGTGAGCGGCGGTGGCGAGCGGCTCGGCGAGCCGGCCTTGCCGTGGTTCCGGCCGTGGTTCGCGACGCCGATGACAAGATGTCGCTCGAGCATGCTCTGGTGGAAAACCTTCACCGCGAGGATCTCAACGCTCTTGAAGAGGCAGCGGCGTACCAACAGTTGATCGACGACTTCTCCTTGACTCAGGAAGAGGTTTCCAAGCGAGTCGGTAAGAGCCGGTCTGCTGTCGCCAACACCCTCCGGCTTTTCCAACTTCCCACTTCGGTTCAGAAGTTGGTGGCGAGCGGTGAGATCTCGGCTGGTCACGCTCGTGCGCTGCTGGCGAGTCCGGATCGGTCATTTCAACAAGA
>JBBQUN010000082.1:0-17303 GCA_038212405.1 Acidimicrobiales bacterium | reverse complement strand
GCACCGCTGCTCTGCAGAGCGAGTTCGCAAAGCGCAACACCAAGGCCATGGCCCTGTCGATCGACCCGATCGAGGATCACCGCGGCTGGGCTCCCGACATTGGCGAGGTGACCGGCGTTGCGCTGAATTTCCCGATCGTTGCCGATCCCGATCGCAAGGTTGCCGAACTCTACGACATGATCCATCCCGGGGCCGGCGACACCTCGACCGTCCGCTCGGTCTTCATCATCGATCCTGCGAACAAGCTCCGACTCACGCTCACCTACCCCAAATCGGTCGGCAGGAACTTCGATGAGATCGTGCGGGTGCTCGATGCCCTCCAAGCCACCGATCGCGATCCGATCGCAACGCCTGCTGATTGGCGGCCTGGCGATCGAGTGATCGTCTCGACCAGCGTGTCGACCGAGGAGGCGAAATCCCGCTTCGACAATGTGGTCGAGGTCAAGCCGTACCTGCGCTACGCCGATGCGCCCACCAGCTGAGCGACTTCGCTCATCTACCTCATCGTCGAGCCGACCAAGCAAACGACGGCGACGTGGCGTTGTCGATCCTGAGCGTGCCCGGGCCTCAAGTGAGGCTGCGGGAACGGATCGTGAGGGCGGCGCCGCTGACGAGGGCGAGGGCGAGCAGGCTCAGCACGATGTTGCCATCGGCGTCGCGACGGTCGAACATCACGACGAGGCCCCAGGTACCGACTGTCATCGCCCCGATGAGCGCAGTCTGCACCAGCCATTTGATGGTGGTGTCTCTCTCGAGCTCGCCGCCGTTGGGTATCGAGGCGGCGAGCGCGGTCACTGAGTGATAACCCAACAGACACACGGCGGCCACGGGCAACCAGGGTGTATCGATGCTGTCCACTGCCGCCAGCCAGCGCCAGACGACGACGATGACGACGATCAGGGCAACGTCGGAGTCGGGAACCAGAGCCGACACCGCGGCGAGGCCGGTGACGATGGCCAACCCGACGAGCCATAGCTGCTGATTGGCCGCCGAGGTGGCCAACATGGCTCCCAAAGGCGTGGCAACGGCAAGGGTTCGGAACAACCACTGCTGCGGACTGGCCTCGATGAACAGATCGATGAGGTTCTGGATCTTCAGTCGATTCATCGTCGGGCCATCCGCGGCGCCGAGGCACGTCGCGCAATCATGCGCAGGAACGGGTCGAGGCTGCCCGGGCCCTGCCAGGCGATGACCGGCACGCCGGCACGTTGCACGGCCCGCACTTCTCGTTGGCGTTCGAGCAGCCGAATCCGCCAAGCGAGATCGGTGCTTTCGTCAGCATCGAGCTGAAGGTCGTTCGGCAACGTATCGACGACGGCGACGTTGAGGCCGGTGGTCGCGATCGAGATCGCTCGTTCGAGAGCGATCGGCGCAACGAGAGGCGACAGCATGATGGCCAGCGCATTGCCGGGCACCATCGAGTTGGCGACGGCTCCCGGGCCGATCCGGCTGGCGCCTGGTTCGATCGAGGCGAGGACATCGAGAATGCGGCGGAGATGACTCGCGCCGCTCCCAGCAGGAACGGTGGCGATGAAGCGGGAATCCCACACTCGCATCGACACCCGATCGCCGCGCAACATGAAGTGTTCAGCGATGGCACCGGCGGCGCGCACGGTCGTGTCGAGACTCGACGCCGCACCGTCGATGCCACCGGACTCGCCGAAGTCGGCCAGCGCATCGACGAAGAGCGCAATGTGGGAATCCTGATCGGAATAGGTCGCAGTCACATGGAGGGAATCGGCGCGAAGCGAGCGCTGCCAGTTGATCCGGCGAAGCCGATCACCGGACTGGAATGCTCGGATGCCGGAGAACTCGCTTCCTTCGCCGGCGCGAGTGGAACGATTCAGCCCGATCAGTCCGTTCGCCCGCAGCCTCGAAGGTGCAGCATCGAAGACTTCCGGAAGCGGGAGAGCACCAATCCGGTAGCTCACGTCGTGGACCTGCCACCGAAAGGCCCCCCAAGAGCTCACGGCGACGACGTTGATCGGGGCGACAGCATGGCGCCCCCACCGCGTTGCCCGGATCGGCGCGCTCAAGACTGCTTCGGTGTCATTCGCGTCAACGGCAGTGCTGACAACGCCCGAAAAGGGTCGCGTTTCGAGCCACGCCTTCGGCGGGATGAGCGCGATGGCATGGTCGACCTCGGCAATGTTCGAGAGTCGGCCGGTCCACGTCGTTGCTTCGCCTTCACGAACCGATCGAGGGGCGATTTCACCGGTCAGCGTCGGATCGGCTTTTGGACGAGTGAGCGTTGACCACACCGCAACGAAGGCGAAGGGCATGACGAAGATGAGCAGGGCAGGCGCACGAAACAGCAGCGCTGCAGTCAAACCGACGACGCCGAAGGTCGTGGCGCGAACGTGGGCGGGGCTGGCGCGCCACGGACTGATCTGCAGAACGGTCACGTACGCCCGTCTTCGAGTGCAGCCGGTGTCGGCACCGATCGCAGCACTGCCTCGACCACCGAGGCCCCGCTCGCTTCGCTCATCCACAGTTCGGGCTTCACCGAAATCCGGTGCGCGAGCACCGCAAGGGCCACCGCTTTGACATCCTCCGGGGTGACGAAGTCGCGACCGGCGATCACGGCGAACGATCGGGCAACCAACATCAGTGCGAGGGAACCTCGTGGCGAGGACCCCATCAGTACGTGAGAATGCTCTCGGGTGGCGGTGGCCAAGGCAACGCAGTAGCGACCGACGCTTTCATCGACGGTCACCTGCTCGATCGCTTCCTGCATGGCCATGAGAGTGGCGGCATCGGTCACGCCGCGCAGCGTCTGTTCCTCGCGCTGGCGATCGAGTCGGCGTTGCAGCACGTCCCATTCCTCATCAGGCGTTGGGTACCCGAAGCTGATCTTGAGCATGAACCGATCGAGTTGGGCTTCGGGCAACGGATAGGTGCCCTCGTACTCGACCGGGTTGGCGGTGGCCAAGACATGGAACGGCGGCGGCAGCGGAAAGGTCTCGCCCTCGACCGTGACTTGGCGCTCCTGCATTGCTTCGAGCAGCGCAGCTTGCGTTTTTGGTGGGGTGCGGTTGATCTCGTCGGCGAGCAACAGCCCGGTGAACATCGGGCCCGGCCGAAACGAGAACTCATTCACACGCTGATCGAAGATGAACGAACCGGTGAGATCGGCGGGCAGGAGGTCGGGAGTGAACTGGGCACGGGCGAAGTCGAGCCCGAGCGTTTGTGCGAACGAGCGGGCGGCGAGGGTCTTGCCGAGACCGGGGAAGTCCTCGAGCAAGACGTGTCCGCCGGCGAGGATCGCGCTGAGCACCAAGGTGAGCGGCCCTCGCTTTCCGATCACTGCGGTTTCGACCTCGTCGAGGATGTCGTTGGCCATCGAAGAGACCGTCGGAAGTTCCAGTTTGCTCACGTGCCTTCTTTCATAGCGATGTCAGTGGGAGCCGAGGAACAGAGGTTCTCGATGCGGGTCAGGGTGCTTGCCAGGGTGTGGCGGCGAATCATCGATTGACCGGCCGCAGGGTCGGTGACGAAGCGAGTGAGTTCGGGACCGAGGACGCCGGCAGCAGCCTTTGGGTCCACCGCCCTGTCGATGTCGTGCTCATGGCGGAGGTGGTCATCGATCACGTCGATCAAGCTGCTGAGGATGGCGTCGGCGGGATCGAATCGGAAGCGCTCACCGTCTTCGCGTACCTTCCTCCTCGACGGCTCGCTGACGAGACGAGCCCGCAGCAGTCGCACGCGACCATCGGGATGACTTGGAGCGAACGCTGATTGATGGGACCGACTCCACAGAATCGGTTCTGCTCTGCGGCCGAGCCCCATGGCGAGCCATCCGGTGACGCCGACGACGAGCATCATCGTCGCCGCGAGGAGAAATCGCAGCTCGGTGCCCAGACCGATAGCGGTTGCTGCCATCACGATCGCGCAGCCAACAACGAGTCGCCTCTTGCCGCCACTCAATGGCTGGAGCCAATCGAGGATTCGCGAGCACCGTGAGAGAGTGCTCGGTGCAGCTGATCGAGAGCGTCGAGCGCAGCCAGACGAGAGGATTCCTCTAGCGGGTGCCGAGAGAACCGAGCCTCTCGGTACAACGCCGCGAGCTCTCGAATGGCGTTGTTGTCGACGCTGTATTCGGACAACACGTGCTCGGTGAACTCGACCGAGGTGTGCGCTGGGTTACGAGTGAGCCCAGCAGCAGCAACGTCGTGTTCGAGTCGCAGCCAGCAGCGAACAATGGCATTGCGCGGCTCGCCAGTGAGCAGGGCGGCTCGCTGTGCCTCAGCCTCTTCGACGATCGCAGCAGCAACGTTGGGAAGCGCATCGAAAGTTGGATCGCTCGATTGTCGGCGCCGCCAACGCAACGGTGGCCGTTCCCGCCAAGCGGCAATCGCCTTGGCGATGATGAAAGCAGCAACAGCAAGGCCAAGGGCATAGAAGACCACACCGAGCAACGTTTCCAGCCAGCCCGGCGTCTCGGCCGGCTCGCTGTCGCTTTCCTGAACGAGCGGCTGGGCCTGAACAAGGGGCTCGGCGTCGAGGTCGATCGGCTCTCGATCGCTCGGAGCGTATGTCCACGCCGGCCACTCGCCCAGGTGCACCTGACTCGAGGTCGTCACGGCGGCAAACAGGGACGCGCAGAGGGCCGTTGCGACGATGGTGGCCGCTGCTCGACGGTTCATGCGCAGACCGAACATGGGCAGACAGTAGTGGTCGGCACTCGCCGAACCCAGGCCAGAGGCCAAGGGATGCTCGAGCGGGAGTCCGAATGGAGACAGGCGAGCGCGTCAGCCCGATGGAGGGCACGAGAAGCTGAACGTGCCGGGGATCGGCTTGACCTCGGCCCCGGACATCAGTGCCGTGAGCTCGATGAAGGTTGCCTCGCCGGTCACGCTCTGGCCGTCGTCGGCGATCGTGTAGCTGGTGATGTCGAGTGCTGATCTGTCGAGGCCATCGGGCAAGTTGTACAACTCGAGCAGGCTCTGTCCCGACTCCCACTGACGATAGGGCTCCTCGCTGTCGATGCGTACGGTGCCATTCTCGGTCCATCCCTCCGACGTGCGATCAGCCCAGTCCTGTGGCGAGAAGTCGAACGTCACCTCGATGTTTTCCGGTTCGGTGACGCTGACGCCCGCTCCAGCGATCGCACCACTCATCTGCAAGCACCGAGTGATGGTCAGCTCGTGACGGACCCCGTCGATCTCGATCGACCCAAGCCCGGATCCAGCGGCGGCCGACTCGGCTTCCGAGGTCGGTGGCTCGCCGTCGTCGACGGTCTCGGCCTCATTCGTGGTCGATGCGGCAGCGCCGTCATCGGAGCTGGTGGCGGCGTCGGGCTCGGAGCTGTCAGACCCGCTCGACCCGCACGAGGTGATGAGGGCGAGCAAGAGCGCGACCATGCCAGCACGAAAGGGCCGGGACTCGGTTCGATCACCGAGGAGGGGCCGTCGGTGCAGAGCCTTCGAACGATCGTTGAGTGAGTGTGCTGATCGAGCAGTCATTTGGTCCCATCGGCATGATCGCCGATCTGCTTGACTTCCGTCATGACGACACCAGCGGTATCCGAGATGATCGATGCGGTCGAGGAGGTGCTTGCCGAGACGGTGGCGCTGGCTCGCAACCTCACCCCGGCCGATGGCGAGCGACTGACCGATTGTCCGGGTTGGACGGTCAAGGACAATCTGGCTCACATGGTGGGACTCGAACAGGCGCTGGCCGGAGCACCCGAGCCGACGATCGAAATCCCTGAATTCGAGCATGTGCGTAACGACGTCGGCGTCTACATGGAGGGCCACGTCCATATCCGCCGAGCGTTGCCAATGGTGGCGATTGCCGATGAGTTGGCTGGGATGCTGCCGCGACGGATTGCGCAGCTGCGAGCCTTGGCGGCTTCGGGAGATCCGATGGTCCCAGGGCCACTGGGCGTTCGTCCGTTGTCGAAGTCGCTGCCGGTTCGGGTCTTCGATCTGTGGGCGCATGAGCAAGACATCCGCCGTGCGGTTGGTCAACTCCCACGCATCGACGGTGTTTCGTCGGCAATGGCGTTGCGCCAGAGCCTCCATGGTTGGTCGGGCGGATTGCCACGAGCCGAACTGGGGATCGACGCAGAGCTCGTCATCGAGGTGACCGGTCCTGAGCCGTCGACCACCAGCATCGTGCTGGGTGCCGGTGGTTCCACGGCAACCTTGAGAGGCGACCTCGGCGAGCTCACCCGGGTCTTTTGCGGGCGTGGTCCACTCGACGCCAACCTGCTGAGCGGCGACGCGGCACTGGTCGCCGCGATTGCAGGCCACCTCGCCATGACGCCTTGAACTGGACGCCTGAGCGAACCTGACGACCAGCGTCGAGCCCGCTAGCGTCCGCTTCATGCGATTCGGAATCTTCTATGAACACCAACTGCCGAAGCCGTGGGTCGACGGCGACGAGGAGCAGCTCCTGGCCGACGCCATCGATCAGGTCGTTCTGGCCGACCAGCTCGGGATCGACAATGTCTGGGCAGTCGAGCACCACTTCCTCGAGGAGTACTCGCACTCATCGGCTCCCGAGGTGTTCCTCGCCGCCTGCGCCGCCCGTACCCAACGAATCCGGATCGGTCACGGCATCAAACACACGCCGGCCAACTACAACCATCCGGCCCGTGTCGCCGAAGAGATCGCCACGCTCGATCTGATTTCTCGGGGTCGGGTCGAGTTCGGCATCGGTGAAGGTGCCACCCGCATGGAACTCGGTGGGTTCGATATTGCCGCCAAGCAGAAGCGGGCAATGAGCATCGAAGCCGGTGAGCAGATCGCCAACATGATGGCGCTCACGCCCTACCCGGGTTTCGAGGGCGAGTCGTTCTCGTTCCCGTGTCGCAACGTGGTGCCAAAACCCAGTCAGAAACCCCATCCACCAATGTGGATCGCGTGTACCAACCGGGCCACCATCGAACTCGCCGCCGAACTCGGCATCGGTGCCTTGGCGTTCTCGTTCGTCGATCCCGACGAGGCTGCCCATTGGGTCCAGACCTACTACGACACGATCAAGAGCGATCGGTGTGTCCCGATCGGACACACGGTGAACGCCAACATTGCGCTGGTCACCGGGTTCTCGTTGCACGAAGATCGAACCGAGGCAATCCGTCGTGGACGCGAGGGCTTCGAGTTCTTCAGCTACGCCATTGCCGCCATGGTGACCCAGGACAGCACCCCAGGTCGGACCAGCCTGTGGTCAGACTTCCAAGCGATGCGTGGGCCTGGGGCAACCGAGGCCTATATCGAGAAGGCCAAAGCCAAGGGTGACACCTACTCCTCGGCCATCGGTACGCCGGACGATGCGGCCCGCCACATCCGTGAGCTCGAAGCAATCGGTGTCGATCAGCTGATCTTCATCCAGCAAGCGGGTCGCAATCGCCACGAAGACATTTGCTCCTCACTCGAATTGTTCGCCAGTGAGGTCATGCCCGAGTTCCACGAACACGAGGCAGAACGCTTGGCCAAGAAGGAAGCCGAACTTGCGCCGTTCATCGCAGCAGCGTTGGCCCGCAAGACCTGGATGCAGCCCATCGCGGACGACGAGATTCCGCTCGTTCTTGCCGCGGTGAAAAAGCCTCAGGTTCCCGACGCCGAGGTGCAAACCGTCTGACCCCACGGGTTCACAGGGCGCCTGTTCGATTCGACATCGCGTCGAGAGACCTGCAAGCTCGGCTCCAGCAGCAATCACCGTCAGGTCGACCACCAACACATCGACCACCAACACATCGACCACCAACACATCGATCACCAACACATCGATCACCAACACAGCGTGAGGTTTCGTACACATGACCGATCGAAAAGCAATCATTCCCGCCGGATCCGAGAAGTCCTACGAGCGGTTCCAGTTTGCGCCGGCGTTTCAGGTCGGTGACACGATCTACGTTTCGGGTGTGATCGGCCGAGATGCGGACGGAGGGGCGCCCGAAGACCCCAGCGTGGAGTTCCAGCTGGTCTTCGACGGGTTGGCGACGGCGCTCGCCGCGGCCGGCGCCGGCCTCGACGACATCGTCGACATGACCTCATTCCACACGGATATGCCCAACACGCTCGGCGCCTTCATGAAGGCGAAGAGCGAGGTGTTCGCCGAGCCGTATCCGGCTTGGACCGCGATCGGCTGCACGGCATTGGCGATGCCGGGCGCCCGTGTCGAGGTCAAGGCGACGGCGGTGCGCAAGAGCAGCGTGAGCTGATGTCGGGTGGTGCGAGGGTTGTCACCTGAATCCCTCGAACGGGGCGATGATCCCGTCTCAGTTCGACGTCGTCGGTTCGTCGTTGGCACAATCGGGTCACGAGCGGTTCGACGCTGGCCAATGAACGAAGGAACTCTCCCGAATGAGTGATGTGAAGCAAACCCACGATGTCGTGGTGATCGGCGCGGGTGTCTCAGGGATCTACCAGATCAAGAAGCTCACCGATCTGGGGATCGATGCCATCCTGCTCGAGGGTGACGACGATCTCGGGGGCACTTGGTATCGCAACCGCTACCCCGGGGCGAGGTTTGATTCCGAGAGCTACACCTACGGCTACTCCTTCTCCAAGGAACTGCTCGACGAGTGGCATTGGAACGAACGGTTCTCGGCCCAGCCGGAGAATCTTCGTTACCTGCAATTCGTCGCCGACAAGTTCGACCTTCGGCGTCACATGCGCTTCAACGCCAGGGTCGTGAAGATGACGTGGGACGACGACGCTTGTATCTGGAGCCTCGAGCTGACGACGGGCGAGACGTACACGACTCGGTTCGTTGTCACGAGTCTCGGTCCGCTCTCCATGCCGACCATGCCCAGCTACGAAGGCATGGACGAGTTCGAAGGTGAGTCGTTCCATACCTACTGGTGGCCGAAGGAGCCGGTCGCGCTCGAGGGTCGGCGGGTCGGCGTGGTCGGCACGGGGGCAACGGGGATCCAGGTCATCAGTGCTATTGCCGATCAGGTAGGCGAACTCACCGTTTTCCAGCGTCGCCCGAATTGGAGTACTCCGCTCAACAACAGTCCGATCTCGGTCGAGGAGATGGAGGCGATCCGCAGCCGCTACGACGAGATCTTCACCAACTGCGCAGCCTCGCCCGGTGGGTTCGAGCATGTGCCTCGGCGCGGCTTCTGGAAGCTCACCGCCGAGGAACGCATCGAACTGTGGGACCAGCTCTACCAGGAGCCGGGTTTCGCGTTCCTGGCCGCCAACTTCGCCGAGATCTTCTACGACGAGGCGGCCAATGAAGAGATCTCTGACTACGTCGCCGATCGGATCCGCGGCCGTGTCGACAATCCCGAGACCGCCGAGAAGCTCATTCCCCGCGACCATGGGTTCGGCCTCCAGCGTCTTCCGCTCGAGACCCGCTACTTCGAGGCCTACAACCGCGACAACGTCCACCTGGTCGATGTCACGGCGACGCCGATCGAACGGATCACCGCCGCTGGCATCCAGACGACCGAGTCGCATCACGACCTCGACCTGATCATTTTCGCCACCGGCTTCGATGCGATCACCGGTGGCTATGACCACATCGACATTCGCGGCGTTGGCGGGCAGGCACTCGCCGACAAGTGGCGGGACAGCCCGCGGACCTACCTCGGTGCGCTCTCGCATGGATTCCCCAACATGTTCATGGTGGCCGGTCCTCAGAGCGTGTCCGGCTCGACCAACTTCCCTCGGGCAATCGAGACCGGCGTGAACTGGTTGACCGACCTACTGGCTCACGCGATCGACACCAATGTCAAGCGGGTCGATGCCGAACTCGAAGCCGAAGAGGAGTGGGTCGACGAGGTGATCGGCTCCTACGAGCGGCTGCTGCTCAAGACCAGTAAGGGGTGGTTCACCGGCTACAACTCCAACGTGGAGGGCCACCGCGAGGGCCAGGTTCGCTACCAGGCCTACTTTGGTGGCGCCCCGCAGTACACGACCAAGGTCGCCGAAGTGGCTGCCTCTGGCTACACCGGAATCGACATGCGTTAGCAGCTCAGGAAGCGTCGAAACCGTAGGAGGCCAGGATGGACTGTCCCTCGGCGGACAAGACGAAGGCAACGAATACTGCGGCGCCATCGGGGTTGGGCGCCGCCGCGAGTTGGGCGATTGGATACCTGGCCGCAACGTTGTCGGCCCGGGGGATCACGATGCCTTCGACCTGGTCGCCCGCTGCCAGCACATCGGTGACGTAGACGATTCCTGCGTCGAGCTCGCCGACGCTGATCTTGGTCAGTAGCGCCCGCACGTCGGGTTCGTTGGTATCGATCGACGGCTCCACCCCGACGTTGGCGAACACCTCGCGGGCGAAGTCGCCACAGGGGACTCCTTCGGCACACAGCCCGATCAACGCCTCCGCGTTTGCGAAGTCGCCAAGACCGGCGATCTCACCAGGATTCCCCGCAGGGACCGCGATCTCGAGGAGGTTGCTGGCAAAGACTTTTGCCGTGCCGACCACGTCGCCCGCCTCGACCACCGGGTCCATGTTGGTTTGGTTGGCCGAGGCGAACACGTCGGCCGGAGCACCTTCGAGGATTTGCTCCCGCAAGGACGAGCTGCCGGCCAGGTTGAGTTGCAAGTCGACTGCCGGGTTGGCCGCTTCGAACGCCGACTCGATCTCGCCGAACGCGTCGGCCAGCGAGGCAGCAGCGAACACGAGCACTGACCCCTCGAGCATCGATTCGGTGTTGGTCGGGTCGCTCGAGCCGACTGATCCTTCGCCGCCTCCGTCACTGCCACAAGCAGCGCTCGTCACGATGAGCACCAACGTGGCCAGGGCAAGCATCGCTGGTTTCCCCATGCCACCGGCAGTCGCAGTCGTCACTTACGGGTGACCTCGACGGGGAGCCGGGTGTAGCCGTGGACAAAGGTCGAGAAGGTGCGGGTCGGCTCTTCCTTGACGGTGACGCGCTCGAAGCGTTGGAGGATTTCCTCCCACAGGATCCGCAGCTGCAACTCGGCAAGGCGGCTGCCCATGCAGAAGTGGATGCCGTAGCCGAACGCAATCTGGCGATCGGCATTGTGGCGCTCGATGTCGAGGGCTTTACCGTTGTCGAACACGGCCTCGTCCCGGTTCGCCGAGAGGTACCACATCAGCACCTGGTCGTCCTTGAGGATCTGCTTGCCGCCCAGTTCGGTGTCTTGGGTTGCGGTGCGGCGCATGTAGGAAAGCGGTGTCTGCCAGCGGATGATCTCGGGAACGGCATTGGCCAGGAGCTCGGGATTGGCCTGCAGTTTGTCGTACTGGTCGGGGTACTTGTTGAGGCCGTAGACGCTGCCCGACATGGTGTTGCGGGTGGTGTCGTTGCCGCCGATGATAAGCAGCAGCAGGTTGCCGAGGTGCGCAGCCGTCGGCATGTCCTTGGTGGCCTCGCCATGCACGAGCATGGAAACGAGATCGTCGCCGGGATGCTCGCGACGGAGGTCCCAGAGCTTCTCGAAGTACTGGATGCACTCGAAGAGCTCCTCGCCCTTCTGCTCTTGCGTCTCGACGATGCCGCCCGGTGCCGGGATGGCGAAGACGATGTCGGACCAGCGGGTCAGCTTGCGCCGATCCTCGAAGGGAAAGTCGAAGAGCGTGGCCAGCATCATCGTGGTCAGCTCGATCGACACGGTGTCGACCCAGTCGAACGTCTCGCCATCGGGCAGTGACTCGAGAATGGCGATCGTGCGTTCGCGGATGAGGGGTTCGACATTGCGCAGGTTCTTCGGGCCGGCGACCGACCGGACGGTGCCACGCTGCTCGCCATGACGTGGCGGGTCCATCGAAATGAACGAGGTTCCCGAACGGCGGGCCTCCTCGGGGATCTTCGCCACGTTCGGTCCGAGTGTGATGCCATCGGCCGAGGAGAAGGTCTTCCAATCACCATCGACCTGGCGGACATCGTCGTACTTGGTGACCGACCAGTAGCGCCCGGCCGAGTCGATCTCGTTCAGGTGTACCGGGTCTTCGTTGCGGAGGCGCTCGAAATGGCCGTGCCAGCGGTCCTCGAGAAAGAGGTGGGCGTTGATGGGGTTGATGTCGTCGATCGCCAACTCGCCGGCATCGGGAACGTTGGCGCCAACCGCCGCCTGTTCCTGTTCCGGGCTCCGTACCTCGCCGGGACGCCACAGCATCTCGGTTGGCGTTGTCGTGGTTTCCGTCATGGCAAAATCTCCTTGGCTGCGTTCGCTCGATCTCGTTGGCCGCTCGAAGCTGCGGGCGAGCGCGTTGCGTCGTGATCATCCCACGCTCCGTGCGCCAACCACAACGCGGGCCGATGGCCGATGGTTGCCTCCCACCAGACCGTGATCGATCACCATCTCCGGTACGACGGTGCCGTACGCGGCAGTCTGGTGGAGGAGTTCTCTCGCAGGACCGCGATGATCGACCTGGTCCGCACGTGGAGCGCAGTCTGTCTATCCGCCGACGAGGGTTGGCAGCAGAGCGTTGGCGACTTCGGCGGGGCGTTCTTCGTGGGAGAACAGGCCTGCATCCTCGATCACGTCGATGCTGGCATCGACGAAGGTCGCCACCATCGCCTTTGCCTGGGCGAGCGGGAAGAAGACGTCGCTCTCGCCCCAGACGAGTTTGACCGGCACGGTGATCCGGCTGTGGATCTCGGTCAGGTCAGTCACGTACTTCATGTCGAAACTGCGCAGCACCTTGACCGCAGCGTCGCGGTGCGTTTTCGACGTGCTCAGCGGCTTGAAGAAGAACTCGTCGAATTCGCCGTCGAGGTGGGAGCGGTCGGCGAAGGCATCGCCGAAGACCGCCTTGGAACGACGGACTCGGGGCCGGCCCGCAGCCCAGCCGAGTCCAGGACCAAAACCCGGGAGGCCTTTCGCGGCGATGAACGATTTGAAGCGCCAACCGGGATTGGGTGGCTCGGTGTTGATGAGTCCCATCGCCCGCAGCCGTTGATCGCCGGCGACAGCGTGACGAGCAATCAAGCCGCCGCTGTCGTGCCCGACAACGGCGACCGAGTCGAACTCGAGGAGATCGAGGACACGACGAACGGTCTCGATGTGTTGGGCGATCGAAAGTGGGGTGGCGGCGTCGAATCGGCTGGAGCCGGCCGACGGGAGATCGATCACGTGGCAGGTGACGTGATCGACCAGATGGGGGAGAAGCTTGCGAAAGGTTGCGCCGCTGACGGGCCAACCGTGAACGAAGAGCACGTCGGGCCCGGCACCAACGCGGCGGTAGGCGACCTCGCCTGCGCCGACGTCGAGGAAACGTTCGGGCTCTTGGCGGAACAAATCGGCAGCATCAGCTTGGGTCAGGGTGGTCATCGAAGCCTCCAGGCGAGTTTTGTAGTGATCACTGCGAACCCTAATCACAGTGATCACTACAATCAACCCCCGTGGGACACAAACACACCAAGGCCGAAATTCTCGATGCTGCACTCGAGGCAGCACTCGACGAGGGTCTCAGCCAACTCACCTTCGGTCGGCTGGCCAAACGGCTCGGGATCAGCGACCGCATCGTCGTCTACTACTTCCCGACGAAAGACGACCTGATCGGTGACGTCGTCATCGCCATGGGCCTGCAGCTTCAGGCCACACTTTCTGAGGCATTCACCGGAAAGGCAGCTGACTACTTGGCGTTGATGTCGGCGGCTTGGCCCGTTCTCGCCACCGATGAGGCTGACCGGGTCTTCGCACTGTTTTTCGAAGCAAACGGACTGGCATCGGTGGGGCGAGATCCCTATGCGACGCTCGTGCCGTTGTTGGTGGAGGCCTGGATTTCTTGGGCGGCAGACCTCATCGAAGGAACACCGAAGCAGCGACGGATCGAAGCCGAGACGGCCATTGCCCTTATCGACGGACTCCTCTTGCTCCGCCAGTTGGCGGGGCCCGAGGCCGGGGATCGGGCTGCCCGTCGAATCGGTATCCGCTAGCGGCCTGCCACGGGTCGGCTGTCGCCGCTCGAGCGGTCAGGCGTTCTTGGCTGCGATGTTCTTGGCCAAGCTCTTCATGCCCATCTTGAATCCGAAGGCACTGAGCTTGTTGACGATGGGAGCGGTGAAGCCCGGCAGGTAGGGAACGGTGACGTCCTCGAACCAGTCGACCCGAGCGCCGGCTGCGGTTGGTGTGACGGTGAAGCCTGCCCGGCCTTGGAGAACGGGGCCGAGCTTTGCGACCTCGCACGTACCGGATGAGGTCGCTTCGTCCCACTCGATCTCGGTGACTCGCATGTGGTCGACGAGCGTGAGCGGCCCATAGCCGGAGTAGCCGGTGAACGTGCCGCCAACACTCTGGGGGTCGCCCTCGTCGATCTCGACTCGAGTGGCTGGAATCCACTCGCCGTGGGCCGTCCAATCGATCATCTCGTCCCACACGACCCGGGGAAGTGCGTCGAAGTCGTGGGTCACGGTGAACGCGATAGGAGCCATTTCGAAAGGGTGGCACAACGCTGTCCATGCTGGCCACATGTGCGCCACGCGGGCGAGAAACTCTCGGCAATTCCAGCCTTCGGGTGTCACACTTCAGCCAATGATCCGCCCGAGCGACGATCGGCCAGCCGACAGCGCAGTCCTCGAATTCCTGCGAAAACATCATGGGGGTGAACCGACCGATCTCGTGCCGCTGGGGGGCGGGTTCTGGTCGGCGGCGTTCGGGTATCGGCTCGGGGACGACGAACTGGTGCTTCGCCTCAACGAGGTCCCTCAAGGGTTTCGTGCCGACGAGTTCGCCATGCGCTACACCTCTGCGGCGTTGCCGGTGCCGGAGGTCGTCGCGATCGGCGAAGCGTTCGATCGTTGGTTCGCGATCTCTCGGCGCCATCACGGGCGCTTCCTCGAGGAGGTCGGCACCGACGAAGCCGGTGAGCTCGGTCCGACGGTCGTCGACCTCCTTGCCGGGTTGCGAGCCGTGCCCGACACCGGCATCGTAGCGGTTCCATGGAGCCAATGGCTCCTCGATGGCATCACCGACCATCCGGGCAAACACACCTCGGGTTGGCGACGGCGCATCGCCGAAGACCAGGTGGCAGATCGCACTTTTCGGGCGGTCGATGGTCGTGTTCGATCGCTTCTCGATGCCTGCGTCGATCGGCGTCAGGTCGTTCACTCCGACCTGCTCCACTACAACGTCCTGGTCTCGGCCAGGGCTGACGAGGTCACGGCGGTGTTCTCTTGGAAGCACGCCACGTGGGGCGATGCTGTTTATGACCTGGCGTGGTGCACGTTCTGGGGGCGTTGGCATGACGGGATCGGCGCTCTGAAGCTCTGGGATCGCGTCGTGCCGACACTGCCGGCAGCAGAGGTGGTCGACCTTGGCATCCGCCATCACGTCTATGAGTTGCAGATCGGAGCCAACCACCTTGGCTGGTATGCAACGCTTGGCGATCACGAGAACCTCGGCTGGACGCTACGTCAACTCGATGAACTCCTCGAGCAAGGTCCCCGGTCGACCGCCATCAGCTAGGTTCGGCAACATATCGACCTCGACGCAGCGAGCGTCGCAGCCCCGAAAGGTCCCGACATGACCGAGCTCTATGAAGCGATGAGCACGTTGCGTGCGGTGCGACGACTGCGGCCGGATCCGATTCCCGACGACGTCTTGGAGCGTGTGCTCCAAGCAGCGTGCTGGGCGCCGACCGGAGGAAACATGCAGCCGTGGCGGGTCATCGTGGTCCGTAGCCCCGAACGCAAGTCCAAACTCCAGGAGATCTATGAGCCGGAGTGGCACAACTACACCGCGGCGAACCGAGCACGGCTCGAACAGGCCCCTCTCGGCGCCGACACCGACAAGCTCACCCGCACGCTCGCTGCCGGCGACTATCTCGCCGCCAACCTGGCCGAAGCCCCGGCCATCCTGATGTTCTGCGCCAACCCGAAGTTCATGGCCATCACCGACGCCAAGCTCGACCGCGTTTCGATGGTGGGTGGCGGCTCGGTGTATACCGCGGTGCAGAACACGATGCTGGCCTGCCGCGAGGAGGGACTTGGCTGCACCCTCACCACCCTTCACTGCCTGCAAGAGCCCAAGGTGCAGGAAGCGCTGGACATTCCGGCCGATTGGGCAACGCTGGCCATGGTTCCCATCGGCTACCCGCTGGGCGGCGGTCATGGCCCCATCGCTCGTCAGGCGCCGGCGGCGCTGGCGTTCGATGACGCGTTCGGTGTTGCTTGGACATGAACAATTGCGAGTTGGACTCGCAATTGAGTGTCGTGTCGGTCTAGGTTTTGCACATGGTCACTGAAACGCCTTCGGATGGGCGCCACGCACGCCGCGAACGAAATCGATCGGCGGTCATCGATGCAGCATTTTCACTGATCCAGGAGGGCAAGGCTCCGATCTCCTTCGATGATTTGGCGGAGCGTGCCGGGGTCTCTGTCTCGTCGATCTTTCGGAACTTCGACGGCCTCGCCGATGTCCAACACCAAGCGCTCGAGACGTTCCAGCCTCGGTTCGCTTGGTTGTTCGTCGTCGACGATGTCGATGCCAGCCGAGCCGATCGGGTGCGGGCGCATGTCCGGTCAAGAGTCGAACTCGCGACCGAGGCCGGTGCGCTGATTGCGGTCGCTCGTTCTCGGGCGCTCGATCACCAACCGATGATCGAAGGCATGGCTCGTCTCCGCGAGCGGTTGGGGGATCAAACCCGTGCTCGATTCGCCATCGAGCTTCGTCAGATGACGTCGGCCCAGGGTGTGAACCTGGTCGCCTTGATCGACAGCCTCACCTCGCCTGACCTCTTCGACGTCATGAGCGGCGCGCATGCGCGCTCGCCGCGTCAGATCTCACAGACGTGGGTGACGGCGCTCGACGCGATCTTGGAAACGTGGGTCGCCAGCCCTTCTGCCAACGGAATGGATCGCCGATGAGCCTTACCGTCACGCTGCTTGGAACGGGAAGCCCCATGCCGAGCCCGGATCGGGCCGGACCCGCCACCTTGATTTCCCATGGTGCTGGCAGCGACGCCGAGCACTATCTGGTCGATGCCGGGCGAGGGGTGTTGATGCGACTCGCTGCCCTCGGCCTGGGTGCTCCGAATCTGTCGGCAGTCTTGATCACGCACTTGCACAGCGATCACATCACCGACCTCAATGACGTGATCACCACGCGCTGGGTGATGACCTTCACCAAGACGCCGCTCACGATCGTTGGTCCAGTTGGCACACAGAAGGTCGTCGACCATCTCCTGGCTTCCCTCGAACCCGACATCGAATACCGGCTCGCCCATCACGAAGACCTCGACCATCGTCCGCCAGTGACCGTCGTCGAAGTGACCGAGGGAGTGGTAGCGCTGCCGGGAGGGGTCGTCATCACCTGCGGCCAGACCGACCACAAGCCGGTCGAACCGAGCGTTGGCTACCGCTTCGAGGTCGACGGTGCTGCCGTGGTGGTTGCCGGCGACACCGTTCCCTGCGCCGGACTCGA
>JBBQUN010000081.1:0-17345 GCA_038212405.1 Acidimicrobiales bacterium | reverse complement strand
GCGTGGTCGTTGACCACGACGAGCCGAATCGTCTCAAACGCATGCTCGGGCCCGACGAAGTTGTCCATGCGTACATCGTCAACCGGGGAGCGATGAACCAGCGAGAGGACAAAGACCACGATCGCGAACAAATTGTCGTTGACCCGGTCCGGAGGAGACTCGGGCTTGTCAGACGATCTGTCGTCCGTGGTTGGTGGTCACGACCGGGAGATTGGTAAGCCCGGGGTGGCGGCCATTTGGGGTCCGGCCATGGGTGGTCGTGGAGGATGTCGACATCGGTCATGGCGTCGAGGCCGCGAGGACGTGGCGGAGTTCGGGCACGCAAGCCCCGATCCTCATACCCTCGGCGGTTGCGAGGAGGTGCCGGCTCGCCAGCACCGATCACGACAACATCGGCTCGGTGATGATGTGCAGCTCGAATGATGGCGGAGCAAGGATCGCCCACATCGCCGATCGATGACGCCCGAGAAAGGCCTGAGTCCTGTGTGATGGCCGCCGCGTGCGCCTCGGCACGTTCCATGCTGTGACGATGCCGGCGCCCGCTCGGTTGTCGTCGGCCCATCCTGGTCGGACTCCGCTCGATACGACTGCGACCGGCAGGACAGTCGACGATTTGACATCGGTGTACCGTCCGGGACCCCCATTGATGGCGAGATACGTTGCTTCGTCACCGAAGAGTCGGTGCGCGGTGGGCACAACGCGGTCCGACATCGGTTCGCTGTCGACGGCGATCAGGACCGTCGGGCTGAACACTTCGTTGGTAAGGCGCGCTTGGTCGGCGGAGACTTTGGTTGCCTCATCGGTCCGCACCACTCCGGCCGGGAACCTGCACGCCCGCCGTTCCTTCGGTTGCTGTCACCGCATTGCCACTCGCTCGGAAAGCCCCTTGTCGAGTGCGGCGAAGGCCTCGGCTCGGTGTTGGGTCACAGCAGGCCCCGATGGCTGCGTTTCTTCACGATCCATTCGGGTCGGCTCCGTCAACAGATTGGTCGGGTGCAGGATTGGTGAGGACGATCTTGAGTGCACCGGTTTCGGCGGCACGCACAAAGACGTCGTAGGCCTCCTCGATCTGGTCGAGATCGAAGTGGTGGGTAACGAACTTCGCGGCGTCGATCTGGTGGCTACCCAGGAGTTTGAGCAACGTCGGAGTTGACGATGTGTCGACGAGGCCGGTGGTGATGGTGACGTCGCGGTCCCACAGGTTCTCGAGGTGCAAGGTGGCGGGTTGGCCATGGACGCCGATGTTGGCGACCATCAGTCACTGCGGGGACGTCTCCCTTGAGGATGTGGAGATCGGTACCGCAGATCGTGGTCACATCGACGCGCACGACGGCGTCGGTGTCATCGCGGACGGTTGGTTTGTCGACTTCCTCCCATCTCATGTTGCTCGGACCGTGGTACACGAGTGCTTTCATGGTGTGCTCCTTTGTTGGGGGCGACGGACAACAGGGCAAGAAGGGCTGTCACCAGGTTGGCGACCTGGCCACCCTTCACGCCGAACTCGCTGAACCCGAACGACGTGAGCAGCAGACCGCGCAGCGTTTCCCCCTTGAACAGGGTCTCACCTTGCGAAGTCAGATCAGCGGGTTGTGTCGTCAATGCGGCGAGCTCTGGGTCGCTCGAAGCTTCAGCCGCGGCGACCTGGTCACGTAGCGCGGACTGAGGTTCGCCAAGGTCGGCATAGGAGCGACCCCCAGTCCAGGATTGTCGAGCAGATCGTTCAGGTGCCGAGCGGATCAATTGTTGGGCCGGTGACGGCGACTTCGATGTCGGCCAGAAACTCGGCCGGTGAGAGATATCGGGGCTGTTTCGGCTCGGTGATCGAGGCGGTCCCGCAGGTGCTTCGGTGATGAGTGGTCACGATTCCAGCCTCTTGTTTCGGTTCAGCCTGCCCCGATGCTGCGGCAGCGGAGCCACATCGGGGCGGCTTCGTCGGACTCACCCGTAGGGGGGTTGCAGGTGAGGACGAGTTCAAGGCCTCGGTTTCAGCGGCGGGTTCAACGAGGTCGTCGAACGTGACGATGCTGTCTGGGCGAGGACGGCGTGCGGCGAGGACCACCGAGTCGAGCACAACGCCAGCGTCGCAGTCGGGTCGACTCTCCTCGAGTTGTCGGATCAGGTCGAGCAGTCGCCGCGGCTCGCCAACTGCTCCGATGAGCGTGAGCGTCCGGTGGTGCTGCTCGAGTTCTGTCCGGGCCGCCAACAACGCCCCATAACCGCCGCAGTCCAAGAAGGTCAGATCGCTCAGATCCACGATGACGGCGCCGGCACCACCCGCAACGCACCATTGCTTCACCACGCCACAGCTCGCAACATCCAGTTGTCCTGCGAGTCTGACCACCCGGGCGTCACCGCTCGAATCGACAACCATGGTCAACGGTTCAGGCGTGTTCCCGAGATCCCTCCCTGCCAGCTCGTCCAATGACCGCTCGTCGGCGCAGAACAGGACTGAGTCGTCAGGTAACGTCGGAGGTGCGGCAAGGAAGCTCTCGGACACGGCTGATCCTTGACGGGGTTCAACACGCAGCCAAGGTCCAGGGCGACGAATGACAGCAAACTGCTCTCGCGACGCACACTACTCCCAATCGAGCAGAACACAAGTGGCAAGCGAGTACCCCCGGAATCGGTGCTCGATCAGGCTGATCCGAGACAGGCGCTTTGGTGACCGCTCCACGCCGATCAATCGGCAGCCGGGACCAACGAGGCAACAGCGACGGTGTCGAGACTGTCTGATCGTGGTCGGCGCCAAGACCGCCGACGTGGCGAAACACGCCGCCACCTGCTCCGTCATCGACAAACCCGATCCTGAAGATCTGTGTCGTCACCCAAGCAACCGAGGCCATGGGAACGTTCGGGGTAACCGTTGGCCGATCGTGGGAATCTTCACGATCACCGAGGCCTACGGATCGATCCAGGTCGACTCCGCGCTTGGCCGAGGTTCGACCTTCTCGATCGAAATGCCCTGCGTCGAAGTCGAGATCGACGCTGCGGAAACCGACGTGAACTCCCCGGTGGACCACGCTGATGGTGCCACCATCTTGGTCATCGACGACAATGCCGACCTCCTCGACCTGGGCGTCGAGGTGCTTCGCTACATCGGGTATTCAGTCCTCCAAGCGTCGAGCAGTGCTGAGGCACTAGCGCTGATCGACCAGAGTTCATCGGTCGACGCAGTCCTGATCGACGTGACGATGCCGGCCATGACCGGACCGGAACTGGCGTACCCACTCGGTGCCGACCGGCTTCTTCGCAAACCGTTTTCCGAGGCCGAACTGGCCATGGCCATCCGAGCCGCCCTCCAGTGACGCCACCCCCACGATGCCGAGTCACCCGCCCTTCGTATCATGCGCTGGGCGCTCTACGGCGGTAAGGTCTTCGGCAGGGCAACAGCCCGCCGAACGCGTCGCTCCGGACTCCTGGTTGCGCGTTGAACCTGGAGGTTCGACGTGGCGATACAGATTCGAGACGATCAGAGGCCAGTCGCAGTCGAACATCTGCCGGGCAACGGTGCTCGCACAAGTTCACGGCTGCGCTCACGATTGCTGCGCACCTCGACACCTACCAAGCGCACTGTTCCCAGTACCGACATGGTGCATCGCCTTTGCCTCGACAATGACGGACCACAACAATCGGAAGCACCCGCATGACTCGACCACCCGAAGTCTCCTCAGCCCGAGAAACGCAGATCGTCAGCACCTTCCTCGATCTCGCCGACACCCTCGTCGGTGACTTCGACATCATCGACTCCCTCACCATCCTTGCCGGACAGTGCGTCGAGATTCTCGACACTGCCGCCACCGGCATCCTGCTCGCCGACGCCGACGGCCTACTCCACCTGATCGCCGCCTCGAGCGAACAGGCCCGCCTCATCGAACTCTTTCAGATCCAAAACGACGAAGGACCCTGTATGGAAGCCTTCGCAACCGGCGCTCCCGTGATCAACACCAACCTCCACGCCGCAAACGAGCGGTGGCCACAATTCGCTCCCTACGCCGTCGACGCCGGATTCGGCTCCGTCTACGCGATCCCGCTCCGGCTTCGAGGCAACATCATCGGCGCCCTCAACCTGTTCCGGGCCGAGCCAGACAAACTCGCCGACAGTGACATCGCCCTCGCGCAAGCACTCGCCGACCTCGCGACCATCACGATCCTGCAAAACGCAGCCGCCATCGAAGCAACACGGCGATACGAACAACTCCAGCACGCCCTCGACAGTCGAGTCATCATCGAACAGGCCAAAGGCATGGTCGCCGAACACGCACACATCGACATGGCCACGGCGTTCGACCGCATCCGAGCCCGAGCCCGCAACACCAACACCAAGCTCACCGAACTCGCGACAGACATCGTCAACGGGCGAGTCGACATCGCCACCCTCATCCCCGATCCCTCCCGTAGATACTGAGCCCCACCTTTGCTCGCACCAGGGGCCCTTCACGATGATTTTTGGGACACCAGCTTCCCCACACTCACCAACCGAAACGCCGGTTTCGAGACCTCGATCTGCCCAACAGGGTCCGAAACAAGACGCCGTCACTGACCCACCCGCATCGCTCGAGTTGGCGAAGCAGGCATGCACCTCAACATCGAGACCACACTGCAAGGCTGGACACGACCGTCCGATGCCCTCACCACGGAGGCTTCACGTTGCTCGGCATTGGTTCGAACTCGCTTGCAGCGACCCGTGGCGTTTCGACCCAGCCGAGCACCGACAAGGTCGATCTCGCCGCGTCACATTCCCATGACCTCATCGCCGCGCTCACGGTGATCGATCTCCGGCTCCAACTGCTCGTTCGGGCACCATGTCTTCGCCGGACGACTCGACCACAGCGAACTGGGGTTGGCCGATTCGGCGGATCCGGTTTCGTCGGCGGCCCAGGTCTGTTCAGCGAAGACGGCGGTCACGGTCCCGACTCGGTGCCGCCAGATCGCCGAAGTCCGGCGGCTGCTCCGACCACCAGACCCAAAGCGGCGCCGATCCCGATCCCGATCGCCATCGTCGCTGTGCCACCACTGAAGAGACCGACCACGAGCCCGACACCACCGCCGACAACCAATCCGATGCCCGCCGAGTAATCGCTGGGCTGATGCTGTTTCTGCATGGTCGCTGTCTCACTTCGGACTGAACCCCGACGGCCGGAGTCGCAGTCTTCATCTTCGGTGTGATCCCCGAGTTTCGAGGAGGGGACAACGTCCCTCGCTCGGCCGATCAGCAGTGGGCGAGGGACGTTGTGCCCTTGGCGGTGTTCCCGGTTGCTTCGAGCATGGAAGCAATTCCGACAACTCAGAAGGAGCGCAACCATGCGCCCATCACGGATCGTTGCTCTCGTCATCGGTTGTTTGTTGGTGATCCCGGCCCTTGCGATGCTGTTCGGCGGCGGCGCACTGGGCCTGGGCTACGCCTTCGGACGCGGCGACGACGGCTATTTCGACACCACCATCGATCGGCTCGCAACCAACACTGTTGCCATCACCGCGGAGGACATCACCTTCGCCGCCGACCCCGGCTCCCCCGACTGGGTCCTCGACGCCTTCGATGCCGACGTCCGGCTCCGAGCCACCAGTTCCAACGAACGCAATCTGTTCATCGGCATCGGCCGCCAGGCCGACATCGACGCCTACCTGGCCGGTGTCGCCCACGACGAAGTCACCGATCTCAGCGACGGCGGCGATCCCATCTACCGCAACCAGCCAGGGACCTTGACGATCGCCCCACCGATCGAGCAGGACTTCTGGGCCGCAACCGCAACCGGTCCCGGGAACCAGGAACTCGACTGGGAGGCCACCTCCGGCACCTGGTCGGCCGTACTCATGAACGCCGACGGCAGCCCCGGCGTGATCGCCGACATCAACGTCGGCGCCAAAGCAGCATTCGTGTTGCCGCTGGCGTCCATCATGTTCGGCGCCGGCGCCCTACTGACTGGATTGGCGGTCGGGCTCATCATTGCCGGTGCCCTCGCTGTTCACCGAAGCGAAGCCTCGACCGTGCCACAACCGGCCGCCGCGACGTCGAGCGGCAGTCACCATCTCTACCCAGGCGCCACCCACCCGGTGACACTGACCGCACGCCTCGACCCGGAACTGTCGCGGTGGAAGTGGCTGGTGAAATGGTTCCTGGCCATCCCCCACTACATCGTGCTCGCCTTCCTGTCGATCGCGTTCGGGCTCCTCACCCTGGTCGCCGCGGTCGCCATCGTGTTCACCGGGCAGTACCCCAAGGGCATCTTCGACTTCAACGTCGGCGTGTTGCGCTGGTCGTGGCGAGTCAACTTCTACGCCTCCACCGGCGGGATCGGCACCGACCGCTACCCACCATTCAGCCTGCAACCCGAGGCGGGCGACCCGGCCGACTTCGACGTTGCCTACCCCGAGCAACTGTCCCGCGGCCTGATCTTCGTCAAATGGCTCCTGGCGATACCGCACCTGATCATCATGGCTCTGCTCACCGGTTCTTCGGTGCGTTGGCTGGCCGCCGAAGGCGACCGGCTCAGCTTCGATCTGACGGGTGGCGGCGGACTGCTCGGGCTGTTGGTACTGGTGGTCGGGATCATGTTGCTGTTCACCGGCCGCTACCCGCAAGCATTGTTCGATCTGATCGTCGGGTTCAACCGCTGGATCTACCGGACCATCGCCTACGTGGCCCTCATGACCGACGTCTACCCACCGTTCCGGCTCGACCAAGGCGGCAACGAACCCCCAGCACAACCCCTCCCGCCGGCCCCATCGGCATCACCTGCCGCGGTCGATCTGCGAAATGTCCCAACCACTACCAACGACCCCATGCCCGTACCCATCGCAAACATCCAGGAAGGAGTCAGGTCATGAGTTCCGACACCCGCTCCGACCAGCGAACCGACATCTCGACGGGAACCGGCTCCGACGACATCACCATCATCACCGACGGCAACGGCCGCAGCTCCACACCGATCGGCGGTCCGCCTCGGTGGGGCCGTCAAGTCGATGCCGCCCGGCGTCGGGTCCACTCAGCGCTCGCCCCGGCGTGGGTCGACCCTCGTATCGGTCTTGCCGTTGCGGCCGGTGCCGGGGTGCTGTGGGGTTTGCTCGCCGGATGGTGGACACCGCGCGGGCCGTTGAGCAGTGGCGAGGCGCTCTGGTCGATCGTCATCAGCCTGGTTGTCGGCGGGCTTGCCGGGCTGGTGTGGCGTTCCCGCTGGGCGGTGCTGGTGACACCGATCGCCTTCGCCGCGGTGTTCGAACTCGTCCGCATTCGGACGGACGGCCCCACCGTCGACGGCCTCGCAATGAGCGAGTACGGAGCGATCGCCTTCGTCGTCGGCCGCGGATTCCACGGCCTGATGTCGCTCTTCCCAATGGTCCTCGGTGCGGCGATGGGAGCGGGCATCACTCGCCGGCTCACTACCCTGCCGCAGCGCCAGACGACCGAGCCCGACGCTACGGCCGTCGTACGGTCGCCGTGCTGGCCAGCGCGGCACTCATCGCGCTATTCGTTGGTCTGGCCCGACCCGCCAGCACCGACCCGATCGTCGACGCCGACGGCAACGTGATCGCGGGCAGCATCGCCGAACTCACCACCGTCGACGTCAACGGCCAGGACCTACGCCTCATGATCCGCGGCCACAGTATCGACAACCCCGTGTTGCTGTTCCTGGCCGGAGGGCCCGGAGGGTCCGAGTACGGGGCCATGCGCAACCACCTCCCCGAACTCGAAGAGCACTTCACCGTTGCCACCTGGGACCAGCGCGGCGCCGGAACCTCGTACCCCGAACTCGACCCGACCAACACCATGACCCTCGACGGTCAGATCGACGACACCGTTGCGGTGACCAACTACCTCCGCGACCGTTTCGGACAAGACCGCATCTACGTGCTCGGCCAGTCCTGGGGCACCACCCTCGGTGTGCTCGCCATTCAGAACCACCCCGAGTTCTACGAGGCGTTCATCGGCACCGGCCAGATGGTCAGCCAACGCGAGACCGACATCATCTTCTACACCGACACCCTCGCCTGGGCCAACGACACCGGCAACAACGCCCTCGTCGACGAGCTCGAAGCGATCGGCCCACCACCTTATGACCGCATGCTCGACTACGAGACCGCCCTCGCCAACGAACACGACGTCTACCCCTACGACCACAGTCAAAACTCCGAAGGCGCAGGCCAAATGTCGGAGAACCTCTTCGTCTCCGAATACGCACTGATCGACCAGATCCACATCCTCGGCGGATTCATGGAAACCTTCGCCGTCCTCTACCCCCAACTCCAAGACATCGACTTCCGCCAGACCGCGACCGACTTCGACGTCCCGATGTTCTTCGTACAGGGCGCGAACGAAGCCGGCGGACGGGCAGAAGTCTTCGACGACTGGTACCCGATGATCAACGCCCCCATCAAAGACGTCGCCGTGTTCGGGACCTCCGGCCACCGGCCCCTCTGGGAGCAGCCCGACGAGTTCGTCGACTACATGGTCGACACCGTCCTCGCCCAAACCGCCGTATCGTCATGACCGGCAGCTCATCATGACTGCAAGATCGTCATGACCGCAGGATCGGTATGACCGTCACCCGCCAAGGCCGTAGCACCCTGATCTGGGTGCTCGTTGCGCTCGCCGTCGCACTCACCGCCAACTCGCTCCTCGGCCCGCTCGTCACCGGGCAGATCGAGTACCACTACTCCGAGTCGCTCATCAACCAAGGCATCGGACTCGACGCCGTCGCCCTGTTCGGCGCGGTCCCCGTGGCGATCGCTGCCGCGGTGTTGGTGCAACGTCGACACCGAGCCGGACCGGTCCTGGCGTTCATCCCGGCAACGCTCGCCGCGTACATGGCACCGCAGTACATCATCGGCCCCGACTACCTCGGCCTACCCGGCAACAACGAACAGTTCTTCGTGTTCCACCTGGCGCTGTTCCTCCTCGCCACGGCGACGATCATCACCGCATGGAACGCGATCGACCGCTCCCTCCTGGTCCCCGACAGCGCCCAATCGGATCGCCGACGGAGCTGGGTACTGCTGGCGGTCGTTGCGTTCGTCTTCGTTGGCCGCTGGCTCACGGGGCTGATCGCCCTGCTCGGCGGCAACCCGGTCAACTCCGATTACCAGGAGAACCCGACCGCCTACCTCCTCATCGGGTTCCTGGACCTGGGAATCGTGGTCCCTGCCGCGCTGGTCGCCGCGATCGGACTACGGCGGCACCGCTCCTGGGCGCGGCCGGCGGCGTACGCCATGATCGGCTGGTTCGCCCTCGTCCCGGCAGCAGTTGCTGCCATGGCCATCGTCATGACCGTGAACGACGACCCCAACGCCTCGACCGGCGCCACCGTCATGTTCGTCGTCGCCGCTGCAGTATTCACCGCAGGTGCTGCGTCGCTCTACCGGCCGCTCTTTCGTACTGGACCGACGGATCCCGTGCCACCGAACCAACGGCCACGTTCACTGGCCCGGTCCGTCTATTCGGTGGACCTGAAAGCGCATCATGTACAACGCGCCCGATCTCCAGCAACCGACGGAGGGCCCCGATGAGCGATGACGACACCGCGACTGCGACCACGCTCACGCGGCCGACTAACGCTGCTCGCAGCGCACGAAGTCTCCACTTGCACGCAGCGTCGTGGCCATGCGGGCGCTGCCTGCTCCATCAGTTCGGAAGCGTTCTCGCCGATCTTCCCTTGTTCCTGACGGCACCGTCGTACCGGCGATGGCATCTTCGGTGGGGCTCGACACCAGCCGAGGTCGCTTCCGACATGCCCGGCGACGCGAGGTTGCCCGCTGCCCAGTTCGTATCGACCCGATCGATCACGATCAACGCCGAACCCGCCGCCGTGTGGCCGTGGCTGGTGCAGGTCGGCTGCGGCCGAGCCGGGTTCTACAGCAACGACCTCCTCGACAACCTCGGCCGGCCGAGCGCCACGACGATCATCCGCGAACTGCAGGACCTCGAGATCGGCCAATGGGTTCCGATGTCACCATCGAAACCGACCCAGAAGACGGCCTTTCGAGTCGACTCCTTTGCCGTCGCGTCGTGGATGCTTTGGGCCAAACCGGACAGCACCTGGTCGTGGCGACTGACACCCAACACATCCGGTGGCACACGACTCGTCACTCGCATCCACGCCGTCTACGACTGGTCCCACCCTCTGCCAGCGGCCCTGGGTGTCGTGCTCAGGCGGCCCACCGCCTGCGGACACGACGTAGGAGAGATGGTGTGGCGTGTGGCCAGGGGTCGCACGAATTTCGACGCGCAGGTCGTCGACCACAACGACGTCGCCGTTACTCATCGGCTCATAGTCGAACTTCAACGGCTCTGCAGCTGCGTGAAGGTACCGAGCACCGGTGATACGAGCCAAGGTGAGACCGCCGCTGACGTAGTCGTTGTGGACATGCGTTTCGTCAATGTGGGTGATCTCGACACCGGCTTCATCGACCACGGCAACAACGCGATCGATATTGCGCTGAGGATCGATGACGAGCGCAACCGAACCATCCTGCACGACGTAGGAGCGGTCCCGCGTCTCCCGGCGATCGCGTCGAACAGTGGCTACGCCCAACCGAGCTCGATGAGCAGGAATACGAGTGCGGTCCCCGGCAACAGGGACTCGGACAGTACCCATGGGCCGGCCGCCTCGAAGCCCGACGAACCATCGTCTACCGCTGTTTCCATGAGACCGCGGCCGTCGAGTGGCATGATGCTCGCCAGCGGGGCATGACGCGGTCGAGGCCGTTGGCCTCTACCGGCAGCGAGATGAGCGCATGATGATCTCAGCAGTGGGGCACGAGGCGTCCTGTCCTCATGGCGAGGACGCCCTGAGCAAACCACAGCCGTGAGTTGGCGGGTGAAGAGGCATCAAGCAAGTGACGTAGCTCGGACTCTGCCGTGCGAAGTCAAACCGACAAGTGAATGGAGTTGTCATGGACAACAAGGATCAGGTCAAGGGCAAAGTGAAACAGGCTGTGGGCGACCTCACCGACAACAAGGATCTGAAGAAGGAAGGCAAGGCCGACGAGCACGCAGGCAAGGTCAAGGAGTTCTTGGAGGACGTCAAGGACAAGGCCGACGACATTGTCGACAAAGTGAAGGACAAAATCACCAAGCACTGATCACAAAAGGGGTGTCTCCGAAATGTCGGAAATGGGTGTGATTCGCAGCCATTCGCGCAGCCATCGGAGCACCCTTCAGCTGGCTGTGGCACCGCGGTGACCGCAACGGCACGCTGCCCAAGCAAACGGGCCCGTCGGCACCGCCAATCGATGGCCCAACACCTACACACCGAACCAAGCCCTGATTGGAACACCATGTTCACCCTCGGAATCGTCCTCATCGTCATTGGCGCACTCGCCAACATCCCGATCCTGTACAGCATCGGCGTCATCCTCGTCATCGTCGGAGCCGTCCTCTACGTGCTCGGCGGTATGGGACGCGCCGTCGGCGGTCGACGCCACTACTGGTAACAACAACAGTTCTCACACACGATCATGGCGACAGCGGCGCAGGCGCGAACCAGCCGATCGGAGACGCCCACAGCAGGAAGCGTCGTATGCCGCCCATCGAAGCGCACGGTGGACCGGCCGTTCATGTCACCATGGGACCGTGACGAGCGACCGCCAAAGATACCACCGTGATGAGCGACGAACCGATGCCGAGCCGACCGATGTCGTTGCGATGGTGACTCGAGTGGGCTGGGTGGCCAAGGGGCTGCTGTTCGTCGTCATCGGACTGATCGGTCTCGACATCGCCAGACGCGGTTGGAGCTCGGAAGAGGCTGACCAAGGCGGAGCGCTGGCCACGATCGCTGGTGCCCCCGCGGGCCGAGCCCTTGTGGGTGTCATGGGGATCGGGCTTCTCCTGTACGCCGCATGGCAGCTGTGGTCGGGCTTTGTCGGTGAGGTCGAGAACCCATTCGAGGAACCACTCGACTCCGCATCACGGATTGGATCGGTCGGTCTCTCGCTCGTGTACGCACTCTTGGGAGTAACAGGTCTTCAGGCCGCTGTCACCGGGAGAGCGGCGTCCAACAGCGAGTCGGGATCGACCTCACCCGAGGGCATCTCGACACTTCTGCTCGGTCTCCCCGCCGGTCGTATTGCCGTGTACGCGATCGGGCTGGTCACCATCGGTGTCGGCGTCTACCACCTACAGAAGGGCTGGCGACTCCAGTTCGTCGATGACATCGATCGGTCCGGGCTCACCACCACTGCTCAACGCACCCTGATCGTCCTTGGTGTTGTGGGGTTCACCGCTCGCTCCCTGATGCTGTTCATCGCCGGCGCGCTCTTCGTCATCGCCGCGTGGCAACACGATGCCGACGACGCCGCCGGGCTCGATGAGTCACTTCGGGCCCTCGCCGCTGCTCCCGGTGGGCGGCTGATGCTTGGTGCGGCCGCGGTCGGTCTCATCGCTGCCGGTGCCTACGACACATTGACCTTCCGGCGTCAGGAATTGGCGGACGACAGCTGAACAGACACGCCCCTTGCCGGCATGTGCACCCATACCGGAGCGATGTCATCGATCTGCCCGAATGCCTTGTGGGCCATGAACTTTCAGTTCGACACCACCATCGATGGCCGCCAGGTCAAGCTGTGGCTCTACCTCTTGCCCCGGGGAACTGGCGGTCGAAGGGAGGTGTCATGACCTCGACCCTGAACGCTATGGGGCTGTATCGACAGCGGCCTCAGATCGACTCTACTGGTCGACCCGACGGTGGCACTGTGTCAACTCCTCCGGCACCGCGATACCCCAGCACGAACGTGCCGTCGCTGATTGTGTGGGTCGAAGTGTGCGGCTTGCGCCGGTTACTCCATGCGGTAGACCGAGGCGGTGCCGTTCTCAGCAACTCGTCGCCCAGGCCATCAACAAAGCGGCGGCGACCCACCGGTTGTAATAGTGGCAAGCGCACATCAGCGACCGCACCAGCCAGCTACCCGCTGCGAGCGTCGAGACTCTGCAGCGCCGCACCGGTGTCGAAGTCGAGAGGTATCTTGCGGCTGGTGATGCGATTGCGCAAGCGCGTTCTCGAGCCGTCTGTTGTCTCTGGTACGGCCATACTGAGAGGGTGGAACAGGAGTCCGAGAACGAGCCCAGACGCGAGGCCGTGAATAGCCGCGTTGTCGTCACCGGCATGGCAGGTGCTGGGAAGAGCACGTTCTCGCGCCAGCTGGCTGCGAAGACTGGCCTTCCTTTGATTCACCTTGATCTGCACGCTTGGGAGCCCGGCTGGGTTCGGGTGCCCGACGACGAACTGATCAAGAGGCAGCAGGCTTTACTCGCGGGCCAGCGGTGGATCGTCGACAGCAACGATGTCGACGAGGACCTCTTGATTGCGCGCGCCGACACACTCGTGGTCATCACAACTCAATGGTGGGTCTGCTCGTGGCGCGCACTTCGGCGTGGGCTTCGCAGACCTGCAGCGACACAGCTGCCCGAGGGCTGCGAAGAGTCGTTCTCTCAGCGCATTGGGGACGAGTGGGGAACCGCATGGCGCAACTGGCGCAACCGGAAGACGGTCCCAGAGAACGACCGTCGCCTTGCGAAGCGCTGCGCCGATCTCATAGATGTATACCTGTTGAGAGACAAGCAAGAACTCGCCGATTTCGTACGCCGCTTTCCCGAGTGACTTGAGGTGTGAGATGCCCATCGGGCTGCTTTCACCGGCTGTCACCTGTGGGTTGCCGATGCGAATCTGCTGCATTGATGGCATCCGGCAATCGCTACCTCGAACGCACCAACGTCAACTACCTAGCCGACGCTTACGTGCGGCCTCCGCTCGGAACCGCTCGCAGGGGGTGGCGGGTGCCGGTCAGCCGGGCCGTGTTGCTCGGGCAATGAAGGTCGACACGATGTCAGCCGACCAGTTCAGGTGCTCGATGTTTCGCGGCGTTGATTGGGCCACACCTGCTTTGCTGCAACGTCGGCAGCGGCATTCGAGACCGACGACGCTTGTTCGGAGCCGGCGACGTTCCATTCATTTGCACATTCGCTACGAACGGTGACCGGCTCGATCAGCGACCGGGCGCAGTTGTTGACCGATGGAGCGATGTGACGGGAGAACGCGGTCGGTGGCAGCGACCGTGAGACTCGCACACCGCGTGCCCACGCAATCGAACGCAGACCAACGTCGTCAGCCGACCTGTCGATCGCTCTCGGCCCAAAACGGGGCACGAATGGCTTTCTTGTCGACCTTTCCGACGGCAGTCAGGGGAAGACCCTCGACGAAGTCGATTCGCTTCGGCGTATGAGCTGCCCCCTTGGCGTTCTTCACCATCGCTTGGAGCTCGGCGACCTCCACCTCGGCGTCGGCACGGCACACGATCACGGCGGTGACCGCTTCGCCCCACCGGTCATCGGGAATCCCGAACACCGCGGCCTGCGCCACCGACGGATGGCCGGTGAGGACATCCTCGACTTCCTTGGGATAGATGTTGAATCCGCCGCTCACGATCATGTCTTTTGCCCGGTCGACGATGAAGAGATGCCCCTCCTCGTCTCGGCGAGCGATGTCCTCGGTGTGCAGCCAACCGAACCGAAATGCCTCGGCCGTCCTTTCTGGCTGGTGAAGGTACTCGTCCATGACCGAGGTACTCCGCACACAGATCTCCCCCGGTTCACCAACGGGCACCTCGTTGCCTTCGGCGTCGAGCAGTGCCACCTCACAGCTCGCCACCGGCGAGCCGCAGGCCAGAAACAGATCAGGTCGGTCGCTTCGATGGTCCGAGGCGGGAAGCACCGCGATCGGATAGCACTCGGATTGGCCATACAACTGGGAGAAGACGGGGCCGATTCGCTCGAGCCCCTCCACGAGGCGGCTCGGGGCCATCGGTGAGGCCCCGTAGAGCAAGAGTTCGAGTGAGCCCAGCGGTTCGCCCTCGTCCAGTCGGGGCGAATCGAGGATCGAATAGATCATGGTCGGCACCAGGAGCGTCATGTTGATCGCTTGCGACTCGATGGTGTCGATCACTCGAACCGGGTCGAAGCCGTGCTGGAGGTGGACGGTGCCGCCACGAAGCAGGACCGGCACGATCTTGGAGCCGGCAACGTGGCTGATCGGGGCGACGGCGAGATAGATCGGCGTGTCGGGCAGGTTGAAGTTGGCCAGGATCGCCGATGTGCTCGCCGACAATGACCGGTGGCGTCGAACGACTCCCTTTGACCGCCCGGTCGTACCACCGGTGTAGCCAATGGACGCGACGTCATCTGGCCCGGCTATGGCAACGGGCGGCGAGGCATCCATCGCGTCCACTGCGGCAGTCAGATCGGAACCGAAGTCTGCGGTGCCCAGCGTGAAGGTGATCTCGACGGCGTCGGTCAGTTCGGCACCACGACGCCCAAAATTGGCGACATCGACCAGGAGCACCCGAATCCCCGCGTCTCCCAACTGGAATCGGTGGTCATCGAGAGAACCGAGCGGATGCAACGGCGTGGTGGAGAGCCCGAGCCCTTGCGCGGCGATCATGGCACACCAGGAGTCGGGCCGGTTGCCGGCCAAGAGGGCGAAACCGTCGCCTCGCTCGAGCCCTGCCTCGACAAAGACCTGCTGGATTCGACCAATGAGGTCCGAGGCTTCGCGGTAGCTCAGAGACTCGCCTTCCGAGACGAACGCGACCCGATCCGGAAAACGAGCAAGGGCACGCAGGGTGAGTGCTGGATTCGTCGGCGCACTGACGACGAGTTGGTCGCTATCCGGGGCACGACGTGGGGTTGATGGCTGCACGAGTTGCACCTCGGATCCGTGAAGTCCGGCCCGGGATGCTGGTACTCCCGAGACCCGATCGTGCTCGTCTGAGCCGACACATCGGGAACCTAGCATCGCAGGCGGCGAGAGTTGAGTGGGTACGCGATCGCCTCTCGGCCAATCCGACCGAGATCGGGAACCAACGCCCGGCTCATCAGGAGCCGGTCTCTGCGTGCTTTCGCCGAACGGACCGGCGCCAACTTCCTCACACCGGATGCGCTGGCGATCCGCGAGTGGACAGGTGTTCAGCCTGACCGATCAGCCAGAGGACTGCCCGTTCGCGACAGCAGACCAACGCTCCAGGCTCGCACTGCCAGTTCGAGGTCCAGTAGACGCCAGGCGAGTGGCCGCCACAGCGTCGAGCCCTATCGAGCGGTAGCCCCGCACATCGCTTCGAAGTCCGGATCGGTGGACTGCTTCCAGGTTTTGATCACTTGAAACGACACGCCCTCCTCTCGGAGCAGAACCCGAAGGCCCTCATGGCTGATGTCGTCGACCACCCCCTCAGCAACCAAGAAGTCAGCAAGTTTGCTGAGCGACCAGGTCGAGAACGGCAGGCAGTGGTCCTGCGGGCGGGCCAACGCGTACTTCTTGATCGCTCGTCGCTGCGGGAGCGTGAACTTCGGTGGCCGGCCACCGGCGTACTTCGGATACAGCGAGTCGAATCCGTCATCGTTGAAGTTGTGGATCACCTCACGCACCCGGTCCGGCGACGTGAACGCCACCGACGCGATCTGCCCGACGTCCATGCCCTGGGCCGACAGCAACACCATCTGCGCTCGCCGCCACGTCACCACCGATCCCGACGACCGGCGCACGATCCTCAGCAACCGGTTGCCCTCATCGTTCGAGATCTCCCGAACCCTCAGCTTCTCACTCATCCCCAAATCAAAAACAGACCAAGGGCCCAAGTGGTGGACGCGACCACCAAACGTTGGCTGATACGGCACCAGGTCGACAGCTTCTGCCCCGCCCATACGTTCAACAGCGCTGCTTGTCTTCGATGCAGTGAAAGCCCGGTCACAAGACGACCGACCTACAAGGCGATACTCAGGCAAGCCCAGAGAAAATCCGACATCGACGCCCGACGAACGGCACCGCTGTCGCTATCAGGTTCACGCCGGAATACCTGCGCTGACCAGGGGAAATGCAATCTTCAATGTGTCGGAGGGATGAGCGCAACCCAAAGTACACGCGTGCATTGGAGAGCCGAGTTGGTTGCCGAATGAGTGTCTTCACCTGATCAGGACGCCGTTGGCCCTGTTCGAGCGAGTGCTACTCCAGAGCAAAGCAAGCCGAGACAATCGATCCATAGGCCGGGCCGTCTTTGAGGTGACGTCCGCACATCCCAAGGCACCCAGAGAGCCAACCATCCGCCCGACCTCACCACCATCCACACCGAGCGCCTACTGTCACAGAGCGCTGTATCGAACGTGGCGCAGCACGAAAGGACAAGAGACGTGCAGGCCGAAACGAAGATAAATGGTGGCGCAGGGACGGTCTCCATCTCCCCCGAGCGATTCGCCAACCTCCGCCTCTGGAACCTGGGCCTGACTGCTCTGCATGGCGTGCAAGCGGTCCTCATTCTGACGATGGCCAGCAACTTCGCCATCACGCTGACCTCGACGTTTCCCGAAGGCC
>JBBQUN010000080.1:0-17405 GCA_038212405.1 Acidimicrobiales bacterium | reverse complement strand
CCAGCGCGTAGGGTCAGCGGATGATCGGACGTATCGACGAAATCGTGATCGACTGCGCTGAACCGGCCCGGTTGGCCGAGTTCTGGTCTGGCGTACTGGGCGGGACACCGGTTGACCGACACCCCGCGTGGTCGTTCGTCGATCCGCCCGGCTGGTCACGTCTGGCATTCCAACAAGTGCCGGAGCCGAAGATCGCAAAGAACCGGGTCCACATCGACGTCGACGTCTCCGACCTTGCCATTGCCACCGCTGCCGCCGTTGCCCTGGGGGCCGAGATCGTTGGCAGCGTCGTTGCCGACGACGAAGGCTCATTTCAG
This sequence comes from Acidimicrobiales bacterium, assembly GCA_038212405.1. Lineage (GTDB taxonomy): Bacteria > Actinomycetota > Acidimicrobiia > Acidimicrobiales > SZUA-35 > JBBQUN01. The sequence continues at coordinate 17,088 of JBBQUN010000080.1, read as the reverse complement.
GTGATGCTCGACCTCGAGGGCAACGAGTGGTGCCTGGTTTCTTCGGCTGGCGGCATCGCCCTCGCTCACGATGATCACTGATTCGCCCTTGGCGAGCGTCAGCGCTGTGCCTGCCTCAGCGATCAGCCAGGTCGTGCGGGCCGGCGGCCGGATAGCCATTGGCGTCTCTGATCATCGAACTCCAGCCGTTCATCAGGTCGAGGAACTCCTGCAACTGCTCGCCGAACCCGTCAACGATCGGCTGGCAACCGCGGTCGGTCGCCACCTCGATGTCTTCGCGAAACGCTCGCCCTGCGTCGGTCAATCCGCCGTCGGCGACCAGACCCCGGCCGATGAGACGAGCTTCTGCCGCTTCGAATTGGTCGTCGGTCCAGGCTCGTGACCGAGAGTAGGACCGCATCGGTAAGCCCCAGTACAGCTCGGTGAGCAAACCCATTTCGGTGGCGTCGACACCGGCGGTGATCCAGGCCGCGGTGTGCACATCGCCTCGGTATTCACGAAGCTGATCGGCCAGCCACCAGGTGGCGCCAAGCGCGCTTGGCGGACGAGGCTGGGAGCGAGTTCCGGCATAGAGAGGTCGCCCTTCGGGGCGCAACCCGATTGCCGCCAGCTCGACCAGCTCGCGCGCTCGGTCGATGCCATCGGGCGATGGTCCGAGGATCCGTTCGAGCTGTTCGACCGCGCCGGCCGTCCGTTCCGCACAGATCGTGGTGGCGTCGGTGATCGACCAACCATGGTTGACCGCACCGGCAACGGCATCGGGATTGAACACCGCAAAGGCGGCGGCAATGAGATCGGCGGGCACCTGCCCCATCAACGAGCCACGGCTACAGAAGTAGGCGGGGCCATCGGGCATTGCCACTCCCTTGACCTCGGCGCTGCTCGGCGCGAAACCGAGCGCGTGGTAACGGGCGTGACACTCGGGCGAGAAGTACACCTGCCCGGTGAACGCCTCGATGGCTGAACCAATGGCTCGTGCTGGTGATGTTGTCATTTCGAATCGCCTTTCGCGGCCGTCGCCGAGGGTGAGAGTGAGGGTTCCTTCGGCAGGCCGAGGATGCGTTCACCGATGATCGAGCGTTGGATCTGTGAGCTGCCACCGGCAATTCGTCCACCCGGTGCCGAGGCGAGACCCTTGGTCTCGGCATTCCAGAGCATGCCCTCGGCGCCGCGGAGCTCGGCCCGCAGCACGGCATTGTCGAAGGCCATCTCGCTGGTCCCCAACTTGGCAAGTGAGGAGTTGACCGATGCGGCTGGTCCCGCCCGTTTGCCCATGGCGAGCATGCTCTTGCCCCGAACGACCAGGCTCATCAACCGATCGCGCCCGACCGGGCCCAGGCCCGAGTCGGCTCCGCCTCCGAGCGCCACCATGGCGTCGAGCCGGCGTTGCATCGCGATCTGTCCGGCGCCGACCGAACCTCGTTCGTTGGTGAGTGTTGCCATGCCAACACCCCAGCCCTCATTGATCGGACCGAGCAGCGCATCGGCCGGGATCACGACATCGGTCATGAACACCTCGTCGAAATCCGACGCACCCGTCATCTGTCGAAGTGGTCGGACCTCGATCCCGGGCAGGTTCATGTCGAGTAGGAAGAACGAGATGCCTTTGTGCTTGGCGGCGTCGGGATTGGTGCGAGCCATCAGGATGCCCCACTCCGAGATTCGGCCGCCCGAGCACCACACCTTCTGTCCATTCACGACGAAGGTGTCGCCATCGGCGACGGCAGTGGTCCGCAACGAGGCAAGGTCACTTCCCGCCTCTGGTTCGCTGAACAACTGACACCACACCTGTTCGGCGGTGATGATCGGCTGCAAGTGCTGGGCCTTTTGCTCGTCGGTGCCGAACCGAAGCAGACCCTGGCCTGCGAGCACGAAGCCCACCATGTTGATGAAGGCCGGCACTTCGGCGTACGCGCACTCCTCGACCCAGATCGACTGATGCTCCGCGGTGAGACCGCGGCCGCCGTACTCGGTAGGCCAGTGGATTCCGGCCCAGCCGGCGGCGTAGAGCCGCTGCTGCCAGGCGACGCCGGCGTCACGCAGATCGGGCGGCATGATGGCGCCGTAATCACGGGGCCCATGTTCGGCATTGTTGGCGAGCCAGGTGCGAACGTCTGTCCTGAAGGCGTCGAGGTCCATGGCGGGCGACGCTACACCGCGGCGGCGCTGCGATCGAGGTGGCGACGCTCGACCTCGAGCGATGTCAAGCATGCCGAACATTCTTGTCGACGGTCAGACGGCGGCCTCCGTTGAGAACTACGATGATCCCATGGCTGCGTACATCTCCCCCGAGCATCATCCTGCCCTCGAGGAGTATTGCGAGACGATCTACGAACTCGCAGAAGACGATGTTCGCGTGATCCAGGCCCGCATCGCCGAACGCCTCGGTGTGTCACGGCCTGCGGTTTCGGAGATGGTCAAGCGTCTCGACGAGGAAGGTTTGGTGACGGTCGAGAAGGGCACGATCGCCCTCACCACCAAGGGCTTGACGCTCGCCACCACCATGGTCCGCCGCCACCGCCTCGCCGAGCGCTTCCTCACCGACATCCTTGGTCTCAGCTGGGCAACGGCCCACCACGAGGCAGGCAAGTGGGAACACGTGATCAGCCCCGAGGTCGAAGCGGCGCTGCTCACCCACCTGGGCGAGCCAACGACCTGCCCGCACGGCAACCCCATTCCCGGCAGCGATTACATCGAGACGGCCATGACTCCGCTCTCGGGTTTGAGCATCGGCAGCGACTTCAGCGTTCGACGCATTCCCGAAGAACTCGAGTTCGCCGACGGCATGCTCGAGTTCCTCGAGCGGTCACACATCACGCCAGGGATCGCCGGGAAGGTCGTTGCCATGTCGCCAGACGGCACCACCACGGTCGATATCAATGGTCAGATCGTCGGCCTCGGACCCTTCGCCGCCGAGCGCATCCTCGTCGCTATCTGAGGATCGCCTGGCTCAGCGGTCGAGGTGTGGCTCGGCCGCTCAGCGGTCGAGGTGTAAGAGCATTGCTTCGAGCGCAACGGCGTAGCTGTTGCGGCCGAACCCTGCGACGACACCAAGGCACACTGCACTCACGACCGAGTGGTCACGGAACGGTTCGCGGGCATGCACGTTCGACAGGTGCGTTTCGATCACCGGGATCGTGATGGCAGCGATCGCGTCGCGGATGGCGATGCTGTAGTGGGTGTAGGCGCCGGGATTCATGATGATGCCGCTGGCCCAGGTGCGGGCGTCTTGGAGTTGGGTGACCAACTCTCCTTCGACGTTGGACTGCACGCTGGTGAGCTCAGCACCCCGACCGGCAGCGAGCGAGGCAAGATCGGTCATGATGTCGTCCAGCGTCTCGGCGCCGTAGACCTCGGGCTCACGCTCACCGAGAAGGTTGAGGTTCGGGCCGTTGATGACGAGGATCTTGTGGGTCACGACGACGATCCTAGTGGTGACCGATCGCGTTCTTCGGGTGGGCGAATCGAGCCGAACGAACGCAACAACTCCAGGTCGTAGACGATCTTGAGAACCCCGGCGATGACGAGTGGCCAACCGAAGGTCGTTCGGGCGAGCAGAGCACCAGACATCGCAGGCCCGGCAGCCGCAGCCAGACTCCGGGGCACGTTGGTGATCGCCGAAGCCGCTGATCGTCGTTCGGGCGGAACGACGGCCATCACGTAGCTCGTGCGGGCAGGCACGTCCATGGTGGCGAACACCGAACGGGCGAGGAGGCAGCCAACGGCCAGCCACACGTTCGGCATGAACGCGGCCGAGATCAACAACAGATTGGCCGGGATGTGGGTGTAGACCATCGTGCGGATCAGGCCGATCCGATCAGCCAACCACGGTGAGATCAGCATCGATCCTGCGGTGAACAAACTGGTCCAGAAGAAGACCACGCCGGTCACCGCAACCGACAGATCGAACCGCAGCGAGAGCCAGAGTGCCAGCATCGCCTGCACGGTGAACCCACTCGCAAAGGAATCGAGACTGAACAGGGCCGCAAGGCGCAACACGATGCTGCGGCTCTCTCCCAGCGCGCCGGGATCGGTGCCGAGCGCCGGTTCTATCGCCGGGCTCAGTCGCAGATAGACGACGAGCGAGCTCACACCAACGACCGAATACAGCCAGAAGGGCAAGCGCAACGCAGCAACCTCGCTCAGCCAACCACGGTGATACACCACGGAAACCAGACCAACGCTCAGCGATCCGAAAGCGCCAAGGAGTGCACCCACCAACGAGTAGCGAGCGAACAGACGCGTCCGGTTTCGATCAGGCGCAGTCTGCGGAAGGAGCGTGTGTTCGATCGGTTGAAAGACACTGACATCACCCGACGACGGGTTCAGCGTTCCGAGGAGCGCAACGACGGCAAGGATCCAAAATGACCGGCCGAGCGCGAACCCGAGGCCGGTGCCGATCATGACGAGCGACGCCCCGAGCAAGACATGACGTCGAACCCATGCCCGGCCCAGCCAGGCAACGCCAAGAGTGGCGATCGCCGAACCGAGCATGGTGATCGTGGCGATCGCTCCCACTCTGGCGGTGCTCAATCCCAAGAGCGCGAGGTAGGTGGACAGCACGACACTGGCGGCCCCATCGACGAATCCTCGAAGACCGCGTAGGCCAATGATTCGGCGTGCATCGACATGATCCGGTAGCAATCGCTTGACCAACGGCGTCGACACGCGGCGAGCGTACTGTTCCCAGCCCATTCCTGACGGCGATGTCAGTACGGTGCGGCGATGCACGTGTTCTCGTCGGAAGTGGTGCAGAGCACCGTAGGCCTCGACCCTTCGGTCGAGCGGGCCCTCGACCTGCTCGGCATCTTCGTCTTCGCGCTCTCGGGCGGACTGGTAGCGGTGAGAAAACACTTTGACCTGGTCGGCGTCATTGCCCTGGCCGCCATCACCGCCCTTGGCGGTGGCCTCATCCGTGACGCGCTCCTCGGCGACACTCCCCCTCCGGCGCTCACCGAGCCCGCCTACCTCGTGGTTCCGCTCGTCGCCGCCGCGGTCACCTTCATCGGCCATCGACAAATCGAGCAACGTTGGCGGCGGCCACACCTCGCGTTCGACGCAGCCGGCCTCGGCCTCTTCTGTGTCGCCGGCACGACCAAAGCGCTGACGTTTGGGCTGTCCGGCATCGGAGCGGTCGCTCTCGGCGTGGTCACCGCGACCGGCGGCGGCGTGCTACGAGATGTTTTGGCCGGTGAACAACCAACCCTGTTTCGCACCGAGACGGTGCTCTACGCCATTCCGGCGGCATTGGGGGCAACCGCTGTCACCGTTGCCTGGGAACTCGGCGCAGCAGGCGCCGAGTTCGCTGGTGTCATTGCCGTTGCTGTGTGTGCGCTACGCCTGCTCGCACTCCGCCATGGATGGCACGCGCCTCGGCCCAGGAACTCGACCGACAGCCGCCTCGGTTCAGAGTGAGTAGACGACGCCAGCCGGATCGCTGAACTCCATGCCGAGCGCCTCAGCAACCGCAGCCTCGGTCAGTTTGCCCTGAGCAACGTTGAGCCCATTGAGCAGATGTGGATCATCGAGCATCGCCTGCTTCGCGCCCTTGTCGGCGAGGTTGAGCACGAACGGCAGCGTCGAGTTGTTCAAGGCGTAGGTCGAGGTACGTGGTACGCCACCAGGCATGTTGGCGACGCAGTAGTGCACGACGCCATCGACGATGTAGGTCGGCTCGGCGTGGGTGGTGGCATGCGACGTGGCGAAACAGCCACCCTGATCGATGGCAACATCGACGAGCACCGAACCATCGCGCATGTTCGACACCATTTCGCCGCTCACCAGGTGCGGGGCCTTCGCTCCCTTGACCAGCACGGCACCAACGACGAGATCGGCGTCGAGCACATAGGACTCGAGCGAGTCTTGGGTGGAGTACACCGCCTTGACTTGCGTGCCCCAGCGAGCGTCGAGTGCATCGAGCACGTCGAGGCTGCGGTCGAGCACGGTCACGTCGGCACCGAGACCAATGGCCATTTCTGCCGCGTGACCGCCGACCACGCCGCCGCCAAGTATCACGACCTTGGCCGGCGCAACCCCGGGAACACCACCAAGGAGGAGTCCGGCACCGCCCTGCGGTCCTTCCAGTGCATGAGCTCCAGCTTGCACGGCCATCCGACCGGCGACCTTGGACATCGGCGCCAGGAGCGGGAGTCCGCCGCGGTGATCGGTGACCGTCTCGTAGGCGATACAGGTGGCGCCCGACGAGATGAGGTCGCTCGTTTGTTCGGGGTCTGGAGCCAGGTGGAGGTAGGTGAACAGCAGATGATTGGGCCGAAGCATGGCCCGCTCGATTGCCTGGGGCTCCTTGACCTTGACGATCATCTCGGCCCAGTCGAAGACCTCGGCTGCGTCGCCGGCGATGCTGGCACCAGCGGCGATGTAGTCCTCGTCCGAGGCACCGATGCCTACCCCGGCCCCGGTCTGCACCTTGACCTGGTGACCGTGGGCAACGACCTCGCGAACCGACCCGGGCGTCAGCCCAACCCGTCGTTCGAGCACCTTGATCTCTGAGGGCACTCCAACCAGCATCTGCACACGTCCTGTATCTCGAAAGTCGGTTCGCAACGACTCGGCTGCCCGGGAACGTCGACGCTCCAAAACGTACGGCACGACACTGCGCAGCCGCTTGCGTTACCGGCCACCAAATCGACCCCTCACGCAACATCTTGTTGCTTGTGGCGGGTTCGACGCCTCATACTTGCTCCCATGCTGCTCGATGCCACCGATCGAACGATTCTCGCGATTCTTCAAGACGATGCCCGCATCACCAACAACGAGCTTGCCGATGCCGTGCACCTCTCCCCCTCGGCCTGTCTTCGCCGAGTGCGTCGCCTCGAAGAGCAAGGGGTCATCGATCGTTATGTCACCCTGCTCAGCCCGGCGGCGATCGGACGCCCGACCACGGTCTTCGTCGAGATCTCCCTGGCCAGCCAGGAAGAGCGCCACCTCGACGCCTTCGAGGCCCAGGTCGTGACTCGGCCCGAAGTCGTCAGCTGCCACCTGATGGCGGGCAACGCCGACTACCTGGTGCAGGTTCGCTGCGCCGACGTCGACGACTACGAACGCATCCACCGAACGCACCTGGCGTTGCTGCCTGGCGTGACTCGCATTCGGTCGAGCTTCTCGCTGCGCACGATCTGCCAGCGCACCAACCTCCCAATCGACTGACCGCGCTTTCGAACGACGCTCACTTTCGAACGACGCTCACTTCGAACGACGGTGCCAGCGCGAGTAGCTTCATCGCCATGGAGACCACACCAGCATCGAACGACCTCGACTCACCGCTCGAAGGGGTTCGCGTGATCGAGATCACCAACTGGATGGCCGCCCCCGGCTGCGCGGCGATGATGGCCGACATGGGAGCCGACGTCATCAAGGTCGAGCCACTCACTGGCGATGTCGTTCGCAACATGATGCGGCCACCACTCGCCCAAGGTGATCGGCCCGTGATCGATGCCTCGTTCGAGGGCGACAACCGGGGCAAGCGTTCGATCGCCGTTGCGCTCGACACCGACGAGGGTGCCCAGCTGGTACGAGACCTCGCCAAGACCGCCAACGTGTTCCTCTGCAACCTGTTGCCCCAACGCCAAGCCAAGTTCGGCCTCGACGCCGAGACCCTGCTCGGTCTCCAACCGGCCCTCGTGCACGCCACACTCACCGGATACGGCCTCAAAGGCCCCGATGCCGATCGTCCCGGGTTCGACGTCACCGCCTTCTTCGGCCGGGGATCGATCATCGACTTCAGCACCGAGCCAGGAGCAGTCGCCCCATCGCCCGGAGCGGCGCAGGGTGATCACACCACGAGCCTTTCGCTGCTCTCGGGCATCCTCGCCGCGTTGCGCATGGCCGAACGCACCGGCCGCGGCCGAGTCGTCGATGTCAGCCTGATGGGCACCGCAACCTGGACCATGATGAGCAACCTCGCCGCCGTGCTCGTCGATGGCCGGGTCCCGACCAAGCGTGATCGCCGCAACCTCATCGCCCCACTCGGCAACCGGTTCCGTTGTTCCGATGACCGCTGGATCATCCTCAACATGGTCGAGGCTCGCTGGTGGGAGCCGTTCTGCAAAACGGTCGAGCTCGACGAACTGCTCACCGACGAACGATTCGACTCGATCCGCACCCGCTACCAGAACATGCCAGAGCTCATCGACATCCTCGATGCACGCTTCGCCACCAAGACCATGCCCGAGTGGGGACAGATCCTCGATGCCGCCGGACTCATCTGGGGGCCGGCAGCGTCGCTCACCGAACTGGCCAATGATCCCCAAGCTGAAGCGGTTGGCATGTTCCCCGAAATCGAACACCCCGAGTCCGGCACCTTCCGCACCGTCGCCACCCCGATCCACATCGCCGACGCGCAGATCACCCCCAGAGGCCCGGCACCAAAACTCGGTCAACACACCAACGACATCTTGGCCGACCTCGGACTCTCGACCACCGACATCGACGCCCTACGCGCCTCGGGCGCCATCGGCTAGTGCTCTGGCCATCGGCTCAGTGGTCGGTGGGGGTGACGAGGGCGCTGACGGTTGCGGGGATCGAGACACCCTCGGGGAGGCGGTCGTCGGACTCGGGTGGATCCACGACGGTCCGAATCGGGACCACGCCGGCCCAGATGGGAAGCGCGTAGTCCTCTTCATCATCGATCGGGCCTCCGCTGCGGATCTTGGCCGAGGCGTGCTCGAGCGACAGGCGCAGGACCGACGTGCCGGCGATCTCTTTCGTCGAGTTCGGTCGCAGATCGGCTTGTCGCCCCGGCACGAGCGCCTCGATGAATCGATGAAGTGCTGCCGCCTTCTCGACCGGATCGCTCACCTCGATTGCCCGCCCAATCACCATGACCGAACGGAAATTCATCGAATGATGAAACGCCGAGCGGGCGAGCACCAGGCCGTCGACCAGGGTCACGGTCACACACACGTCGATTCCGTCGTTGCGAGCTGCGTCGCCTCGTCGGATCACGCCTGACGCCGGGGCACCGTGCAGGAGGAGGGCATCGCCGTCGCGCACGTAGAACATCGGAATCACGACCGGCGAACCGTCGCGCACGGTGCCAACGTGGGCCACGTAGCCAGCGTCGAGTACCGCCTCGACGTCGCTCGTTGCGTATCGGGCACGGTCGACACCGCGCCGCATGACGATACGAGGGTCACGGGGATCCGTCGACTCACTATTTTGTTCTGGTACATTGACAGTCACGAACTGGTACAATAGTCGCATGGGACCCTCGCCCGCCAACCTTTTCGCCGGAGCCACTGGCATCAGCACCGCCAGCGAACTGGTCGACTTCGTCGAGCAGCATGTCGAAAGCGGCGCCCTGGCGGGCGGAGATCGCCTGCCGTCGGTGCGCGCTGCCGCCACCACGCTCGATCTTGCCCCCAACACCGTCGCCGGCGCATACCGCCGGTTGCGCGAGCGGGGCGTCGTCCTCGGTCGAGGTCGGCAGGGAACCCAAGTGGTACCAAGCTCGCATTCACGACTGCGGGTCGATATGCCAATGTCCGCCGGTGTCGTCGACGCCATGTCGGGCAACCCCGACCCTGCCCTGCTGCCCGACCTCGCCGCCGCCATGCTCGCCGCGCTCGGCGCCACCCGTGCCAACTACGGCTCGGCCATGATCTCCCCCAACATGGCCGAAGCCGCCAGGGCTTGGCTCACCGCCGACGCCGTCCCCGCCGACCACCTCACGCTCACCTCCGGGGCAATGGACGCCATCGAACGGGTGCTGGTGGAACACCTGCGACCGGGTGATCTGATCGGTGTGGAGGACCCGGGGCACGTGCCGGTGTTCGACGTGGTTGCCGCGCTCAGCCTGGTCCCGGTGCCGATGGAGGTCGATACCGACGGCGTGACCCCGCCGGCCCTGGCCAAGGCTCTCGACCGCGGTGTGCGTGCGATCATCATCACGCCGCGGGCGCACAACCCAACCGGCGCCGCCATTTCTGCCGAGCGCGCCGAGCAGCTCGGCATGGCCCTTGTTGGCCACCCTCGAGTGTTGATCATCGAAGACGATCATGCCGGCCCGGTGTCGGGCGTGGCCTTGGCGGCGCTCCCCCGCGATCGTGCCCATTGGGCGCTCGTACGCAGCGTGGCCAAGAGCCTCGGTCCCGATCTTCGCCTCGCCGTACTCGCCGGTGACGAGAACACCATCGCATCGGTCGAAGCCCGCTTCGGCGCCGGCCCCGGGTGGGTGAGCCACCTGTTGCAAGAAGCGGTCGCCGAGCTGTTGCACGACGCCAAGACCATGGCCATCGTCGACGAGGCAGCAGTGATCTACCGCAATCGGCGACAACGGCTGATCACCACGTTGGCGGCGGCCGGTATCGAGGCAACCGGCGCGTCGGGCCTCCAGGTCTGGATCCCGGTTGCCGACGAACAGGCGGTTGCCGACACCCTGCGAGACGCCGGTATCGCCATCAGGGTTGGGGCGGCCTATCGGCGATCGACTCCGCCGGCGGTGCGGGTCACGGTGGCCTCACTCGATGACGACCAGATCGACCTGGTGGCAAGAACTCTCGTCGCAGCGCTGCGCACCGACCACGTACGCCGCACCATCCGGGCCTGACACACGCCTACGCTCTGCCTCGGCGATCGGCAACACCAACTGAGGTAGAGGGCAATCGATCAAGGATGCTGGCCCGCCGGGTCCGTCGACCTCCGAGCGCCCGATCTACCGTGCACACCCATGACCATCGCTGGGCACGATCTCCAAGGCCAGACCGCACTCGTCGTTGGCGCAAGCGGCGGACTCGGGCGAGCAATCGCAACAGAACTCGCGGCTCGAGGCGTGCGTCTCACCATCGCCGGTCGAGACGGCGATCGGCTCGCTACCGTCCCGGTCGAAGCGCACCGGGTGCTCGGCGACCTTCGTACCCCTGAGGCCTGCGCCAACGTGATCAGCGAGGCAGTGGCAACCAACGGGCCAATCGACATCTTGGTCAACGCCGTTGGTGTCGTTGCCTTCGGCTCGATCGACGAGTTGAGCATCGATGCCATGGAGGATCTCTTCCTCCTCAACACCTTCGTTCCGATCATGTTGGTCAAGGCAGCACTCGATGCCATGGCACCGAACAGCACGATCGTGCAACTCTCGGGCGTCATCGCCGAGCAGAACCTGCCCGGCATGGCCGCCTACGGCGCATCGAAGGCGGCTCTGCGTTCCTTCGACGAAGCAATGAGCCGTGAGCTGCGTCGTCGCAAGATTCACGTGATCGATGCCCGCCCTCCCCACACCGAGACCGGTCTGGCCGACCACCCGATCGAGGGCACTGCACCGGCAATGCCCGCCGGCCTCGACCCGGCCTTGGTCGCATCGGTTGTCGTGAATGCCATCGCCGGGACCGAGCGCGACCTACCCTCCGAGGTGTTCACCGCTGCGGCAAAGGATGCACTCCCTCGATGACGACACGACCACGATGACCAACACGACAGTGACTTCTCCCATTGTGATCATCGGCGCCGGACTGGCCGGGCTCAGCGCGGCCCGAGCACTGCACGAGGCTGGTCACACGCCGGTGGTGCTGGAGGCGTCCGACGGGGTTGGTGGCCGGGTCCGCACCGACATGGTCGACGGCTTCCGCCTCGATCGAGGATTCCAAGTACTGCTCACGGCCTACCCCGAGCTCAGCCGCCAGTTCGACGTCGAGGCGCTCGACCTACAGAGTTTCGAGCCGGGGGCCTCGGTCCGCATCGGCGATCGCTTCTCCCAGGTCGGAGATCCATTCCGACGCCCGATGATGTTGGCCTCGACGGTCACCTCGCCGGTTGGTGGCATCGCCGACAAGGTTCGCCTCGGCATCATGCGCCGACGCATCACGACCACCACCACCCCCGACCTTCTGCGTGGACCCGACCGCTCCACCTTCGACGCCCTTCGAGCCGACGGTTTCAGCGACACCATGATCGAGCGGTTCTTCCGGCCGCTCGTTGGCGGCATCCAACTCGATCCCGCTCTCGCCACCAGCCGCCGCATGTTCGACGTCATCTTCCAGAGCCTCTCGACTGGCGATTCGGTGGTGCCGGCAAAAGGCATGGGTGCCATCTCCGACCAGCTCGCCAGTCGCCTACCGGCAGCCGCCGTCCGCCTCAACACCCCGGTCGGATCGATCGCTGGCACCACCATCGCGCTTCGCGACGGCTCGACCATCGAGGCGGGCAGGCTGATCGTTGCCACTGAGGGCCCGGTCGCCAGTCGGTTGCTCGGGTTGAGTCCGGTCGAGTCCAAATCGGCGACCTGCGTCTGGTTCGCAGCACCAACGCCGCCGGTCGACCACCGCCTGATCATGCTCGACGGCTCGGGGGCAGGGCCGGCGCTCAATGTCGCGGTCATGTCGAACGTCGCTCCCGACTACGCACCCGAGGGGCAAGCGCTCATTGCTGCGGCATGCCCTGGCGTCGCTGACGCCGAAATCGAGCCTCGGGTTCGCGCCCAGCTGCATTCCTGGTTCGGCCAACAGGTCGACCAATGGGACCACCTACGCACCGACGCCATTCCCCATGGTCAGCCCCAGCAACGGCCGCCATTCGACCCGAAACAACGCGTCTCGCTCGGCGAAGACCTCTTCGTCTGCGGCGACCACCGCGACACCGCGTCGATTCAAGGTGCGCTCTACTCGGGGCGTCGCTGCGCCGAGGCCGTGCTGGCATCACTGTCGACCTGACAGCACGCACATCACAAAGAAGCGCCGTCTCATGGCGATGGCCTTCGCTCCGATACTGCGCCATGGTGTCGGGCGAAGAGGTGAAGGACGAGTCGACCTCGTTGCGCGATAGGGACACTTCGAGCAACCCTGCGCCAACGACCAAGGGCGGCGCTGTCGTTGGTTACGGGGCGTTCCTTCTGCTGTCCTCCGCCACCGTTGCCGAATCGCTCGATGCCGGCAACAACATCGAAATCGTCCACGTTGTCGTCACCAACGCTGATGACGTGAACTCGGTCTTCGGCGATGTCAGCGATCAGATCGACGTCACTCTCGGGACGATACTGAAGACGTTGACGCGGTCGACCGACCTCATCGGTCGTGCCAGCGGAGCCAGCTATTCCATTCTGATGGAAGGGGCACCGCGGGGCGCCGGGATGCTGCTGGCCGATCGGATCGTTCGCGCCGCCGAGAGCTACAACGCCATCCGCGGCCTGGCCTGGCCAATCGATGTGAGCTGCGAGATTCTCGACGGTGCCGCCGTGCGTGAGCTCACCGACGTGTTCGACATCACGGTGTAGACCGCGATCGTCGCACCATGGAAACAGTCGCACCATGGAGACAGTCGCACCATGAAAACAGAGGTCGACCAAAACGGCGAAAGCCCGGTCGCCCCGAAAGGGGCAACCGGGCTCTGTAGCGCAGTTGATCAGCTGGTCGCCGTCAGCTTCTTGAACTCAGCCGACTCCGAGAAGTACAGCAGCGATTCTTCCTGGGTCAGGCGTCCGGCGTTGATCTCGCCGATCCAGTAGGCCATGCCCACAGTGTCAGAACCACGGCCCAAGACCTCGGTGTAGAGATGCTCGATCCAGATCGTGTTGTTGCCACCAAAGACGTTGCCGAAGCGAGCATCGAACTCGTTCGAGTTGGCCATGTTGTACACCAGGGTCACGAGGTTGCCATTGCCATCAGCAGCGATGCCCTTCCAGTAGGCAAAGCCGCCGGCATCGGGCTGGCGACCGAGAATGGCAACGTAGAGGCGGGCCAGGCTGGCATCCGCGCCGCTCGTACCGCTATAGGTGTCACCAAGGTAGATCCCGTTGATGGTCTGGACAACCAGGCCGAAGTCGGTTCCGAAGCGGCCGACGGCGTACACGATGGTGTAGGTGCCGCGCTCGACGGTGACTGGCGCATCGAAGAGCACCGCAGTCGTACCGGTGGCAGCGATGCCGGTCGGATAAGCGCCTGCCGGCAGATCGGCAGCGGCAGCGTCACCGGTGACGAGCTCGGTGAACGGCGCAACCGCAGCTCCTCCGGCAACGATGTCGACCTCAGGTGCTGCGGCCGCATGACGGACTTCGAGGCGCCCATTCGGCACGGTGGCGGCGCTCACATCGTTCACGAAGGGCGAAAGAGCAAGCGTTGAATCATCGGCCCAGTGCGCAACCAACGAGACGTTGGCACCGGCAGGAACGGTTTCGGTCTCGCTGATCACCGCGGCATCAGTCCGGGCGGCCGATGTTGCTTCCGTGGCGCCCGTAGCTGCGGCGAAGACCTGGATGTCGTAAGCGGCGGCTGGCAACGAGAGCGGCCCGGCGACCGAGGATGGAGCGAAGTCTTCGAGCGTCAGGGCACCGTCGACATACACGTCAACGGTGACGCCAGGAACGCCGTGCACGACATACACCGAGCTATTGGCCGATGTCTGGGCTCCGACGGGTGCAGCGACACTCAACGCAGTGAGAGCCGCTGCCGACGCAGCAATGAAACGCTTCTTCATGTCTTCTCCGAGGCGGTAGGCGAAAGGGGCCTCCCACTGACTCCGACCACCACCACGCCATGGATGCACCGACCACGACGATCCTCGACAACTTCGCGGCGACCTCGTTGGCCATGATCGCTCAGCCAGCAAAAACGTCGCGAACGGTCGTTCTCGTTAGTCGGTGAATTTTCCGCCGCGGATTCGTTCGGCTTCCATCATCTCGACTTCGTGGGCTCCCGACAGGACGACATCGGGGTCGGGGACGAAGTCGAGTTCGAGATTTCGACCCTCGTAGTCAACGGCGTCGAGGATCACGCGCATGGCATTCAGTCGTGCCTGGTGCTTCACCTCTGATCGAATCACGGTCCATGGCGTCTGTGCGGTGTGGGTACGAGACAGCATTTCGTACTTCTTCTCGGTGAAGTCGTCCCAGTGTTCTTGCGCCTGGACGTCGATCTCCGAGAGCTTCCATTGCCGCAGCGGGTCGTCGCGGCGGCGATCGAATCGACGCTGTTGTTCTTCTTTCGAGACCGAGAAATAGAGCTTAACCAAGATGGAGCCCTGGCGGACGAGATCTTTCTCGAACCCAACGACGCCACGCATGAAGTCGCTGTACTCCCGATCGGTACAGAACCCGAAGACAGGTTCGACCATTGCCCGGTTGTACCAACTTCGATCGAACAGCACCATCTCACCGCCACGAGGGAACTCCGCAACGTACTTCTGGAGATACCACTGCGTCCGCTGTTCTTCGGTCGGCTTGCCCATGGCAACCACCCGATAGTGCTTCTCGTTCATGTAGCGAGTGACTCGTCGGATCGTGCCGCCCTTTCCCGCAGCATCACGACCCTCGAACAGCACGATCATCCGTTTGTCGTGTCGTTCCAAATGCTCCTGTAGCCGTAGGAGTTCGACCTGGAACGGCATGAGCTCGTTTTCGCGGTCGTCTCGCTTGACGAGTTTGCGATAGTGGCGCCGGTCGAAGATTCCCGCTCCCATTTCGGTCTCGGACGTTCCCATACGGTGATTCCTTCTCAGAGCAACGAGTCATCGATCGGCGATTACTACCGATCCCGTTCTCCATCGGCTGGTCGTTACTCGTTCTGAGGTACGACATACTCGATTGACCCACAGAAACCGAGGAAGTGCAATGGCCAAAGGTCATGACACCAGCAGCGCCAACGATGCCTACGAGACTGGTCTCCAGCGAGACGGCAATCCCGCAGTCGTCTCCCACTTCATCCCGTCCCGGCCCAGTCCTGATGACTACGGATCGAGTGGTCAGCTGAAGAAGCCGGTCTACGAGGCTCGATTGGCTGAGCTCCAGGAGGAGCTGGTGAAGCTCCAATACTGGGTGCAGCACCACAACCTGCGAGTCCTGATCGTGTTCGAAGGCCGCGGGTCTGCCGGCAAAGGCGGCGTGATCAAGCGCATCAGCGAACGCACCAGTCCCCGTATCGTGCGCACCGAGGCACTACCAAAGCCGACCGACCGCGAACAGACGCAATGGTATTTCCAGCGGTATGTTCCGCTGCTGCCGTCGGGTGGCGAGATCGTCATGTTCGACCGCAGTTGGTACAACCGCTCGAACGTCGAGTGGGTCATGGGCTATGTCTCGGAAGAAAAGCATCAGGAATTCCTGAGGACGTGCCCGGAGTTCGAACGCATGCTCGTACGTTCGGGCATCATCCTTCTGAAGTACTGGTTCTCGGTCAGTTACGAGGAGCAAGAGCGCAGGTTCAAGGCCCGCAACGAAGAGCCGATCAAGCGGTGGAAGCTCTCCGAAATGGACCTCGAAGAGCATCGTCTCTACACCCGCTACTCGATGGCGAAGGACACCACGTTCCAACACACCGACATCAAACAGGCGCCGTGGTTCGTCGTGCCGTCCGACGACAAACGCAGTGCCCGACTGAACTGCATCAGCCACATCCTCACGCAGATTCCCTACGAAGACGTCGTGCCCGAACCGGTGGAGATTCCCCAGCGCAAGGAGATTCCCTACATCCGCCCGCCGGTGCGAGATCAGACCTTCGTCCCGAAGGTCTACTGACGTGCGTCGCGCTGTTCGATCAGCTTTTCGAGGGGGCCCAGGTCGAACGGTGACGCGGTCATCACGATGACGTGGGTGGCACCGGCATCGAGGTAGCGGCCGACATCATGGACATCGTCACCACTCACCGCGACGGTGCGCTCGATCGCTGCCGGGTCGCGCCCGACCTTTGCGCACCAGTCGTCGAGCAGCAACGATTTCGCCGCGTACTGCTCCGGAGGTCCGAACGTGTTCCATGAATCGGCGTACTCAGCAACGAGTCGTAACGTGACCTTGGGGCCGGCGCCCCCGATCATCAACGGCATCGGGCCGATCGGAGCCGGATTCAGCTTGGCCAGTCGGGCCTTCATGCGGGGCAGATCGGCTTCGAGTTGTCGTAGTCGCCCTGGCGCCGTTCCGAACTCGTAGCCATATTCGTCGTAGTCCCGTTCGAACCAGCCCGAGCCGACCGCCAGGTACATCCGACCCCCAGACAGGTGGTCGAGCGTTCGGGCCATGTCGGCCAGCAGCTCGGGATTTCGATAGTTGTTGCCGCTGACGAGCGTGCCCAACATGGCCCGCTCGGTGTCGGCCGCCATACCGGCCAGGACCATCCACCCCTCGAAGTGGGTGGCGTCAGGATCGCCGAACAA
>JBBQUN010000079.1:0-17496 GCA_038212405.1 Acidimicrobiales bacterium | reverse complement strand
GAGTGCCCCCGGTGGGATTCGAACCCACGACCAATGGATTAAAAGTCCACTGCGCTAACCAGGCTGCGCCACAGGGGCGAGTCGAGGCTACTTGTGTCACGGCCCGACGGCACGCTTTTTGCTGGGCCGGTCGTCGGTACCGATGGAGCAGGGTCGACGCCGTCAGCTACGGACCCCGGGGCCGTGTGTCCCCGCTGCAGTGTGTTCTGTGCCCGGAGGTGACAACATGAGCGCGATGTCTCCCGCTCTGGCCACACCTGCGTTTCCGCCGAGCGGCAAGCGATCGTCGATGGCACGCTGGCTCGGGTGTGTCGTGGCCTGCACATTCGTCGTCGGCGCGTGCGGCGAGATCGAACCTCCTGATCTGGGAGCAGAGATCACCATCGCCACAACGACGGACGCCGATGCCGACACCAACGATGCGGCAGAGGACGACACGCCGGTACCACTCGTTGTGCAGAGCCCCCTCGCTGTCTTGCCACCCCGAGATCCTGGATACGAGTCGGTCATCGTGCTGGGTTCCTCCGAGGGGGTATCGAGCGGGCCGATCGATGCCCTCACGCCACTTGCTGCACCATTGGGCTCGCTGTCGACCGTTGCGATTGCCGACGATCTTTTCGGTGGGCTGGTCGTTGCTGGTGCCGACGGCGTTTCGTGGTTCGCCGCTGAAGGGGCTGAGGCGGTGTCGATCCGACCTGTCGGTGTTCGGCTGCTCGATGTCGGCTACCTGAACAACACCGCCGAGGCTTTGGTCCTGGTCGATGAGAAGCTGGTCGAACGAGTGCGGCTGTTCGACCTCGAAGCGGAGCCGATCGTGGTGCTTGGCGAGACCGACGAACTGCTCGACTTCTCCGCCGCCGGTGGCCTCTACGCCCTCACCGTCGGCAACGACGAATGTGGTCGGATCGGGTTCCTCAATTCCCTCGGTGACCCGGTTGACATCGCCGGTCCCAGCGTCGTTGATTGCCCTGTGCCGCGACGGGCAACCTTTGTGCTGATCGACCTGAGCCCTGATGGTGATGCGATGGCCTACACCGAGGTCAGCTATCGCTCTGATGGCGTCGAGGCGAGCACCGAGATCGTCGGAGCCGAGCTCAGCAGCGGTGTCGAACTCTTCCGCATTCCGGTTGGTAGTGCCGGTGATCGCATCAGCTCGCTCAGTTTCGATGGCCGACGTGTCGTCTTCATTCGAACGCCTCTCGAAGGCGACACTCGCGACCTCGTGATGATCGAAGCCGTGACTGAGGCGGTGCCAACCGAACAGGTCTCGCCGTTGTCTAGCGCTGGGTTCTTCGATATCTCGTTCGCCCGTTTGCCGTTGAAAGTTGGCGCCGAATCCGATGGATAACATCACGGTCGTGATGCACCCGCCGCCCCCCATCCGACCACTGCCCCAGGCGGTGGTCTCGAGACCAGCGCCGAACCCAGATCTGCCGGCCATGGCCGACCTCGATCAACTCCAGGAGCAACTCGACGCCGTCGACCGCACCTTGGCCGAGCTCAACGCCGTCTGAATCGAGCCCGAGGTTCGTCAGTCCTCGCCACCCTTGGCGATCAGGTAGCCCCGTGCCCGCTCCGTGAGTGGGTAGCGCTCGACCAGTGCCCAAAAGGCTGGAGAGTGGTTGGCTTCGGCCAGATGGGCGAGTTCGTGCACGATCACGTAATCGATCACCCAGTCCGGAAAGCTCGACAGGCGATCGGAGAGGCGGATGCTGTACTGCGTGGGCGTGCATGAACCCCAGCGAAACCGCTGGTTCGACACCCACCGAATCGATGTTGGCAGTGGCAGCTCGTAGGTCGCAGCGAGCGCGGCCGCCCGGCGGTCGAGCTCGAGCTCGCGTGCGTCATGCTGGCGTTCGTACCGTTCGCGAAAGTGTTCGACCATCGAGGCGACTTCGGCCTCTGGCATTCGTGCCGGCACTCTGACCACGACTGTCGTGCCGACGAGTCGAGCCTGCGCCGTTTTCTTTCGACGAGTGCTGCGGATGATTTCGACGTCGAGCATCAGATCCGGTTGCCGTCGCCTCCGGTGGCGATCGTTTCATCGAGGAATCGGATCTGGTCGCCGAGGGAAAGCGTGTCATCGGGGGCAATGTGCACGACACGCCCGGACAGGTTGGGGACTCGACCGTCGGCCAGGCCGAGATGTTCCTCGATCGCCTTGATGACGCCGCCATGACAGACAACGAGCACCGTGGATTCGCGCATTTCGTCGGCGATTTGGCGCAGTGCCGGTACGACGCGCCCGATCAGTGCGCCGTCGGTTTCGAAATCGTCGGGGCGGCGCCCATCATCAAGCCAACCGGGGAAGGTTTCCTCGATGTCGTTCTTCGTCAGCCCTGACCAGCGACCTGCCGAACGCTCGCGAAGGTCCTGATGGATGAGTACGGGGCCGACACCGATCGTCTCCGAGATGATCATTGCCGTTGACAGCGCCCGGTCTTGAGGTGAGGAGACGATGGCGTCGGTGACACCAATCCGGGTGGCGGCGAACGCCGCCTGTTCCCGACCATGTTTCGACAACGGCGGATCAGCCTGGCCCTGCCAGCGCTGTTCGGCATTCCACGTCGACTGGCCATGACGAGTGAGGAGGAGAACCGTCGGTGAAGCCATGGCGTGCAGGTTACGAGATCGACGATCGTCTGGACTGCCAGCGCTGCTCTAGACTCCTCGCCGTGGCTACCCTTCGACTCTTCGCCCAGGCTCGCGAACTCGCCGGCGAGTCAAGAGTCGACATCGATGCCGACACCGTCGGCGCCGTCCTCGACGAGGCTCGGACACGCTTTGGTGGCGGTTTCGCTGCGGTGGTCGAGAACTCCAAGGTGTGGCTCAACGGCGTGCCCGCCGCTACGGACGACCCCGTCTCGGCGACTGATGAGGTGGCAATCTTGCCCCCGGTGTCTGGCGGATGACAGTGTCAGCGCCGGTAGCTGCCAAACCGTCGCGTCGTGACCGGCGGCAACGGCGGGCCGAGCAGCGCCTTCAAGCTCAGGAACATCGCTGGAGCCAGCAGCGTTATGCGGTGCCCCGCCGAATCGACGGTCCGAAGATCACCCTCGGGGT
This sequence comes from Acidimicrobiales bacterium, assembly GCA_038212405.1. Taxonomy (GTDB): domain Bacteria; phylum Actinomycetota; class Acidimicrobiia; order Acidimicrobiales; family SZUA-35; genus JBBQUN01. The sequence goes on along the minus strand of JBBQUN010000079.1, from coordinate 14,433 downwards.
TGCATGGTTTCTCGGATTGGTTGCTGCAATCACCGTGGAACCCCGCCTCGTTGCCATTTTCGTGATCCCCGCAGCCGCCATCGCTGCGTTGCAGATTGCCCATGCCTGGAAACACGAGACGACGCTCGATCGCCATCTCACCGCGGCACTCGATCACCAGCTGACCGCTGCTGTCGCCGTGTTGGTGGTGCTCCCTGCGGTGTTGGGCAATGTGCTGTGGTTTGGTGCGGGGGTCGTACTGGGAACCCTCGCTGTTGCCGCGTACGCAGGCGCAACGCTGGGCGAACGTAGCGATCAGCCGGTCTTCTTCGCGGAGATCACGATCAGGAGCGCCGTTCCTGTCGCGGTGGCGGCTGGCTCCCTCATCCTGCTCGCGGCCACCCACACCGGCGTGTTCGTCGCCCTCGTTTGCCTTGTCAGCGCTTACGAAGCCGGCGACTTTCTGGTCGGATCCGGCGCCCTCAACGACGTCGAGGGTCCAGCAGCAGGCGTGGTTGCCGTTGGGATCGTCGGGGCCGGGGTCTGGCTACTGCCACCGGAGCCTCTGACCGCCTCGATCGTTCCGTTCTTCGTTGCGATGACCGCACTTGCTTGTCCGGTGGGCCAGGTGTTCGGGTCGGCGCTTCTGCCTCGTGGCGATGCGTGGGCGCCGGGCCTTCGCCGACTCGACTCGTACCTGCTGGCTGCGCCACTGTGGTTGTTGGTTGTCTGAGTGGGTCGCGCCGTCGGTTCGGTGATCGCTCGGGGTAGCGGGTAGCCTCACTCAGTGTGATCGACGCTCTTGAAAAGGTTCTGGCTGACGACCTCCTCGATGGGCTCACCGCTCGCCCGATGGAAGAGATTCGTCGTCTTCGGACCGAGTGCTCCGGGGTCGAAGCCGATGTTTCGTTGGCTCGGCGAGTCGTACAGGGGCGTCTCGACATCATTGGCTACGAGGCCCGCCGCCGAAGCGGCGACACCGACGCTGCCGATGCACTTCCCGGCTTGCTCTTCGACCTTCCTTCGCTGATGACCGACGAGCCGCGACCCGAGGGTCGTTCCAGTACGCCGGGTGCTCGGCCAGTCTCGATCAATGCCCCAGGCGAGGTGGCCGAAGCGCTCGTCGAGCGCCTCGATGCCGTTGCGTCACCCGGCAAGCTCACGAGTGTCGGGAACCTCTCTGACGATGGCCTCGCCGATCTGCTCGAACGCATGCGGGCCTATGAAAGCGAACTGTCCACGGTTCGTCGCCGCCTCCATGACCGCATCGATGCACTGCAGTCCGAGATCGGGCGGCGTTACCGAGACGGAGAAGCATCCGTCGATTCGCTTCTGCGCTGATGTGTGTGCGGTGATGGCAGACCAACCCCTCGACGTCGGTGACTTCATTCGCGAGCAGCGGCGCCACGCTGAACTCTCGGTACGTCGTCTCGCGGAAATGTCCGGCGTCTCGAATCCCTACCTGAGTCAGATCGAACGCGGGCTCCGACGCCCCTCGGCCGACATCCTGGCCAATATCGCTCGTGGGCTCCAGATCTCGGCTGAGTCGTTGTATGTGCGCGCCGGGATTCTCGACGGGGACGCAGCCCGTGATGGTGTTGCCGCCAGCGTCGAAGATGCGATCCGGCAAGCGCCCGAATTGCACCCCGACCAGCGCAAGGCTCTGCTTGGGGTCTACCGAAGTTTCATTGCGGTCAACCACCCGCCTCAGCACAGCGACGCCGAAGCTCCGCCGGTCGGGGGTTGATCCAACTCATGCAACGCGTCGCTGTTCTCTCGCTTCACACCTCGCCGCTGGCCCAGCCAGGTACTGGCGATGGTGGCGGCATGAACGTGTATGTGAGAGAGCTCGTTTCTGCGCTGGCGCAGGCCGGCGTGCAATGCCGGGTCTATGTTCGCCGGTGGTCTGACGACCAACCCAAAACGGTCATGGTCGAACCGGGCTTCGAGGTCGTCCACGTACCGGCTGGTCCGGTTGACCTGCCGAAGGAGCAGCTGTCGTCCTATGTCGAGGAATTCGCTGACTGGGTGGCGACCGATATCGAAGAGTTCGGCGCCGATGTCATTCATGCGAACTACTGGCTTTCAGGCGTTGCTGGACTGTTGCTCAAACAACGGCTGGGCTTGCCGCTGGTCACGACGTTCCACACGCTTGCCCGGGTCAAAGCGATCAGCGGCGATCCCGAACCCGAACGCAGAGCCGAAGCAGAGAGTCGCGTCATGGGCTGCGCCGACACGATCCTGGCCAACTGCACGCCAGAGGCCGAGCAGCTCGTCGAGTTCTACTCAGCCGAGCCCGACCGCATCGAGATCGTGCCTCCAGGAGTCGACCACGCGTTCTTCTCCCCTGGGCACCAGGGCGGTGCCCGCGTCGCGCTCGACGCCGACGATCGCCCGCTGCTGCTCTTCGTCGGGCGCATCCAGCCGCTGAAAGGTCTCGACGTTGCGGTTCGGGCGCTGGCCCAGGCCGAGCGCAATGATGCCCGACTCTGGGTCGTTGGCGGAGCGAGCGGCGCTGAGGGGTCCACCGAGGTCGAGCGGATCCGAGACCTCATCAGCGACCTTGGCGTCAGCGATCGTGTCGTCTTCCGGCCGCCTCAGCCCCACCATCTGCTCTCGACGTTCTATCGGGCGGCTGACATCTGCCTCGTGCCGAGTCGCTCGGAGTCGTTTGGTCTCGTCGCGCTCGAGGCTGCAGCGTGTGGTGTTCCCGTGATCGCCTCAGCCGTCGGTGGGCTCCTCACCCTTGTCGAACATGGTCACACCGGGTTCCTCGTTGATGGGCGCGACCCCGCTGATTACGCCGGTTGGATCGATTTGCTGTTGGGTGACCCAACGGTCGCACGACGGATGTCGGTCTCAGCTGCGGCCCGCGGCCGCACATACACCTGGAGCACTTCGGCAGCGCGGCTGCGAAGGCTGTACGTCGATTTGGCAGCTGGCGCCCTTACGAACTGCGAATGAAGAAGGTCATCATGAGTCCGATTTCCCCTGATGCACTCGCCGAGGTCGAAGCAGCGATCGACGCATTCCTCGCTGAGCAGCTGAGCGAGAATCCCGTGGTCGACGCCGTCGACAAGGGCGTCGATGGGCCGCGAAGTTGGTTCGTTCGCATCCGCGGTGAAGAGAAAGACGTCTACACCGTCCGCTTCCACCTCGATCAGCGAACGTTGTCGTACGAGACGTATGTGATGCCGGCTCCGGAGGAGAACCATGAGGCGTTCTACTCCCACCTCCTCGGTCGCAATCGGCGCCTCTACGGAGCCGCGTTCGCTATCGGCGACGAGGGGGCCATCTTCTTGCAGGGCCAGCTCGACAATCGACAAGTCATGGTCGAGGGCGAACTCGACCGGATCCTTGGCTCCCTCTATCAATGGGTCGAAGCCTATTTCCGCCCCGCCCTACGCATCGGGTTTGCCTCTAAATTCTCTTGAATGCGGTTGTTTACTTTTATGGTTTGTTCTATGCTCTCTTCATCGCCGGTCGAGACAGGGACGCAGCGAGTTTGGGGAAGGTCGCCCGTTCCTGTCTCGACCAGCCGTTGCCGGTAGGTTGCACCCGTGATTGATTCCGTTACCGATGACGCCAGTGCCGCCCCCTTTGCTGCAACCCTCCAAGTGATCGGCGGCGGCAAGATGGGACTCGCCCTCGTTGGCGGGCTCGTGACATCGGGCTGGGCTGATCCGGCGGCGATCGTCATCGTCGAAGCGTCAGCAACTCAGCGCAGTGCCATTGTCGAACAGTTTCCCACAGCGACCGTGCTTGACCGACCAGTCGGTGGAATCGACACCCTGCTTGCGCTGAAACCGTGGCTCACCGTCGAGGTTGCGGCAACGCTCGAGAGCCCGAGTCGAGTCATGTCGGTCGCCGCCGGTGTGACCATCGCAGCGCTCGAGGCTGTCCTTGCCTCAGGCACGCCAGTGATCCGGGCCATGCCCAACACGCCAGCGCTGGTCGGGGCGGGGGCGAGCGCCATCGCTGGGGGACACAACACAACGAATGCCGACCTCGAGTGGGCAACGAGCCTGCTGTCATCGGTTGGCATCGTCGAAGTCGTTTCCGAACAACAGCTCGACGCCGTCACCGGACTCTCGGGGTCCGGTCCGGCGTACGTCTTCCTCGTTGCCGAGGCGTTGACCGACGCCGGTGTTCGAGTCGGCCTGACGCGTTCCACTGCCGAGCGGTTGGCGAACCAAACCATTCTTGGCGCAGGTGCAATGCTCGTCTCCGGGGTCGAATCGGCAGCCGAGCTGCGAGCTGGTGTCACAACGCCGGGAGGTACCACCGCAGCCGGTCTTGGCGCCCTCGAAGATCGGGCGCTCCGTGCAGCCTTCCAAGACGCGGTCATCGCAGCGACCGCCCGCGCTGAAGAGCTCGGTCGAGCATGACCGACGCACTGGCATTCAGCACCATCTCGTTTCTCACTGACTTCGGGTTGAAGGACGAGTTCGTCGGCGTGGTGAAATCGGTGATTCGAACGATCACTCCCGAGGTTGGGGTCATCGACATCACCCACGACATCGAACCGCACGATGTTCGTGCCGGTGGGCTGGCGCTCGCTCGCTCGGTGCAGTACCTGGCACCGGGCGTGGTTCTGGCGATCGTCGACCCGGCCGTTGGTACTGACCGCAAGGGGATCGTGATCGAGGTGGCGGGCGGTGCTGCCTATCTCGTCGGTCCCGACAACGGTTTGTTGGCACCTGCGGTGTCGATCATCGGTGGTGCGACCGGTGCGGTCGTTCTCGACAATCCTGAGTATCAATTGCCGCCGGTCGGAACCACCTTCGATGGTCGAGACGTGTTCGCGCCAGCAGCTGCGCATCTGTGTGCGGGCGTTCCGATGGATGAGCTCGGCAGGCGCATCGATCCCTCGCAACTCGTTCCCGGGGTCTTGCCGGTCAGCCAAACCGGTGACGATGCATCGATCAGCGCGGAAGTCCTGTGGGTCGATCGCTTTGGCAATCTGCAACTGAACGTGGATCCAGCAGACATCGATGGTTGGGGAGACGCAGTGGAGGTCTCGGGCGGCCGAGTGCCGCGCACCGCGGCCCGGGTCGATGCCTTCGCCCGGGTCCCCACCGGCAGCCTTGGACTGATGGTCGACTCCTATGGTCTCCTCGCCATCGTTGTCGACCGTAGCTCCGCTGCCTTTGAGCTCGAGCTCGGCGAGGGTGATGCCGTCACCTTGCGCGAGGTGGCGAGCGGAGCAAGCGTTTCCACGCCCGTGCAACTCGGCCGTACCCAGCTGCGACCTTCTACTGCGCCGTTCGAGAATGAGGAGCTGGCATGCGACCCGCCGTTGTGATTTCGCTCGTCCTACTGATGATGGCGTTGCTCATTGCGGCCACGCTCCAACTCTTTGTGTACACGCGCTGAGCGGTCGATGAGGTAGAGCGGTGTCCTCAGATGCCGGCGGCTTCGAGGTCGGCAGAGATCTGCTCGACCAATGCCGGAGCGACGACTGATCGCAGCGTCGCAGGGTTCGAGCCCGGGTCGACGGCGTCGGCCGAATCCTCACCTGCAAGGGCGCGTGCAACGTCAGGTGTTGTCGAGCCTTGGCGATCCTGCGTGGTTGGCGTGGTCGTTGGCGTCGAGGAGCGGACCGCCGTCGATGGCGGGATGGCCGGCGGGAGCGTGGTCGAGGGATCGGCGCCGCTACCCGAAGCCAATGCCATGAATCGATGGGCCGTCCAGATGCGACCGTCATCCCCATAGACCACGCCGACGCCGATATAGCGGTAGTCGGGTTTCACCAAGTTTGCGTAGTGAGCCGGGCTGGCGACGAAGGCATCGAAGAGTGCTTGCACCTGATTGGCCGGGCCAACGCCGACATTTTCACCAAGGCGGCTCCAGTCCTCGGTCACACCGAGGGAAAGGTCATCGGCGTGCGACAGGGCACCCTGGGATCGGAGGTGTACCGCCCACTCACGGGCCAGTGGTACCAGTGTCGGATGGACGGTGAGCGGTTCGAGGCCGAGCCCGGTTCGAAGCTCATTGATCTTGGCGACGAACAGTTGTTCATCGCTGACCTGGGATTGGCGAGGGGTGGTGATCTGTTGCTCGCTGCGTGTCGCACTCGGTCTCGCGCTGACCCCGACGGCGGCATCGACCCCAGCCGATCCGCCAAACAGCACGAGGAAGGCAACAACGATCGATCGAAGCGGGCGCGAAGAGAGCACGTTGTCACTGTCGGCGGCTCCGAGCCGTTGTTGATGGTGGGCGTGATGGTGGTGCTTGCGCGCTTGTGAAACACCGAGCACCTCCCTAGCCTGATCCTGTGAAGCGAGACCGTGTGAGCGAGGCCACTGTGGCCCGACTACCGAGCTATCTGCGGGTGCTCGTCGACGCGGCGACGGAGGGCACCACCACCGTGTCCTCCGAGCATCTCGCCCAGCTCAGCGGCAACCAGCCAGCCACGGTCCGGCGTGATCTTTCGTCGCTTTCGATCAGCGGGACCCGAGGCGTTGGTTACGACGTCAAACACCTCGTCTACCAGATCAGCGTCGAGCTCGGCGTCAATCAGGAATGGCCGGTCGTGATTGTTGGCTCGGGCAACCTCGGTCGTGCGTTGGCGAACTACGAAGCGCTGGCCGAGCGCGGCTTTCCCGTGCGGGTCTTGATCGACATCGACCCTGCGCTCGTTGGCCAGTCGGTTGCTGGTGTTGCGGTGTCGCCCCTGGGGTGTTTGGCGCAGCTCGTTGATGAGCAGGCGATCACCGTCGGCGTCATCGCTACGCCGGCCAAGGCTGCCCAAGAGGTCGCCGATCGGCTGGTAGCGGCCGGTGTCACTTCGCTCCTCAACTTCACCGCCACGCCGCTCGTCGTCGCCGACGATGTTCAGGTGCGAGGCGTCGATCTCGCAACCGAACTACAAATCCTCAGCTTCTATCAACAGCGAACGTCGAGCGCCCGTGACGGCGTCGGTGTACCCCTCGCAACGTTGCGGGCCCTCGAGCAGGAAGCGGTCGGGTGATGACATCTTCCACTCGAATGGCTACCGGACGCTGTAAGACGCCACACTGGGAGTCTGTTCTCCCGGACGCCGTTCTCCTGAACGCCGTTCTTCTGGAAACCGTTCTTCTGGAAACCGCACGCTCATGACCGTCATCACCATCGGACTCAATCATCGATCCGCACCACTCGAGGTGCTCGAAGGTATTGCCATCTCTGCCGACGCCATGTCGAAGGCGTTGGCCGCCATCATGGCGTCGGAGTTCGTGAATGAAGCCGTTGTGCTGTCGACTTGCAACCGGACCGAGGTCTACATCCACGGTGAACGGTTCCACGACGCCTACCACGATGTGCGCGATGCGCTCGCGGTGCTCTCGGGGCTCGACGTCGAACGTTTCGTTGATCACCTGTACGTCTACTACCACGACGAGGCGGTCAGGCACCTGTTCAACGTGACGGCCGGCCTCGACTCTGCTGTTCTGGGTGAACACGAAATCCTCGGTCAGGTGAAGGCTGCCTGGGAAACAGCTCGGCTCGAAGGGGCGGCCGGCACGCTGCTCGGTCAGTTGTTCGAACACGCTGTCGTGTGCGGCAAGAGAGTGCGCACCGACACCGGTATCGGCCGGAGTACGGCCTCGCTCTCGCATGCCGCGGTCAGCCTCGTGACCGAGCGAATCGGGTCGCTCGATGGCAAGCGGATCCTGCTCGTTGGAGCCGGTGAAGTCGGTACCGGTGTCGCAACGGCTCTGGCGAAGTCCGCAGCGGTGCAGGTCGAGGTCACCAATCGGACCGCCGGCAAGGCGCAAGAAGTCGCAGCTTCGGTTGGGGCAACCGCCGTCGACTGGTCTGATCTCGTGAACGGTATGACCCGAGCCGACGTCGTGATTGCGGCAACGGCAGCGCCGGGCAACGTGATCAGTCTCGAGCAGGTGGTTCAGGCCACCGCTCATCGTCAGACGCCCACACTGTTCCTCGACCTTGCCGTGCCACGCGATATCGAGTCGGGTGTCGCTGACCTCGAGCAGTGCAATCTGTTGGTCCTCGGTGACCTCCAGGCCTTTGCCAATCGAGGGTTGGCGAAGCGTCAGAAGGAGGCAGAAAAAGCACGAGCCTTCGTCGAGGAAGACCTCGAGCGCTATGCCGAGGCTTCCTCCGCCCGACAGGTCGCCCCCTTGATCGGTGCCCTCCATCGGCGATCTGAGCAACTGCGAGCCGACGAGATCAATCGCCACGCAAAGAAGTTGGCGTCGCTCGATGCCCAACAGATCGAGGCGGTCGAGGCACTCACCAAGGCGCTCGTTGCCAAGATGCTGCACGACCCATCGATCGGCCTGAAAAAGGCGGCTGGCAGCCATCGAGGCGATCGTCTGGCAGAGGCAGTCCGGGAACTGTTCGATCTGTGATCATGCAACGATCCGAGCCCGAGCTTCGATCGACCCAGAACGCTCGATGATCATCAAGATCGCAACCAGGCGTAGTCCTCTCGCCATGTGGCAGGCCGAGTTCGTTGCTGAACGGCTCCGAGCTGTTCAGCCTGGGATCACCATCGAATTCGTCTCGATGGAGACCACCGCCGATCAGCGGCTCGACATCGCCATCTCTGATCTCGGTGGCAAGGGTGCGTTCAGCAAGGAAGTGCAACAGCTCGTCCAGACTGGTCATGCCGATCTTGCAGTGCACTCGGCGAAGGACCTCCAGGCGGTCACGCCCGCGGGTTTGGTGATTGGTGCGTTTCCCGTTCGTGGCGATGTGCGAGACTGCCTGGTGGGAACCCGCCTGGACGAGCTTCGTGAGGGTGCATTGGTGGCAACCGGCTCCAACCGGCGGCGGCTACAGCTCGAGTCGTTGCGCCCCGATCTGACATTCCGTGGCTTGCGCGGCAACATTGCCACCCGGCTCAGCCAGCTCGACCAGTTCGACGCCATGGTCATGGCAGTAACGGCGCTGGAGCGGCTCGGTACCGAGCCGGCGACCGTCGACATCCTCGACCCCGACGTCATGATTCCCCAAGTTGGGCAGGGAGCATTGGCGGTCGAGTGTCGGACCGGCGACGGCTCCACCCTCGAATTGCTTGCGGCCATCGACGACGATGCGGTGCGACGCACCGTCAGCGCCGAGCGTGACTTCCTCGTCGAACTCGGCGGTGACTGCACGATGCCGGCAGCGGCGAATGCCTGGGTCGATGCCGACGGCGGCCTCCGATTGCGGGCGCTCCTCGCATCGCCCGATGAGCAAATCGTCGAGCGGATCGAACTCGGACTCGAGGATCATGAGGCTGGCCAGTCGCTCGGCACCGCCGCTGCTCGTTTGCTTCGCAATCGAGTGTCATGACGGCTGCGTCAGACTCGCAACCGAGTGCTGGGTCGAGTGAGAATCCACTCGGCGGGTGTCGGGTCGTCGTCTGCCGAGCGGCGGATCAGGCGGCCGGTCTGCTTGCTTCGGTTGGCGAACTGGGCGGTGTCGGTGTTGCGCTCCCATTGCTCGAGCTGGCCGAACCGCTCGATGGTGGAGCAGCTCTCGAGCGCTCGTTGGCCGCTCTCGACTCGTTCGACTGGTTGCTACTGACCTCGGCAAACGCAGTGCGGTCGGTGTTCGTTCGCTGCCCCCAACTTCCCGCTTCGCTGCGTCTGGCCGTTGTCGGTCCAGCGACGTCGCAGGCTGCAGCCCAGGCCGGATGGCGGGTCTCGTTCGAGCCAACCAGGGCAACGGGCGAGGCGCTGGCGAGCGAACTTCCGTTTGAACTGGTCGCGCCGCGGGTCCTGGCGCCGCTGGCCGAACTGGCGGCTGACACGGTCGAGCGAGTTCTGCAGAACAGGGGAGCGCTGGTCGAACGAGTCGACGCCTACCGGATGGATACCCCTCGCTACACGGTCGAGCAGATCGAGGCCGCGCTGGCGGCCGACGTGGTGCTTCTCACCTCCCCGTCGACGGCTGAACGGTTCGCAGAACTCGCTGGTGCTGATCGGTGTGGCGATGGCCCCGCCCGTCAACGCCCGAAAGCCGTCGTGATCGGCCCCTCCACCAACGTCGCTGCCATTGCCGCCGGTCTCGATGTCGTCGCTGTTGCCGATCCCCACACCGAGGTCGGGTTGCTCGACGCTTTGGTGCGTAGCATCGGGGGATGAGCTTTCCCCAGCGTCGCCTCCGTCGGCTCCGTCGAACCCCAGCGCTGCGCCGCCTGGTTGCCGAAACCAGGCTCACGCCTGACGATCTCGTTGCCCCGCTGTTCGTGCGGGAGGGCATCACCACGCCGCAACCGATCGTTTCGCTGCCCGGCGTCGTGCAGCACTCCCAAGAATCGGTGCTTGTCGAGGTCGATCGACTCGTGTCCCTTGGTGTCCCGGCGGTCATCTTGTTCGGCATCCCCGAACGAAAGGACCCCGAGGGCTCCGAGGCTTGGAATCCTGACGGTGTCGTGCAAGTTGCACTTGGCAATCTGCGCAGTCAGCACGGTGGTGAGTTGGTCATCATGGCCGACCTCTGCGTCGATGAGTACACCGACCACGGTCACTGCGGCATCGTCGACGCCAGTGGCGATGTCGACAACGATCGAACGCTCGAGCTCTATCGCCGCGCCGCTGTCGCCCAGGCTCGTGCCGGAGCCGATGTGATCGCCCCCTCCGGCATGATGGACGGTCAGGTCGCGGCGATCCGTGAAGCCCTCGACGCCGAGGGTTTCACCAAGCAAGCGATCCTTGCGTATTCCGCCAAGTACGCCAGCTCGATGTACGGGCCGTTCCGCGACGCGGTCGATGTCACGATCGCCGATGGTGGCAACCGCAGGGGATATCAACAGGATCCTCGCAATGCTCGCGAGTCGATGGAAGAGATCCGGTTCGACCTCGATGAAGGAGCTGACATGATCATGGTGAAGCCTGCGCTCATGTACCTCGACATCGTCGCCAAGGCACGTGCCGAGTTCGATGTTCCGCTTGGTGCATATCACGTCAGTGGCGAATACGCGATGCTCAAGGCCGCGGCGGCGAATGGGTGGATCGATGGCGACGCGGCGGCAATCGAGGCGCTCACCTCGATCAAGCGAGCTGGCGCCGACATGATCCTCACCTATCTCGCAGCCGAGGTCGCAGAGTTGCTGTAGTCGAGTTGCAGTCGTCGGTCTGCGGCAGTCGAGTGAGCGGAGCCGGCGTTCGAGCCGTTGGGTGCTCGTCCCTCGGTGCTGGCACACTGATCGGGTGACCAACACCGACACCTCCAACACCAACGATGCGCTCTTCGCCCGAGCCCAGAACGTGCTCCCGGGCGGTGTGAATTCGCCGGTGCGAGCCTTTCTCTCGGTTGGCGGCACCCCGTACTTCGTCGCCAGAGCCAGCGGCGCCAGCGTGTGGGACGAAGAGGGGCGCGAGTATCTCGACTACGTGCAGAGCTACGGCGCCTCGATCGTTGGCCATGCCAATCCCGCAGTCATCGGCGCCATTACCGCAGCCGCCGCCAACGGCACGACGTATGGCGCGCCGACTCGGCTCGAGGTCGAGTTGGCAGAGAAGATGACCGACTGGGTGCCGGGGCTCGAGATGGTCCGCATGACCTCGTCGGGTACCGAGGCCGCAATGTCGGCGATCCGTCTGGCTCGGGGTGCGACCGGTCGATCGAAAGTAGTGAAGTTCGCCGGCTGCTACCACGGGCATACCGATTCGCTGTTGGCTGCTGGTGGCTCCGGCGTCGCCAACCAGGGTCTCGTCGGTTCGGCCGGGGTTCCGGAATCGGCCGTTGCCGACACGGTGGTGGCTCCCTACAACGTCGTTCCGACGCTCGATGAATCGGTGGCAGTACTTGCCGTCGAGCCGATCGCCGCCAACATGGGTTTGGTCGAGCCCGAGCCCGGCTTCCTCCAGGCCTTGCGCGATGAATGTGACCGAGTGGGCGCACTGCTCTTGTTCGACGAAGTGATCACCGGGTTTCGTATGGGTCGGGGCGGAGCAACGGCATGGTCGGGTGTGCAACCCGACGTGTGGGCGTTCGGAAAGGTGATCGGCGGCGGACTTCCCGTCGGCTGTTTCGGGGGCTCGAAAGCCGTGATGGCCAACATTGCACCGCTCGGACCCGTCTATCAGGGTGGCACGTTGTCGGGTAACCCTCTCGCCATGGCGGCTGGCTTGGCCACGCTCGGCCAACTGAGTGAGGAGCGCTACGGCGAACTCACCGCCACCGCCACTCGGCTGGCCGATGGGCTACGTGCCGCATTTGCCGGTGCCGGGCTTCCTGCGACGGTGCCTCAGGTCGGTCCGCTGCTGGGGGTCTTCTTCACTGATCAGGCGGTCCGCAACTACGACGATGCGAAAGCCTCAGCCGAAGTCGGCGTGTATGCCCCGTACTTCCACGGGATGCTCGATCGCGGGATCGCGCTCGCTCCCGGTCCCTACGAGGTGATGTTCCCGAGCCTGGCGCACACCAACGCCGACATCGACCGCACCATCGAAGCCGCCGCCGAAGTCGCAGCCGAACTCGTGACCCGCTGAGGCCCGAGCGCTGAGCGGTTGAACTCGGGTCGGCGTTGCCGGGGTCTGCGGGCGAGCCCAATGTCAGGGCAGAGTGCCAGTACGCACGATGAACTCGTGGGATTCGGAGAAACCGGCGATCATGGCGCCCCGGTCGACCCCACGTGCGAGTTGTGCCAGCCAATGGGCGGCTCCGCTGGGGTCGGCGGAACGCGTGAGAACGTTGTTGTACACCAGCTCGACGAATCGAGCGTCGGTGATATTGCCATAGGTGGCAGCGAACTCTGCCGATCTGGCCATTTCGACCGCAATGGCCTCGAGGGGAACACCGCGACGTTCGGTGGTCATCCAGAAGTCCAGTCCTGCGCTGTCGGGCTCGCGAAGGAAGAAGCTGAAGTAGAGGCGTGAGATTCGGCCTTCTGAGGACGACGTGGAACGAGCCGTCGCCGTGTTGGAGACGAACTCCGGGGATTCGGAGAAACCGGTCATGATCTCGCCGCGGTTGCGGCCGGCCTGGAGTTGCCCGACCCAATACGACAGGCCTGCAGCATCAGCGGATCGTCCGAGCACATTGCGGTAGATGAGATCGACGAACGCTCGATCGTCGATCGAGCCGTAGCGCTGTTGGAACTCGGCGCTGGCGGCAAACGCGGACGATATGTTCGCGAGTGGCAGTCCGGCGGCGCGTTGGCGAGTCCAATAGTCGTAGCCCGAAGCGTCGGGCGGGCGCAGGAAATAGGCGGTGAAGAGGCGTCCGACTTCACCATCGAGCGGCAGTGGTCGAATGAGACCCTCGGACACGCCAACCAGCAACGACGTGCCGGCAGGTCCGCTGCGACCGTCGCGCGACGCGAAAACGCGGAACTGGTACACCCCTTGGGGAAGGGCGTTGGTGGCGAGCGAGGTGGCACCGGTCGATCCGACAGTGGTCCACGTGCCACCAATGATTCGCTGCTCGACTAGATAGGTAACGCCGGCAGTGGCGCCGATCGGCGCCCGCCAAGCCACTGTTTGGACTGAGCCTTCGCCGGTGACGAGGACCTGGCGGGGCTGGTTCGGCAGATCGGGCATGACGACGGAAGCAACCGAGGTTGCGCCAACCGAACCTTGCCGTGATGGCGTGACCGCGATCTCGTAGCCGAATCCGTTGTAGAGCGGACCGAGGGCGACCGAACTCTGACCGGAGCTGATGATCGCCGAAGCGTCGATGTCGTTGCCTCGCCTGGCCGTGATCACATAGGTGTGGGGAGCCTCGCCAACCTGGGCGAGATGGGGATCGATCGTGAGTGTGACGTAGGCCGAGCCGCTGGTCGCCGTGAGCAACGGGGCCACAGGAGTTGTTCGCGTCGTCCATCCTTGCTGGGTCAAGACGCCGATCACCGCGGCATCGATGGTCCGTTGCACCGAGCCGGAGCCGAGTTCTGGGGTCATCATCGACCCGCCCCGTGTCCCGGTGGTTGTTGCCACACCGAAGTGGGAGTAGCTACTCCCGTTGATGAAGTACCCAGGTGAGTACAGGTCGTAGAGATTACCGCCACCGACATCGATGGAGAGGGCGGATGTCAGTTGGGTATTCGGATCGACCTGCCCGAGGATCGGGCCGTTTGCACTGTGCACGAGCGCATCGAAGGCATATGGCGTTGGTTCCAGCGTGGGTTGGTTGGCTCCCGACTTACGCCAGGCCGATCCGAGGAACCCGATGCCGTGCGCCACTTCGTGGAGGACGACGGACAGCAGGTCAACCTGATTGGAGGGGGGCGTACCCATCCCGGTGTACCAGCGGTCGGCGGCGAAGCTGCAAGCGTTCGATGCCGCCAACTCGGCGTTGAGCACGACTCGTACCTCGGGCGAGGCGCCGTTGAGATCGCGACCCGTCAAGGCATTGGCCAAAGCGTTCGGATAGCCGTAGCTGGTCGGCAGCTCCGCAAGGCGGTAGATCTCTGACGCCCCGGCGTATCCGAGAATGCCAGGATCGCCGAGGCAGAGCCAGGAAACCTGCACCACGACCGGTAGAGGTGAGTCGAGCACTGCGCCCCACGCTCCAACG
>JBBQUN010000078.1:0-17599 GCA_038212405.1 Acidimicrobiales bacterium | reverse complement strand
TTGGCGATCTCGGTCTCGATGGCCTCTGCCACTTTCGTCGACACGTGTCCGTTGGCAACCAGCTCGTCGAGTTGGGATCGATAGTCGGTCCCGGTCTCGCTGTTCGAGTCGCCGAGCTCGTTCTGGATCGCGGCGAGTTGGCGCCGCAGAATGGCGTCTCGCTGGGCCTTGTCGAGGTCTTCTGAGACCTCGGTGTTGATTCGATTGCGAATCTCGATCTCGGCCAGCGCGTTCTTCACCAGGCTCGTCGCCAGGCGGAGTCGCTCGGCCACCTCGACCGTCTCCAACAGCTGCACGCGCTGATCGAGGGTCAGCTCCGGCCAATAGCCGATCGAGTCGGCAAGGGCTCCGGGATCGGTGATGCCTCGCAACGCGCCGGCCATCCGCTTGCCACCAACACGATCGAGCAGGTTCGTTGCCGCTGCTCGGTACTCGGTGACGAGCTCGTCGATGATCGCGTCATCGACCGAACTGGCATCCTCGAGCAGTTCGGCTTCGACCCACAAGCCACCGGTGGTACCGATGATGCCGGCGCCGATGCGGGCCCGTTGCAGCGAACGGATCGTCAACGCCGGGGTGCCGTCGGGAAGTGCCCCGCGATCTTCGATGGTGGCAAGCACGCCGATCCTGGCATACCGACTGGTGCCGTCGACAACCTCGAGACGCGGGACGAGGAGCAGGCGCTCATCGGCGGTTGCGGCAGCAGCTTCGACCGCTTCGTCGGACTGGAGGGCAATCGTGACCACCATGTCGGGTAGGACGACACCATCGGGCAACGGCATGACCGCAAGCGTCACGGTGTTGTCGCTGCGAGCGGGACCCTCGCCCGACGTGCGCTCGTCGTCGGCGATGGTGCTGGTCGTTGCGTCAGGAGAGAGATCTTCGGGGGAACGGGTTGTCACGGGGACTCCTTGTGAGGTGCGACGGATCGACTGTTGCCAATCGATTTCGCTTATTCTTCAACAAGCGGAATTACATGATTACATGTAAGCTCTGGAACGCCAGCGCGGTCCGAGCTATTCCCACTCGCCGCCGACACATGTCACAAGCGCAGAAACCACAACTCCTGGTGCCCGCCAGGAACCGAACGAAACGAGCCCACCATGGCCGAACGACCAACCATCACGATCGATGACCTTGCCGCCTGGTTTGCCGGTCGAACCCCCGATCACTGGTTCGAGGGGGCCATCGTGGTGCGCGCTGACCGAGACGAGATCATCGTCACCGGTCGGCTTCCGGCCCCGACGGCGACACCCGAAGGCGCTGATGCGGCGGCGGTTGCTGCCCGATCCCGCATCAACGCCTTCCGTGAAGACACCCGCCTCGATCGGATGAAGATCGCAGACGCCGCCCAACAGCGATTCCAACGCCATGTCTCGTGGGCGACCCAGTGTGACGAGGTCGAAGAGCTGTTCACCAATGCGTCGATCCCGGTCATGACTCGACTTCGCTTCGAGGATCGCCAGGTGCTCGACACCTTGATCGATACCGGCGTTGCTCGCAGCCGTTCCGAGGCGCTGGCCTGGTGTGTCAGCCAGGTGGGAACGCATCAGTCCGAGTGGATCGATCGTCTCCGCGAGGCCATGACCGAGGTCGAGCGGATTCGCCAGCAAGGCCCGACCTGATCCGGAAGGTCGTGCTCGCTCTCATTGGTCAGTGCGAGGCGAGCCGCCGCGTGATGATCGATGTTGGTGCAGACTGGCCCTATGGGCATCGACGAACGAGACGACGGCACTGCTGACCGAGCCGACCCCGATCCCGAGTCCTACCTCGCCAACTCGGTGCTCGTGGTCGGTGATGCGGGCATGGCTTCGGCCAGGTCGCTGGCCCAACTCGGCTATGACGTCCGTCTGGCCCAACTCGGCGCGGACGAAAGGCTCGAGATCGTGTGGCGCAGCGATGAGCAAGGCGTCACGATCGAGCTCGAGGACCACCATGTCGAGCATGTCGACCTCGTGTATGTCGCCGAAACCGTCACCGCATTCGTCCGTGTCGTCAGGGTCGCTCGCCAGATCGGCGCCACCGCCGTTTGGTCGCCATTTGCCGATCACGACAACGTGCACCGACACATCGTCGAAGGTGCCGGGCTGGTGTTCGTCGCCGGTGCCGACATCGTCGTGGTTGCCCGTCGCCACGCGCGAAGGAGGGGACTGCAGCGACTCGAGATCGTCGAAACGTTGTTGATGGCGTCGACACGATGGCGCGAGATCGGCGAGGTGGTTGCCGACTCCGAGAATCGGCCCGACGCCTTCGCCCGATTGCAGGCGGCGTTCGACCTCTCCGAGGTCGGGGCGAACTTCGTCCTCGACATGAACATGGGCAGCCTGACCAGGTTGGCTCTCCAGGAATTGCGAACCGAGCGAGCCCATCTCGACGACGCCCTCGGCTCGGGTTCGGGCGAATGACCGACGATGACGACTTCGCAGCGCTCCACCTGGTGGGTGCCCGTCTCACCGAGGCGCTGACCATGGCCCGAGACAACTCCTCTCTTTCACGACTGCAGACGGCGCCCTCGTAGAGGAGTTCCCGAGAGCGGGTTCGGATCGGGGCTCGGGTAGAGGTGGTCGTAGCGGGGGATGTCGACCCAGGCGCCGGTGTCGAGGGCGAAGG
Organism: Acidimicrobiales bacterium; assembly: GCA_038212405.1. Classification (GTDB taxonomy): domain Bacteria; phylum Actinomycetota; class Acidimicrobiia; order Acidimicrobiales; family SZUA-35; genus JBBQUN01. The sequence goes on along the minus strand of JBBQUN010000078.1, from coordinate 14,989 downwards.
CTCGGGCCGCCTCGGTCATGAGATCGGTCGCGCCGTCACGAGCCCGAGTCGATGACACATCGTGGAATGCCTCGTGCACCACCAACAGGTGTTGCTCCGGTACCGCAATCGGCGGTCGAGGAGCGATCGCCAGCTCCGGCAAACGAGCAATGGCCTCGTCTCGCTCACTGGCCGAGTTCGAGTACCACACCGGGTCGTTGATCTGCTCCCACTTGTCGGCGCCCAGGATCAGCACGTGGTGACCCTCGGCGATGTCGACGAGGAGCTGGTGGTCGGTGGCGATCACGTCGAGCCAATCGAGATGTGCCACCGATTCGGTCACCACGGCCAGGCGATGAGCGAACCGAGGATGTTCGACATGTTCCTTCGCCAACGCTCGCTGGCTCAGCACCAGCAGCACATGGTCGAGATCGCGTTGTTCGCGAGCGGCCTCCGCAATCGCCAAGTGGGCCACCGTCGGGGGGTTGAACGAGCCCGGGTAGACCCCGGTACGACGAGCACGCATGAGCCAACTCTGCCCTAACGGGGAGGGAGTTGCGGCATCTGCGGATCGGTCAGCCAGGTGTTCACCAGAGCCTGAGCGTCGGCGCCGGCGATTTCACCGACGAGATCGAGGAAGTCTTGCGTCGAGGCAACGCCACCACTGTGCCGCTCGACCCATGTCTGCAAGAGCGCGAAGAACGCCTCGTCGCCAACGGTTCTCCTCAGCGCTTCGAGCGTGAAGCCACCGCGCACATAGACGTTCTGATCGAACAGGTTCGGCGCTGCCAGGCCGACGAGCGGGCCCAGGTTGCCAGGAGGTCCGACCCACGGATCGACGCCGGTTTGCTCGACCCAGTAGTACTCGCCCCAGGTCGCGAACCCCTCGTTGAGCCAGATGTCGCCCCAGGTCTCGACCGAGACGGCGTTGCCGAACCATTGATGAGCCAACTCGTGGGCCATGACCCGATCAGTGAACGAATCGGGTGTGAGAGGGCTGAAGAACTCGGCGTCATAGATGCTCAGGGTCTGGTTCTCGAGTGCCGCAAACCCAAGATCGGCATCGACGACGGCAACACCGTGACTGTCGAACGGGTACGGGCCGAATCGGTCTTGGAACAACTCGAGCATTGGACGCTGGCGGGCGACGATGGGAGCGAGACGCTCGGCATCAGCGATCGGCACCACGTGGCGGACGTCGATCGTGCCGATGGGATCCTCCTCGATCATCGCGAAGTCGCCGGTGACGACCGAGGCGAGGTAGGTGGCCATTGGGTCTCGCATGTACCAGTGCCAGGTGGTGGTGCCGTCGCCGTTGTCGTCGGTTGCCTCGAGGATGCCGGCGGCGACTGCCACCTGATCGGAGGGGACGGTGATGGCGAAACGGAACCTCGCCTTGTCCTGCGGGTGATCATTGGCGGGGAACCAGGTGGCGGCGCCCGAAGGTTCGGAAATCACGAAGGTGCCGAACGGCTCGGTATACCAGCCCAAGGCCGCTGGTCCGGCGGGATCGTCGATTGGCATCGGGTCGCCGGAGTACTCGATATCGAGAAGGAAGTTCTCACCCGGATACAGGGTCCGTCCGGGATCGATCTCGAGTTCTCGCCCCGTTCGTTTGATCCGAGCCGACCGTCCGTCGACCTCGACACGGGTGACATCGAGGCCGATCAGGTCGAGGTTGAACCGTTCGAGTTGCTCGGTGGCGTCGATGGAGATGAGGGCCCGCACCGTGATCGTCGGGCCGTCGACGGCGATGGCAAGGTCGTAGGACTGCACGTCATAGCCCCCGTTGCCGAGGCCGGGGAACAGCGGATCGCCGATGGTGTCGCTCCCGATCGACCCCTGAGGTTCACGATCGGCCGGGGCGGCGGTCGAGGATGAGGAGTCGGCGACCTCGGTCGTTGTCGAGCGAGCTTCGACGATTTCGCTGGCCAGATCACCAGTCGTCGAGGGGTCCACCGTCGAGCTGCAGCTCGCGGTGAGGATCGAGCCGACGATGGCAAGACCGGCGAGAGATCGGGAGAACCGCATCCGCTCAGTTGACCACGTCGGCCGACGAAATGGTGTCCGGCTCGACGACCAGGAACGCGAACGATGCGATGGCAACGGCTGCGGTGATGGCGGCAATTGCCATCAGGGTCGACCAGCCCGACGAGTCGAACACTTCGATCCCGATCGGGCTGCCGGCCGCTCGCATGATCGTCGACATTCCGAGCGCCAACCCAACCATCTTCGCCCGAGACACCGGATCGAGTTCTGCGAGCAAGGGGAGCGATGAAACGAAAGCGAACTCGAAGCCGAGGAACGCCGTTGCCAGGAGGCCCAGCCCGAGGAACAGGGGAGGCGAGGGGCTGACGGCGAACACGAGGCAGGCAACCGACATCAGGGAAACGCCGCCGAGCACGGCCCGGCGTTTGCCCAGGCGGTCGGTGAAGGTGGCGGTTGCGGTCGAGGCGATCGCTTCGATGGCGCCGATCGAGATGACGGCGAGCCCGATCTGTGTCGCGTCGAGGTCGTAAGCGTCGTCGAGCCAGAGTCCGTGGCCAACGATGAGGAACTGTGATGCGAGCGTCATGGCGTTGAAGCCGATGAGCGCACCGACTGCGGTCTTGGTGAACATGAGCTTCACGTCATCGACCGGCACATGCGCAACCGAGGTGCCATGGAGGCGATTGATGGCGATCATCGGGGCGATGCCGGCGATACCGAGGAGCGCCGGCGCTGCCTGCCAGCCGATTTGGTCGATGAGCACACCACACAGCGGCAGCCCGACGAGCGCAGCGGCAGCCCACGCCAGTTCCACCAAACCGCTGGCTCGGGCTCGACGCTCGTAGGCAACGACGTCGCCGACCCAGGTGTTCATTCCAACGTCGAATGCGATCTTGCCGATGCCCGACAACACCATGCCGATCACGAATCCGGTGGAGCCTGCCGTTGCGATGAAGTAGCTGACGGTGGCCAGGGACGAACCGATCCCCATCGCTCGAACGGTTCCTGAGCGCTGGGTGAATTTGCCGACCGCCGGGGCAGCAGCGCCACTCAGATCGCGTAGCGCCAGGACGGCGCCGAGCTGGCCATTCGACAGGCCCGTTCCGCGGGCGATTGCATCGAGAAAGGTGTAGGCGAATCGGACACCGGTGTTCGAGATGAACCGGAACAGCAACAACCAGCGCATCGGCGCTCGGAGTTCGGCTCGGAAGTCACCGAGTGGATCGAGTCTGACCATGGGCATGTCGTTCTATCCCGGATCGCCTCCGGCGCAACGCCACTTCGTTGGCCCGGACAGGAGATAGGTTGCTGCGCCATGACGAACCCGGGAGCAGCTGCGTTTCGAGATGAGGTCGATCGAGCGGTGGAGGCTGCGCTGAGTCGGGTGCTCGGGGCGCTCCACCCGACCTTCGAGATCGATGGTCTGACCGCACGAGCCGTCTATGAACCACAGCCCGAGCATCGCGGGAACCCGGGCTGGCTGCACGGCGGCAATGCAGCCACCTTGCTCGATCACATTTGTGCCCGGGCGGCCGCGAACGCGCTCGGTAGCCGGGTGGTGACCGGCACGCTCGACCTTCGCTATCGCCGGCCAGTCCCACTCGTTGGTGGCCCGTATGTTCTCGAAGCAACCGCCGAGCCGTCGCGTCGTCGAACGGTTCGGGTGAGTGGCGCACTCCGCCGCAACGACGGCACTCCGCTGGTCGAGGCTCGGGCACTGTTCGTCACGGTGCCAGACTGAACGGCGTGCCCGTGGTCAGGTCCGCATCAGTTCGTCGAGCAGATCGAGTCCGAGCGAGCCAAGTGACAGCACCATGGCGTGCCAGGCCTTGAGATCGAAATCAGGAGCGGACGACATCTCGGCTCGCAGTGCGAGCAGGTAGCGCTCGCCGAGCTTGTAGGAAATGGCTTGACCGGGCCAGCCGAGGTAGCGAACCATCTCGGATTCGGCGTCGATCGTGTCGAGATGGGCGACGCGTTCGAGCATGTCGAGCCCGAGTTCGTAGCTCCACTGCTTTGCGGCATGAAGGAAGACTGCGTCGGGGCCCGCCGTCAGCGAATTCTGCGGAATCGCAAGCTCGAGGTGGCATCCGATGTCGATGACGATCCTGGCGGATCGGAAGATCTGCGAGGTGAGGAGCCCGAGTTCGTACTCTGGCCGTTCGAGGAAGCCGAGTTCGCCCATGAGATGCTCGGCGTAGAGAGCCCAGCCCTCGCCCGAACCCGGGTACCAGACCAGGAGTCGATGGAACCGGCTGAGCTCGTCGCCCATTGCCATCTGCCAGCCGACCTGGAGATGGTGGCCGGGAAAGCCCTCGTGGTAGGCGGTGGTGACTTCCTCATAGAGCGGAAAGTTGGTACGCCCGGCCGCGGGATACATGACGCGTCCGGCTCTGCTGAAGTCCTCCGACGGTGCGAGATAGTGCGGAGCTGTTGCGCCGCCCGGGGGCGCGATGCGGACCTCGATGGTCTTGATCTGGTCAGGCACCTCGAAATGGCTGCCATCGAGTGCGGCGAGGGCTCGGTCTTGGCGTTCCTGCATGACATCGACGAAGGCGGCCTGGTTCGGGGCAATGAGTTCCGGATTCGTGGTCACCGAGCGAAGGACCTCGCCCACCGATGACGATGGATCGATCTGGCGAGCAATCTCGCTTCGCCGGGTCACGAGGCGTTCGAGCTCGGACCAGCCCCATTCATACGTCGCTTGCGGATCGACGACCGTGCCGAGCATGGGCGTCGCCGATGCCAGCCAAGCTGTGGGTCCAACGCCGTCGGATGCTCGGGCGTGTGGTAGGTAGTCGGTCTCCAGCCATTCGGTCATGGTGGCATAGGCGGATCGAGCTCGGTTGACGCCCGCATGCAAGCGGCCTGCGAGTTCGATGACGGCAACGTCGGTCCGGTCGAGCGGCGCCTTCTCGAAGGAAGTGATGAGCACCCCGAACGACGACGACTCACTCGCTGCGATCCGGCCCTGTTCGACGGCGGCAAGCACCTGTCGTCTGGCAACAGTGTCGCCGTTGGCGATGCCAACAGTCAGCGAGTCACGATAGCCGCGGAGCGGAGCGGCAATGGTTTCGAGGCGAGTGACGATGCAATCCCAGTCGTGGAGTGTGTCGATCGGCATCAGCTCGAAGACCTCTCGAATGCTCTGCCACGGCGAATCGATGTTGTTCAGATCGCGACGCCAGTTGTTCGAGTCGATCGCGCCGATCTTGTTGCGCATCTCGGTGGCCAGCACCTTCTGTGCGACCAGACTCCGGCGATCTGGCGTGGCGGCTGCTTCGGCGTCGGCAAGAAGCTCGGTGAAGACGGATCGTCGAGCCGTGATGCCAGCGGGTGAGAAGTCTGGCCAGCGGCCATCACGGCCAGGGAGACCAATCTGGGTTGCCATCATCGGGTCGAGGTCGGCCAAGCGCTCGACGGCGTCGTGCGAAATCGAGAAGATGTCGCTCAGAATCGCGACGGGGTCGCCGGCCTTCGTCGGTGTCGCTCTCATCGGTGCTGCTTTCGTCGGTATTGCGTTCGTCGGTATTGCGTTCGTCGGTATTGCGTTCGTTCGTATTGCGTTCATCGGCCGGCAGTCTTGGGCCAGGCGAGCCAAATCACCAAAGCGGACCCCAGGGCGCCGCCGGTCGACGACAGTAGGAGGTCGCCAATGGTGTCGTCATAGGTGAGGCCAAGCCCGGCCGTCCCCAACTTCTGCACGAGCCACTCCGCAGCCTCCCACCAGATGATGGCCAGACCGCCGAAACCCCAACCGAGCGACCAGGCGTTCAGCTTTCCCATACCAGTGCGGGCGAGCGCCAGGGTGACCCCACCCATGAGCAGCAGCCAGTTGGCGAAATGCAGCACATCGTCGGTGTGGGAGAAGTTGTTGTAGAAGTTGAAGACGTTGCCGAGCGTGTCCATCAGGAACGGGGCGACGACAAGCGCATCGACGAGGTAGGGATACGGAGGGGTCGAGCCTCTGGACCTCCAGACGAGCGGCACCACGATGAGCGGCAGTAGATAGAACGGTGCACGGAAGGCCATGCCCTTACCGGCGAACTGCTCCCACGACGGGAACGCCACGCTGATGGCGATGGCGACCACGAGGCCGATGCGCACAGCCCAAAGAATGTTGCGTTCCATGCGGTACCTATCGGCCGGTCGCGGTGATTGTTCAACACGAGTTTCGCACTCACGGGCAGCGACGATCGGAGCCGTCCCGGCCGCCGCCATCGACCAGCCAGTCGCCAGCTTCGTTTTGGCGAAGGGCGACGAAGCTCGGCTTCGGTTCGGCCGATGGGGCCGATCCCGCTGCGCTGCCGTCGGCGTTGTAGATGATGGTTTGATCGACCTCGCACAGGTCGACCCGGGCGACGCCCTCCCCGAGCGCGCTGACGGCGACGATGTCGGCTACGTAGTCGCTGGTGGCGGTCCCTTCGCTGGCCAACAGCGATTGAAGAAGGGCCGAGAGTGAGGTGAAGTAGGCGGGCGTCGTCGCTGCTTGGAGCGCCGCGCTTTCCGGGTCGATCGGGTCGAAGCTCTCGGCGACGGCATCGTGGTAGTTGGCGACCGCCTGGCGAACAGCTACCTCGTCGTCGGGGTCGAGTGGCTCGGGTGTGGTGGTCACCAGGGCAACGGTCGTGCTGGTCCTGTCGATCTCGCTTGGATGCAGGGTGATGGCTGATGCATCGAGCGTCGTCGGTGCCGCGTTGTCGCTGTCTCCTGCATCATCCGAGGACGAGCATGCTGTCAGGGAAGTGGCCAGAGCGATTGCCGTTGCGATCATCGCACGTGGGGGACGACGTCGGCTGGAACGGAGAAGCAATCGCACCATCCGACGCTAGGCCAAGCGTGATCGTTCGGCGATGCTGCGCTGGGCAGAAGGAGCAATTCCTCCCGCTTGGGTGAAGTCGCTGATGTCTGACGCCGACCCGGGGCGTATCTGTGGAGGGGTGACCTGTATGCCCCTCCCCCCTTCGAGCTTCGGCATCGGCCCGGTCGGCAACGGCAAAGGCCCGATGATCGCCCGTCGAGGTCTGGTTGTTGTCCTGTTCGTCCTCGGAGCGGCTTCGTGTTCTCGCCTCCCTGTCGATGAAGTGACGGCAGACGGCAACGGGCCGACGACGACGTACGTCACCACTCCGCCCACGTCGGCTCCCATCACCAGCGCTCCATCGACGACTCAGGCCGACCAAGCTGTTCCGACGACGGCTGTTCCGACGACGGCTGTTCCGACGACGGCTGCACCGACGACGGCTGCACCGACGACGGTCGCTGAGACGACCTCGACGACCGCATCAACGGCGGACCAAGAACTCGAAGAGCTTCCATACACCGGACCGAGCGAGGCGGTGCTCTTCGCCTTGATCGGGTTGACGATGGTGGTCGCCGGCCGGTCAGTCCTCGACCTGTCTGGCGTGCTCTCACGTTTCGGCCGGGCAGGCAGGGAATTGCCGCCCCGCTGAAACGCACATCAGCAGCAGGATCAGAGACAGTAGGCGCCGTCGGAGCCGCGTTGACAGATCACGGTTGCCTCGATCGACTTGATGGCAGCCGTACCGCCTTCGTTCATGATGAACACCATCAATCGGTCGCCTCGAACCGAGTCATCGGCGTAGCCGAGTAGATCGATGGTCACCTGGTCGAGGTCGCCCTCGGTCGGGCCATCGATCACGGTCGCTGTCATCGGCGGGCCTTCCTGACCCTCGCCAAAGGCGACGAGCAGTTGCTGGAACTGTTCGATGAGCGCTTCGGTCGAATCAGCCGTTGGCAGCCCGCCGAGAAGATCGGTGAACTCGTTGGTGGCATCGCGCGTTCCGCCAGTCGGCGCAAGATAGACGGCGTTCGCCCAGCCAACACCCGATGCTGTCTCCACCTCGTACCAGATCGAAGTGGTGAGATCACGCTTGCGGGCAGTCAACACCGTCTCGCCCGTGGGTTCGAGTTCGGCGACGATCTCCGATGTTGCGTCGGGCAAGCGTCGAACGTTCAAGACATCATCGGCAGCGACACCCACCACGGAGACGGACGACCCCTCAGCGGGACTGAAATCGAAGGAAACGCCAGGGAGCTCGGATTCGTCGATCGGTTCTGACGACGGCAATTCGAGGCTTTGGGTTGTCGGTGGCGCGGTCGTCGTCGTTGTTGTCGTCGAAGTGGCCGGCGCGGTCGTTGCGGGGAGCGTGGTGTCGGAAGCGTCTGTTTCCGACCCACCGCACGCGCTCACCAGCAGGGCGAACGCGAAGACCCCAGCGAGAAGGCTTCGACTGTTTGATTGCGGTTTCAGAGAGTTCATGTGACCTCAGACGATCGAACGTGGCATTGAGTTCCAGCTTGCCACTGCGAGGAACTCGAACTTCGTCGGTTCGTGGCATTTCGTTCAGCTTGTCGTCACCTTGATTCGCGACGATCCAGTCATGCCGAATTCGAAAATCGTCACCACCTCTGAAGGGCTCGCCGTCCGGGCGAAGGGACACAAGTATTCGCCGGTACTGGGCCATCCATCGAGACACCGCCACGTCTTCGTCGGCGGGCTTCATCGATCCGGCACCACCATGATCGCCAGGATGCTCTCAAATGCAGATGGAGCGACCGGACTCCTCGGCACTGGATTCATGGAAGACGAAGGCCACTACTTACACAATGTCGTTCCTTCGGTCAGGTCCTTCGGCGGCCCCGGACGGTTTGCGTTCGACGACCGGTCGCATCTCACCGCTCCCGCTGCTTGTCCAGCAGATACTCGCCAGCGCCTCGAGGCTGCATGGGGCTGCTATTGGGGTGACGAGGAGGCCCGTGTCCGGATCGAGAAGTCGCCCCAGAACCTTCTGCAGACTCGATTTCTTCAGTCAGCGTTCCCCGATGCCGCCTTTGTCATGGTGATTCGTCATCCGGCCGCGGTCGCCTTGGCAACTCGAAAGTGGACCGGATCAGGGATACCAGGAACGCGACGATTCATGCCGAAACGTTCGTTGCATTCGCTCCTTGATCATTGGGTGGTAGCCAACGAGCGTTTCGCAGCTGACCAAGCCTTTCTGACCGACGCAACCGTGGTGCGGTTCGAAGATGTCGTCGCCAACCCGACCATCGTGACCGATCGTCTCTTCCTGCACCTCGGTCTCGCCGAGCGTTCCAATGGTCCGCAACCGCCCGCGGTGCTCAACCCGACGTATCGCCGTCAGTGGCGGAGGTGGCTTGCCAGTCCCCTCGGTCACCGGGCGAGCGAAGGGTGGATGGCCGAAATGGCTCCCGCCTTTGCTCGATGGGGTTACACGATCGACGACGACTTCTGATCGGTCAGGACTGCTTCGAGCGCCACTCAGCGAGGCTGGGCAACTCGGCGGCAATCGAGGTGGAGTCGCCGTGTCCGGTGTGGACCAAGGTGTGCTCGGGCAACGCGAACAAGCGACTCTCGATCGAATCGAGGATCACGTCGTAGCTGGAGAAGCTGCGACCGGTTGCCCCAGGCCCACCATTGAAGAGCGTGTCGCCGCTGAAGACGATGCCGTCGTCGGGGAGGTAGAGACAGCAGCCGCCGGGGGAGTGCCCTGGAGTGTGCAAGATCGTGAGTTGCGTGCCGCCGACCTCGAGCGTGGTGAAATCGGCGAGCGCGTCGTCGATACGGCGATCGGGATAGACGGTCTCCCACAGCATCGAATCCGCAGGGTGCATGAGGATCGGAGCGCCGGTTTCGTCGGCAAGCTCGGCAGCGGCGTTGATGTGATCGTTGTGCCCATGAGTGCAGACGATGGCCTTGAGCGTGCGCCCTCCCAGCCCTTCGAGAATGGCTCGGTGGTCATGGGCCGCATCGATCACGATCGCTTCACGATCATCGCCGACGAACCACACATTGTTGTCGACGTCGAAGTCCTGACCGTCGAGCGAGAAGATGCCGGAGGTGACGATGCGATCGATTCGAGCCATGAAACGACTCTATTGCTTTGAACTGCTGCGCAGTTCGGGCGTTGCCCATCTGGGTCACGCGTTGGGTGCTGCTTCGTCCCTCCGCAGCCTCAGCGTAGGCGATGCTCGGTGCCTTCGCCTGCGGTGATGAAAACGCACGTGGCGGAGTCGTCGACATCGGCGGTGTGCCAGACCCCGGGAGCGTTGATCGCGTAGTCGCCAACTCCGAGTGAGGTCTGCATCTCGGAGCCGTCGATCTCTTGCACGAGCGTGATCGCCCCCGCCGTGCACAGCACGACCTCGGTACCGCTCGGATGCACCTCCCACGAGTCCCAGGACTCGGTGAACGTATGCATCGACACCAAACGACCCTCGGGTCCATCACCGCCGTGGCGCATGCCGTAGCCCTCGTACCAAGCCATTCCGTCGAAGGGCGGCTGTGGCACAGCGGTCGCACCCAAGCCAAGGTGAATGAACGAAGCGGCGAGGTTGTCGGCTGCGGTCACCGCAGCATCTGGCCGGGGCGAGTGGTGAGCACATCGTCGGCGAGTTCACCGTCGTCGATCACCCTCACCCCATTCACCAGGAGGTGCCGCATCCCGATCGGCTGATCGGCAGTGAGCCGCTCTGCTCCTGCGGGAAAGTCATTGACTCGACGCAACGGGCCAGGCGCAACGGTGTCGGGGTCGAACACCACGACATCGGCGGCCATGCCCTCGGCGAGCACTCCCCGGTTGGCGAGACCGAACAGATCGGCCTGCACCTTGGTGAGCTTGTTGATTGCGCTCTCCAGACTCAGAACGCCCTTTTCCCGGACCCATCGACCGAGGAGATCGGTGGCCTGGGGAGCGTCGCAGAGCTGTGTGACGTGGGCTCCGGCGTCGGAAAGCCCGAGGGTGCAACCGGGCTCGTTCAACAAGATGGCGACGGCTTCCTCGTCGTCGTTCGCCAACACCGCCCTGACTCGAACGGTTCGCAGCGTTGGTTCGCCAAGCGCGAAGTCGAGCAGCGTGTCGAACGGGTCAGATCCACGCTCCTCGGCGAGATCGACGAGGCGCCGTCCAACCAGTTCGGGGCTCGTTGCCGACTCCATGATCTCGTAGGTCTCCCAGCGTGGGGGAATTCCACCGCTTGGACCCGCTGCCCAGGCGTCTTTGACGCGCTGCCGCCATGCGTGATCGGCATAGGCAGCAGCTCGAGCGGCCTCGTCGCCCGACATCAGCTCGGCGAAGACCGGACTGGTGTTGAGGGTGAACGGCTCGACCATGTTCATCGAGAAGGTGAGTGGCCGAGGCGAGACCTGAGGCCACACGGCGGCTCCCTTCGCCATTCCCTGGCGATGCAGATCGAGGGCTCGAACGTGGGAGCCGGTGGCGGTGGTCAAAAGAGCCGTCCAGGTGATTGGTACGTCGAGCTCGAGTTGGAGGTCGTACAACTGATCGAAATGGAGCTGTTCGTTGACGCCATTGATGCCGATCACGCCTCGGCCTTCGGCGGCAGCCGCGTGGCAGAGGGCTTCGATCTCGGCCCGATCGGCCCAGCGACTCGGAATCGGTTGTCCGTCTGCGCCGAGGTGGGTGACGGCAAAACTCGTTGCGAAGCCAACCGCTCCCGCCGCCATGGCGTCGCTGACCAGTTGCGCCATCTCCTCGATTTCACCAGGTTCGGCGGTCCGGCTCGATGCTTCGCCGCCCATCACGAAAAGTCGAAGCGGTGTGTGCCCGATGTAGGCGCCGTAGTTGAGGACGGTGCCGCGTCGTTCGACCGATGCGAGGTATTCGGGGAAGGTCTCGAAGTCCCATTCGATGCCGGCGGCAAGCGATGCCGGGTCCATGTCTTCGACCTTCTCGAGTGTCCTCAAGACGGTGTCTCGGTCGGCCGCACGGGTCGGCGCGATGGAGAAACCACAGTTGCCGGCGATCACCGAGGTGACACCGTGGAAGCATGACGGCGTGAGTGCCGGGTCCCAGAAGACCTGGGCGTCGTAGTGCGTGTGGATGTCGATGAATCCTGGGGCGACCACGCAGCCAGTTGCATCGATGAGATGCTCGGGATCGACCCCGGCTGTCAGGTCGGGCCCGATCTCGATGATCCGGCCGTCATCGACCGCGACATCGGCCCGGTAGCCCGGGTTGCCAGTGCCGTCGATGACGGTTCCTCCGTGAATGACCAACTTGTTCGACATGAGCGTCCTCCTCGTTTGGTCGAGACGCTAGTGACGTGGCGAAGCGGCGTCAGATCGAGAGAGAACTCCCTGTCCTACGTGCGAAGGGACGGAGCACGATATGGGCGTGTGGCTCGGATGGGCGGCGCCCCACCTGCGGAGCAGGTGCAGTGTTGCGGAGCAGGTGCAGTGTTGCGGCGCCCCACCTGCGGAGCAGGTGCAGTGTTACAGCAGCACCACCGAGCGAAGGACCTCGCCCCGTTCCATCTTGTGAAACGCCTCTTCGACGTCGTCGAGACTGATGGTCTCCGAAACGAAGCCACCGAGGTTGAGACGACCCTGGAGGTAGAGGTCGATGAGCATCGGGAAGTCGCGCGCCGGTAGGCAGTCGCCGTACCACGACGACTTGAGCGCCCCGCCTCGGCCGAAGATCTCGATGAACGGGAGCTCGACCTTCATGGTGGGGTTCGGTACACCGACCAACACAACGGTTCCTGCGAGGTCACGGGCGTAGAACGCTTGCTCGTAGGTCTGGGGCAGGCCGATTGCCTCGATGGCGACGTCGACGCCGTTGCCATTGGTGAGAGCACGGATTGCTTCGACGGGATCGACGTTCGAGGAGTTGATGGTGTGGGTGGCACCGAAGCCCTTGGCCCATTCGAGCTTCGTGTCGTCGATGTCGACGGCGATGATGATGCTGGCACCAGCAAGGCGAGCGCCTTCGAGGGCGGCGTTGCCGACACCGCCGCAGCCGAACACGGCGACGGAATCGCCCCTCGTCACCTCGCCGGTGTTGATGGCGGCACCGATGCCGGCCATGACGCCACAGCCGAGCAGCCCGGCAACTTCGGGCTTGGCCTCGGGATTGACCTTGGTGCACTGTCCGGCGGCAACCAGGGTCTTTTCACAGAAGGCTCCGATACCGAGGGCGGGCGAGAGCTCGGTGCCGTCGGTAAGGGTCATCTTCTGCGTGGCGTTGTGCGTGTCGAAACAGTATTGCGGCTTGCCTTTGAGGCATGAGCGGCATTGGCCACAGACAGCGCGCCAGTTGAGGATCACGAAGTCGCCGGGAGCGACGTCGGTGACGCTGTCGCCGACCGATTCGACGATGCCGGCGGCCTCATGGCCGAGGAGGAACGGGAACTCGTCGTTGATGGCGCCCTCTCGGTAGTGGAGGTCGGTGTGACAGACGCCGCATGCCTGGATCACGACGACGGCTTCGCCCGGTCCGGGATCGGGAACGACGATGGTCTCCACCGTGACGGGCTCGCCCTTGGCGCGAGCGATGACACCACGTACTTCCTGAGGCATGTGCCCTCTTTCTGGTCGATGATCGAACTGTTCGGCACCGTAGTCGCTCGTCGACCCGGGTCATCTGACTGACCACCTCGCGGTCAGCGAGGGCATACTCGGCCGTGATGATTGCCACGGAGCGACCCGCCACCACCAGACTCCCCAGCAGGCTTGCTGAAGGCTTGGTCTTCACCACCTCGTTCGTGATCCTGGTGCTCGAAATCGTGGCCGGGCGGCTTCTTGCGCCGTATGTCGGCGTCACGCTCGAGACCTTCACCACCATCATCGGTGTCGTCCTCGCCGGTATCGCTATCGGCACCTGGGGCGGCGGCGCACTTGCCGACAGGCATCCGCCGCGGCGTTTGCTCGGACCGCTGCTGGTCGGGGGTGGGTTGCTGACCTTCCTCATCATCCCCGTCATACGCGTGGTCGGGCCTTCGGTGGGGGCGAACTCGATCGTGGGATTGATGATGCTCACGTTCCTCGGGCTTTTCGTGCCGGCAGCCATGCTCTCGGCCATCTCGCCCACCGTCGTCAAGCTCCAGTTGCTCGATCTGGAATCCACGGGCGCAACAGTTGGTCGTTTCTCTGCTCTCGGCACCGCCGGCGCACTGTTCGGATCGTTCATGACTGGTTTCGTGTTCGTTGCGCGAGTCTCCTCGACCACGATCGTCGTTGGCTCGGGAATCCTCATCACCGCGCTTGGCCTGGTCGTCTGGACCGTTCTTGGTCAGTCGCAGAAGTCGCAGAAGTCGGTCGTTGGTACCACAGTTGGCGCTCTGGCTTTGGCGAGTGTGTTCAACTATTCGCTCATCGGGCCGTGCCAGGTCGAGAGCGCGTACTTCTGCGCCCGTGTGGTGCCGGATGAGGAGGAGGGAAGCGGTCGTTTCCTCATCCTCGACACACTGCGCCATTCCTATGTCGATCTCGAAGACCCGAGCCACCTGGAGTTCGATTACTCGCTTTCCTTCGCCGACGCGATCGAAGGGATGTTCCCGGAACGAACGCCACTGGCGGCGATGCACGTTGGTGGTGGTGGTTTCACCTTCCCCCGCTGGATCGAGGCCGAGTACCCGGGTTCGTACAACTTGGTGCTCGAACTCGACCCGACGATCGTCGAACTGGTCGAGGACGAGATGGGATTGGTGCTCACCGACGATTTACAGGTTCGAACCGGTGACGCCCGCACCGGGCTTTTGGAACAAGCCGATGATCGTTATGACCTCGTCCTTGGGGATGCGTTCGGGGGCTTGGCCGTGCCGTGGCATCTCACGACCGTCGAGTTCACGCGCGAGGTCGACCGGGTGATGGTCGACGATGGCGTCTACCTCATCAACCTGATCGACTACCCGCCGCTCTCATTCGCTCGGGCCGAGGTGGCAACGTTGCGAGAAGTCTTCGAACACGTTGCGGTCGTGTCCTCTCCGCAGAAGTTCGCAGCCGAAGCCGGCGGCAACTTCGTGCTCGTCGCCTCACACCGGCCGATCGACGCCGGTGCCATCGATGCGCTTGCGCGCGGGCGTGGCGATGACGATGTTGCCCATGTCGACGATGAGCTCGACGCGTGGCTCGACGGCGCGCGAGTGCTGACTGACGAATTCGCTCCTGTCGACCAGTTGCTCTCGACTCCCTGATCATCGGACGCGAGTCCTCGATTTCGACGTTCTACTTCGGCTT